>DATEDR010000256.1:0-10885 GCA_035281605.1 Sphingobium sp.
TGCCAGCCAACATCCACGAAAATCCAACCGCATAAGCTGCCCTCACGCGCAAAGCTCCCATGTGGTGCTAAGGATCTTGCTCGTTCGAACAACCTATTGATTATGAATATATTTATGGAATGCGGTGTTCAAGTTGGGTCATAACCTTGATCCGCGTTGGGCTTTTCGGTGATGATGCCCGCAGCCTGGTAGCGCTCGAAAATCTTCGCCTGTTCGCGAACCAATTGTGGGTCGATCAGCACGGCCTTCCCCACATTGGCGGCGACCGTAAAGCGCGCCACTTCGAACGGTATCCCGGTTTCCTTGGCCAGCACCCGCGCATAATCGTCGGTATGGCGCTCTCCCCAGGCGCGGGCGCGCGCCAACCGGGCGACATAATCGGCCAACAGCGCCCGCTTGGCATTGATCGCCGCATCACCGGCAGCGTAGAAGCCGACGCCGGTCGGCAAATTGCCGCCATCGGCCAGGATGCGGTCGCCATCCTCCAGCACGGCTATGCCGACATAGCTGCCCCAGGTCGACCAGGCGTCGATCGCGCCGGTTGCGAGCGCGGCCTTCGCCTCGCCATTGGGAAGGTAGGTCCAGCGGATGGTCCGCGGGTCGATGCGCGCCCGTTCCAGCAGGCGCAGCACCAGGTCCTGGCCCGCCGATCCCCGGATCGTCGCCACCTGCTTGCCGCGCAGATCAGCGAGCGTGCGGATCGGCGACCCCTTGCGTACCAAGATAGCGGACGCCTTGCCCGCCTGGATTCCGGACGGGCGATAGGCCGCCACCGCCTTGATCCGCGCGCCGCTGGCGTAGGCAAAGGCGAAGGGCGCGCCGCCTATGCCGCCAATGTCGATGGCCCCTGCATCCAACGCTTCGAGGAGGGGCGAGGCCGCCGGAAACAGGGCCCATTTGATCTTGTAGGGCACATCGTCAAGTTCCCCGGCCGCCTCCAGCAAGGCGTGAGCCCCGCCCCGCTGGTCGCCGACGACAAGGGTGGGCGGAGCCGCGCCGGCAGCCCCTCCCCCGACCAGACGCCAGCCCAGAAGCGCCAGCACAAGGAGCAGCGCAACGCTGCCCACTATCCATGGCAAACGCCCGAACCGGGGCGCGAAGCCGTTGACTGCATCGCTTGCCACCGGGCCGGCCGTCACCGTCAAAGATCCGCGTACAGCGTCTCATCGGCGATCAGCACACGATGGAGCAGGCGCGGATAGTCGCCATAGTTGCGCACAGCATAATGGACCGCGGCGCGATTGTCCCAGAAAGCGACGGAGCCCGGCTTCCAGGAAAAGCGCACCTGATATTCGGGACGCTTATACTGGCGCAGGATCTCGTCGATCAGTTCCCGGCTTTCCGACAGTTCGACGCCCAGGATCTGCGGCTTCTGCGTCAGGTTCACCCACAGGATCTTCTCGCCCGTCTCGCGATGGGTGCGCACCACTGGATGGGCGACGATCGGATAATCATGGCCGTCGGCGTTAAGCGCCGCGCGAAAGTCATGCGTGACATGCAGCCCTTCCAGGCGCGCCTTCAGCTCATCCGACAGCCCTTGATAGGCCAGATGCGCATCGACCCAGACGGTGTCGCCACCGACCGGCGGCAGGTCGACCGCGCGCAGCACCGCGCCCCAGGTGGGCACCAGCCGCCAGCTCGTATCGCTATGATAGGCGTCGCCCGCCTTGATCTGGCCTGCCTGCCGCTTTTCGTACCGGGCGTTGTCGCGCGCGGCGATATTGTGGATCGGCGTGATCTTGGGATCGTGGGTGGTGCTGGGGTGGGTATAGAGCGGGCCGAATTCACGCGCAAAGGCGGCGTGACTGTCATTGTCCAACTGCTGGTCGCGGAAGAACAGCACCTTATATTTCAACACCGCGGCGCGGATCGCATCGCGCTGCGCAGGGGTCAGCGGCGTGGCGATATCGATGCCGTGAATTTCGGCGCCGATGGTCGGCTGCAAGGGACGCACATCGATCGCGCTCAGATCATTATCATGGAGGGGGTTGGCTGTGGCGGTGGACATATTCGCACTCCTGTTTGCCAGACTCTCCTGTCGAGTCATAGTGCAGGCCTATATTGTCGCGCGCCTCATATCTCATGAGTATTTCTTGAAACCTTATCAGATACCTTTTTATGTCAATCCCCATTTTAGAAGCCATCAATGTAGCATCGAGGATTGTTCAGATATATTTCGTAACTTCATTTCTGAATCCGAAAGAATTCGATTCTCCCGGTGCAGATGGCCGGGACAATTCAGGAAGGACGGCCGCGATGCCGGTCGACGGCGTCGAGCACGGCGTCCGCTTCAGGACGGTCAAGCCAGTCCGGGCTGACGTGCAGCCAGCGGAGTTCGCGGCCCGGGTCAAGCAGCAGGAAGGACGGCTGCGGCAGTTCCCAGCTGTTGGTGCCGGTCGTTTCGCCGATCCATCCGGCGGGCGGCGGGTTGGGCCGGTCGTCGGGCTGGAAGATGATCTTGAGCAGCCGGCCCAGCCGATTGTCCGTGTCGGTCGCCACGGCGAAAGGCAGGTCATGCCGCAGCTTGATCGCCTTGAGCAGGTGCGTCGGCTGCGGGCTCAGCGCCAGCAACGCTATGCCCCGCCTGGAGGCCCGGCACCAGCGTCCGAACATAATGGGACCAGGCAATGTTCTCGGCCGGGCAATCGGCGAAGCGGACGAAGGCGATCAGCGCCTGGCCTTGCGCCGTGATTTCGTCCAGCGTCACGATGCCGCCGTCGACTTCGGTGAAGGAGATCGGCGGCAGCACCGCGCCCGGCTGCGCAACGGCGGCAGGATTGAAGCGGTCGCGCAGACGCTGGCGCTGAAGGGCATTGGCCTCAATCTGCGCCGGCGTCCAGCTCTGCTCCCGCTCCGCGAGAAGGGCGGCGCAACGTGCCTTGAGCGTGTCGTCGATCGTCGTTGCCATGGTCGTCTCCTTCGCGCCGGCCTCCCTTTGTGGCGGCGGCCAGCGATCGCCGCCAATGAGAGTTGCCGGGTCAATCACGAAGAATGGTGATAGATGGCATGGCCCGGCGCCTCGCGACCGCCGCGCTCTAGCCTGCCAGCGCGAGACCGGTCTTGTCCCGCTCCGCCACCTTGCGGCGGACCACAGGCAGCAGTTCCTGCCCGTAGAGAATGGCGTCGCCGAGCGGATCGAAGCCGCGGATCAGGAAATGATCGATACCGATCTCATAATAATCGAGCATGGCGTCGGCGATCTGCTCGGGCGTCCCGACCAGCCCTGTGCTGTTGCCCGCCGCGCCGGTCAGCGCCGCCACGCCGGTCCACAGTCTCTTGTCCTGCCGGTTGGCGCTCGCCGCTTCCAGCAGCCGGAGCGATCCGGCGTTGGGCGGACGATGGCCGCTGATCGGCAGGCCCGCAGCAATCCGGTTCTCCCGCACCTGCTCCTCGATCTCGGCCGCGCGCTTCCAGGCGGCTTCTTCGGTATCGGCGACGATCGGGCGCAGCGACAGCGAAAAGCCCGGGTCGCGGCCATGGCGCGCGGCCGAACGCCGCACCTGGCGCACCGTGTCCTGCACCGCCTCCAACGTCTCGCCCCACAGCGCATAGACATCGGCGTGGCGCCCGGCGACGTCGATCGCCTCGGCCGACGATCCGCCGAAGAAAACGGGAAGATTGTCCGGCTTCACCGCGCTGAACGCCTGTTTGACGTCATAAAATTTCCCCTGATGGTCGAACGGCTGGGCCGCCGTCCATTCCTGTCGCAGGATGGTGAGATATTCGTCCGTGCGGGCGTAGCGCTCCGCCTTCACCGTCCTTGTGTCGCCGTCCCGGGCCATTTCCTCGTCCGCGCCCCCGGTGATGATGTGCACCGCCACGCGCCCGTCCGACAACTGATCCAGCGTCGCGAGCTGCCGGGCCGCGACGGTCGGCTGGGTGAAACCGGGCCGGTGGGCGACCAGGAAGCCCAGCTTCGCGGTGATGGCGGCGGCATGGGCCGCGACGATCTGGCTTTCCGGACTGTTGGAACCGAACGGGATCAGCACCCGGTCGAAGCCGCCTTCTTCCTGCGCCCTGGCCGCTGCCTCGACATAGTCCTTGTCGAGCGCGCGGCTGCGCACCGCCGCCTTGGTTTCGGAACCGTTGTTGAAGCCGATATAGCCGATGAACTTGACGCTCATGGAAAACTCCTTGCTCGACGAATTGTTGTTTCTTTCGTCACCCAGCGAAGGCTGGCATGACGAGGGCATTGCTTGATCAGATGACGAAAAACCCGTGGGTGCCGTCGCGCTCCAGCTGGGCGACCAGGCCATATTCCCAATCAAGATAGGCCTGCATGGCGGCGGCCTTGTTGTCCGTGCCTTCATAGGGCCGCTTGTACCGCCCCTCCGGCCCGCGCGGCGGGGGCGCGCCATCGGCCCCTTTTTCCAGGATCACGGCGGACCAGTCGACATCCAGCACATGGACGTCCCAGCCTAGCTGCGCGAGCCAGGATGCGGTCATGTCGGCGCGTGGACCCAGATCGTCGGCAACCACGATGCGCGCGCCACGCACCGGCGCGTTATGATCGGTTTCCTGCACCAGCTGGCCGCCCTGCGCGTTGCGGAAGCCGGGCAGATGGCCATTTTCATATTCGCGCGGCTGGCGGACGTCATACAGATAAAGGGTACGCCCGGTATCCACCTTCAGCTGCTCCAGTTCATCCCAGCCGATGCGTTTCACCCCGGCGCGATAGGCGACGTCGCGCGCATGGGCGCGCGCCTCCTCGGCCGATCGGTTGTCGATTTCCGGCGCAGCGCGGGTCTGGCCGGTTTCCAGTTCCTGCCCTGCCAGCGTCCAGCCGATCGTGCCGTTGCGCAATGCGAAGATCCTGTTCGGCAGGCCCGCATTGACCAGCGACTGGGTGCCGATGATCGATCGGGTGCGGCCCGCGCAATTGACGATGATGGTGGTGTCGGGATCAGGCGCGATCGTCCGGGCGCGCAGCACCAACTCGGCGCCCGGCACGCTGGTCCCGGTCGGGATGCTCATGGTGTGATATTCGTCATAGCGCCGCGCATCGAGTATCTTGATGTCCGCCTTCTCGCGGATCAGCGCCTGCACCTCTTCCGCCGTCAGCGAAGGCGTATGGCGGCGATGCTCGACCAGTTCGCCGAACGCCTTGGAATAGCTGTTCACGTCCTCGAACAACTCGTAACCCGCATCGCGCCAGGCCGACAGGCCGCCGTCCAGTTCGCGCACGTCGGTGTAGCCGAGCGCCTCGAAGCGGACCGCCGCCTTGCGCGCCAGGCCTTCGCCATTGTCATAGACGATGATCGGCGTGTCGAGCCGCGGAATGCGCCACCGCGCCTCGTCGTCGATCCGCCGCAGCGGGATCTGCGCGGCGAACAACGGATGGCCCTGCGCGAATTCATGTTCCTCGCGCACGTCGATCAGCGCGATCTCGCTGCCGACCAGCAGCGCGCGACGGATATCCCGGGGGGTGACGATCACCGGGCGTTCGCTCGCGCGATCCACCAATTCATCGGCCAGCGTGTCGGTTGTCATGCGTTTCTCGATCTGTCCCAGAGGTTGGGGATGACGCTGCTGGCATATCCCGAAATGAAGGTCTTGGGCGTGCCGTCGGCGGCGTAGGTCGCCCGCTCGACCGCGCCGATATTGGCGCCATACACATGGATGCTGACGGACGGCCGGTCCGCGAGGCCGTTGGTCACGCGGTGGATGTCCCCGATGCGCGGCGATACGGCATCGACCGCCCCTTGGTGCAGATAATCCACGCCGTCCGCGACCAGGCCGCCGGCGGGAAGGCGGCGGAAGCGCTCGACCTTTTCGGTGCCGCGCAGCACGCCGACCAGCCCCCAGGCGCCGTGGTCGTGGATCGGCGTCGACTGGCCCGGACCCCAGACGAAACTCACGACGCTGAACCGCTCCCGGCTGTCGCAATGCAGCAGATATTGCTGGTAACGGTCCGGATGCGCACGAGTGAATTCTTCGGGCAACCAATCATCTTCCGCGATCAATCGGCTAAGCAGGGCGCCGCCGCTTTCCAATATCGCCTGTTCATCGCGGGTCGCCGCCAGCAGCTCGGCAAAGGCGGTGACGAAGCCGCGCAGCCGCGCGATATTGACGGGCCGGTCTATCGCGGTGACGGCATTCATTCGGCCGCCTCGACAATGGGCGCGAAGGGCAGCACGCTTGTCCCATGGTCGTCGCCGCCCAGATAGGAGAGCAGCTTGTCGCGCAGCCGCGCCGACAGGCCGGAACGCTCGCCGCGCGGCGCGGTGATGCGCTCCTGCGCGACGATGCGGCCCTTGTCGAGCACCAGCACGCGGTCCGCAAGCGCGATCGCTTCCTCGACATCATGGGTCACGATCAGCACGGCAGGCCGGTGCGCGCGCCAGAGCGACAGCACCAGATCATGCATGCGATAACGGGTCAGCGCGTCGAGCGCGGCGAAGGGCTCGTCCAGCAGCAGCAGTTGCGGCTCGCGCACCAGCGCACGGGCGAGCGCCACGCGCTGCGCCTCGCCACCCGACAGCGTCAGCGGCCATGCATCCAGCCGATGGCCAAGCCCCACTTCCTTGAGCGCCGCCTCGCTGCGGTCGCGTGGCCGGTCGCCTCTCAGGCCCAGCGCCACATTCTTCCACACCGGCTTCCACGGCAGCAGCCGCGCGTCCTGGAACACCACGGCGCGCGACGTCGGCACTTCGACATCCTGGCCGCGCACCTCGTCCAGCCCGGCGAGCGTGCGCAGCAGCGTGGTCTTGCCCGACCCCGATCGACCAAGCAGCGCGATGAACTCCCCGGGCGCGATGTCCAGGTCCAGCCCATCGATGATCCTGTTCGCGCCGAAACGGCGAACGAAATTACGCAGCCTTACGACAGGTTCGGGATGCGGCAGATCGGCAGGGGCGGCGGCGCTTTGCAAAAGCGAAAATCCACGACGAGCGTCCATCTTCATTGCTCCACTATGCTGGGGCGCCAGATCAGGGCGCGGGCTTCGACGGCACGGACCAGCCAGTCCGCGCCCAGTCCGAGAATGGCGTAGACCATGAGGCACACCACGATGATGTCGGTCCGCATGAAATCGCGGGCATTGTTGATGAGGTAGCCGAGCCCCGCGGAAGCGTTGATCTGTTCGGCGACGACCAGGACCAGGATCGCGACCGACAGCGAATAGCGCAGCCCCACCAGCAGCGAGGGCAGCGCGGACGGCAGCACGACATGCCATATCTGTTCCGCACGGCTGAGGCCAAAGCTCTTGGCCGCGTCCAGCAGCCGCAGGTCGACGCTGCGGATGCCGCTGTAAAGATTAAGGTAGACCGGAAAGACGGACGCGAAGGCGATCAGGGCGATCTTGGGCGTTTCGCCAATCCCGAACCAGACGATGAACAGCGGCGTCAGCGCCAGCACCGGGATGGTGCGCTTGATCTGCATCAGCGGATCGACCGCCATTTCCCCGGCACGCGAAAGGCCGGCGACGAGACCGAGGCCAAGCCCAAGGCCGACCCCGATCAGCAGGCCCGCCGCGACTCGGGCAAAGGACACCAGTAGGTTGGACGGCAATTCGCCCGACAGCAGCATCCCGGCCAGCGTGCCGATCACGGCGGACGGCGCCGCCAGCGTCCGCTCGGGGATCAGCCCGGTGCGCGATCCCAGTTCCCACAACAATAGCAGCAGCACCGGCGACAGCCATCGGCCGCCCAGCCGCGCCAGCGAGAAGCGCTGGGTCGTGGCCGGCTCCTGTCCTCGTCGATCCAATGTCAAAACCGTCATGCACTCGCCCTCTAGTCAGGAGGAAGAGCCCACCAGCATTTCTCTACCAAATCAATTAAGTTATGCTCAGCCGATCCATGAGGGGCGCTCATATATCGCCGAACTGGATCCCCGAACCTCAGGCAGGCGCGGAAAACCGTGCTTTTCGAACGGCAGATCGTTTCGGGATAGTTTTTTCTTCCCCGACTAAATCTCTATTAAATTGATTGACATATAAGTCGCGATGATAAGGGCCTCCCCTTCATTCATGAGGCTGTTCATGCCCGTCAATCTGCCTACCAATCTTCTGCGCAGTTTCGTTGCCATCGTCGATACCGGGTCGATGCTGAACGCATCGGAACAGGTCTTCGTCACGCAATCGGCGCTCAGCCTGCAAATCAAGCGGCTGGAGGAACTGGTTCAGCAGACGCTGTTCCTGCGCGAAGGGCGACGGCTCAATCTCACCTCTGCCGGCGACGTTCTGCTCGACTATGCGCGGCGCGTCCTGTCGCTTCATGACGAGGCGGTGGCCGCGGTCAGCGCCGGTCGCTTTGCCGGTCCCGCCCGCATCGGCATGGTGCAGGATTTCGCCGACACCCTGCTCAGTGGCCTTTTGTCGCGCTTCGCCGAACTCCATCCGGACGCGCAAATCTACGCGCGGGTTGCCGGGACCGCGGAACTTCAGACGCTGCTGGAACGACGCGAGCTGGACATCGTGCTGGGCTTTGCCGCGCCCAATGATCCGCATGCGGTGACGGTGGCGCCGATGAGCTGGTATGGCGACAGCGCGCTGGCCGAGCGCGAGGTGATTCCGCTGGCCGTGCTGGAAGAACCCTGCCGCTTCCGCGAGGCAGCGATCCGGGAACTGGAAAATGCCGGGTTGCACTGGCGGATCACGGTGGAAACGCCCAACCTCGCCACGCTGAAGGCAGCGGTGGGCGCCGGGCTTGGCATCACGTGCCGCACCCATCTGTTCCTGGCCGACGGCGAAGCGCTCGAACATGAGCGCCTGCCCCAACTCCCCCGCGTCGCTGCCATATTGCGCACGGGCGACAAGCTGGACAAGGCGGCGTACCGGCTCGCCGAGCTTGCGCGAGAAACGGTCCAGACGCTCTGATCGCCGGCAACCGCGCGCGGATCGACACTATGGCGAACGACGCGCGCCAGCGCCGGCTTTCCGCTCAAGGGACGAGCAAGTCGGTCGCGAAAGCGTCCCGCACGTCACGCTGGGGAATGGCGGCTCCCTGCCCCTTGGCGATGGTCGTCACCACCTGGCGGGCGTCATCGACCAGCGTGTCGCTGAACGCGACGCTGTGCGGATTATTGCGCCGGGCAAAGGATTGCGCGACGTCCGCCGGCAGGCCCGTGGCCTTGGCCAGCGCCAGGCCATATTCGCGCTCATGCGTGTTGGCCCAGGCGTAGGCGCGCGCGACTCTCCGGGTGAAATCACGCAACAACCCGGCCTTGTCCCGGATCGCGTCGGGGGTGGCGACATGATAGCCATATCCCGTCACGAGGCCCTGCCCGTCCACCAATATGCGCGCCTTCCCCTGAAGCAGCGCCGCGTCCAGAAATGGCGCCCAGGTCGCCCATCCATCGATCGATCCGGCCGAAAAGGCACTTAGCGCATCATTGGGCGGCAGATAGACGGGATGAATGTCGCGCGTCGTCAGGCCTTGCTTCTCCAACGCGCGGAGCAGCAGATAATGGCCGATGGAAATCTTGCCCGTCGCGATCTTCTTGCCCTTGAGGTCGGCGATCGAACGGATCGGGGACGCCTTGGGCACCAATATGCCGACGGACTCGCCGTTGCGGCCAAGGGCTGCCACCGAAATCACCTTCAGCGGCGATCCACCGACATAGGAAAACAGGAAGGGCGCGTCGCCCACCAGGCCCACATCCGTTGCATTGGCCGTCAGCGCCTCCAGCAGGTGCTGCGCCGCGGGGAATTCCGACCATTCGATGCGATAGGGCAGATCCTTCAGCGCCCCCGATGCTTCCATTACGGCGCGCGTCGTCCCCTTCTGGTTGCCCACGCGAAGCACCGGCACATCGTCCTGTCCGCCAGACCGAAACAGGATCAAGGCCGCGATCAGCGCCAGAAGGAGGATGGAGGCTATCAGGACGATGCCCCGCCGTCTGCCTGTGCCGCTGGTCGATGATTGAGCATTCATATGGTTTTACGCCTTGCTGCTAACGGATCAGGAGGAGCGGTCAGCACCGCCACCCTTGAGAAAAGGAAAAATGGGCAGCGAGAGGGCGCCGCCGCCTGGCGCGAAAGGACAATAGTCACGCAAGGGCATCAATTCAGAATAACTTGCCCGACCTATATTTGATCTAATAATCAGCGGATCTCATAAGCTGTTGAGCCGCGCTCGACGGTCCTCGCTTACCGTCGCCGCCTCCGCCGTGTCCCGCCGACTTGGAGCGCGCGACCCGCGTCCGATTTAACGCAGCGCGCTCTCAAGAGACCTGTGCGCGGATGGGCGTAGACAGAGGCGTTGGCAGCTGATTCTATGGGCTTTCCAAGAAGGAGAGCAGCGGATGGCGCGTCGTTCGATTGGTCAGGAGCGGTTTGGTTTTGTTGGAGGCGAGCGGACGGCTTCGTCGCTCGATGCGCTTGCCTCCCTGATTGATTGGAACCCGATCGCGCTATTCCTCGATCCGCTCTACCCGGCCACCAAGGGCGAGCCTGCCTGGCCGCCGCTGGCGATGTTCAAGGCGCTGCTGCTGTCGATCTGGTACGATCTGTCCGATGTAAAGCTGGCCGAGGCGCTCGACGATCGAGCCTCCTTTCGCCGGTTCTGCGGATTTTCCGCGAATGAAGCGACGCCTGAACGTACCGCGTTCGTCAGATTTCGCAGGCTGCTGGTTGCCCATAAGCTTGACCGAACGCTGTTTGAAGCAGTGACCATGCAGCTCAAATTAAAGGCGGTAACGGTCAAGACCGGGACACTGGTCGATGCCACCATCATCGCTTCGGCAACTGAGGAGGATGATGAGGCGCGCTGGGTAAAGCATAAGGGAAAGCGGGCTGTTCATGGGTTCAAAGCCCATGTCGGCGCCGATGCTGATACGGCGCTGGTCGAGGAAGTGTCGATCACATCGGCGAATATCAATGATGGGAAGGCAGGTCCCGATGCGCTGCCCGAGAACCCTGGCGAGGTGTTTGCCGACAGCGCGTACC
>DATEDR010000257.1:0-2423 GCA_035281605.1 Sphingobium sp.
CCGGCACGACCGGCCGATATTTCTTGGTCTGCGGGCGACCGCGCTGGTTCAGCGCCAGGGCACGGATGTCGGGATACCACTGCCGCCGCTCGGGATCGGTCGACACGTCATAGGCTGCGTCGGGCCGGCACCATGTGGCGACGCTGATCCGCAGGAAGCGCAGCAGCGCCTCACGATAGGCCAGCTGGCGCTCATAGCCCTTGTCGCTCATTCCTGCCGGGCGCACCGGGCGCAGGCAGTAATTGAACATCTCGGCCAGCTTCGGGATGTCGGCGCGATAGGCGGGCGTCTCGCTCACCTCCTCCGGTTTCTTCGCCTGGAAGTTCGCCTCATGCTGGGTATCGCCCCGCTCCTTGGCGAAGTTGATGGCGGCGCTGAGCGCGCGAACCGATCCCTCGACCGTGCCGGCGCTGCGATCACCAAGGATCTTGCCCGCGGTCGACACAACGGGAACCTCGAAGGCCCACTCCCGGAAATCCTCGATCCATTCCTCGTTGACCTGATCGCAGGTCGTGTTGAGACGGTCGGTCTCGATCAGGTAGTTAGACACATGGGCCAGGCGCGCCTTCAGCGACGTGTAAGACGGCTTCTTCCGGCGCGCGGCCAGATAGTTCGACATCGCATCGACAAGGGGGTGCGGCGCTGCCGTCAGGATGATCTGGCCGCAGTTGTCGCAGATCCGCTGTCCCCGTTCGCGCGAGACGAAGAGGATGTCGAGTTGCTCCTCCGCTTCCCCGACATCCGCTGTGCCCGTCGACTTAGTCCGGTTCCGTCCGGCGTCGGCGTCGTACCAGGCGATCTGGAGATATGGGGACCGGAGGGAGCCGTCACGCTTCCGATCCCAGACGAGTCGGTAGCGTCCCCGGCTATAGAGTTCGTCTTCATTGATCGGGTCCGGCATTGGTCTCTCAACAGCTTAGCGGTTTCAGTTTGCACGAGGTCGAAGAAGCCAATGGTGACCAGCATATCGAGGTCGGGGGCTTCAAAGCGGATGCCGCGTCCGCGGACAATGGCCTTTTGCAGGCGCTCGGCGAGGTCAGGCAGGGCGGTCATGGTCCCTCCGCTTGGTCCACATGAAGGCGGGCGCCTTCGGCAGGATGAACAGGTGCCGGATGTTGGCGACGTTCACCTCGTCCGCGATTGGTGGGTAGATCTCCACGGCAGGCATGTTGCCGTATCCGACCAGCGTCTTGATGTGCTGCAGATCATCCCAGCTGATGCCATCCTTCCAGCGGCCGGTCGCGCCATCGTAGGCGCAGCGGTGAACCGAAAGGCGCAGGATGCCGCCCTCCTCCTCATAGACCTGCACCATGAAGTCGCGCGACCTCAGCGCCCGGATTAGGCCAGACGGCGGATTCGCGGGCCATTCGACGCGCGGCACATCGACAAAGGCGGTGGCCGGATAGAGCTTGTTCTCCTGCTCCATCATCTTCAGCGCTGCCCGGCTCGGGTTTAGCGTTTCACTGCGCGCCGGGCGCGGGGTCTGCCAGCGTTCACGCATTTGCCGGTACCCCGTCATGCTGGACGCCGTCGAGCAACCGCCCGGCCGCCTTCTTCCCTACGCGGCGCATCACATGGAAGCGCTCGCCGTGGAAGCCGCAGCCGCCCGCCAGATTGAGCCAACGCGATTTGCCATGGTCGACATAGTCGTTCGTGTAATTTGCCCGCCAATCGGGATCGTCCCGGTCACGATCGAGCGACGCTTCCCACTCTCCCCACTGCTTGAACAGGAACGGAACGCCGGCGGCGTCGCATTGATCGCGCAGGCTCCGCGCCCAATCAGGGTGCATCGGCCGTGCGCGCGGGCCGCTTTCGCCGCCGACGATCACCCAATCGGGTAGCTCAGCAACGCTGGGGTTGATCGGCCCGAGTAACGGCTCGATGCTGACGAAGCTATAGCGCGCGCCCAGATGCTCGACCGCGTGCTTGAGCTTCCAAATGTCTCGATCCCACTCGGCCTGGTTCACCATCGTCGCGCCGAGCCAGACATTATCCGGCAGGCCACCTGCCGCCTCCGCCATCTTCACGGCATTGCCGATGCGCTTCGTCACCAGCAGCCAGTCGAGGTGCGGCGTCTCGCGGATCAGTTGGAACAGCTCAGCGCGCCATTCGGCAGGAACCTCATTATCAAAGACATCGGCGAGCGATGCGCAGAACACGCGATAGCGGATACCCAGCTTTGCGGCCCGGTTGTTCCAGGCGCGCGGCTGCTTCCATGTCGACGCAGCGGTGTGGCGGCGCGGCTCGCCCGGCCCCCACGGCACGCCAAGACGGACTTTGGACAGGTCCGCAGCATAGCAATTATCGCAGCCGGGGCCGACCTTGGTGCAGCCGATCCACGGATTGAAGGTGTGGTGCGCCCATTCGATTTTCGTGTTTTCAGCCATTAGAACGGCCTTTCATCTTCGGTGGCGGCCACCGGC
>DATEDR010000258.1:0-6921 GCA_035281605.1 Sphingobium sp.
CGCAGGCGAGAGCTTGCCGGCGATCATGCAGGCGTACCGGTGGCGCGATGCCAAGACGGTGATGCGCTACGGTGAGAAGCTCGCGGCAAGGAGCGGTGCAGCGCCCGCATGGCGGCACGGTTCGGCGAGGAATGACGCTCGCTGGCCGTCTCGCAGCGTCATTGGGGCAGAAGCTGATGCTCGAGGCGTCATGCGAGACATTGGGCGTTGGCGGATGGGTCTCGCTCTGCAGAGGAGCCATGTTAATGCGCGCCTAAACGTTAAGGATGAAGCCGCCATTGCTGGCTGCTAAGCGCCTCGATGTTGGCCGTTGCGGCCATCGCTGATAGAACCCGAAAACAGACCCCCGACGTGATTGGTTGCGCGGCACCCGAGTAAACTCGGCAAGAAGTCGTACCTCTCTTAGCACCGTTGGCCGCTCGGTTTAGCACCAATGAACGCGGCCGTTGCGCAGCCAGAAATGAGCGCCGCAGCTTGGTGACGCGCCTCGAAGAGGAGACCCGGATCGGCAAGGGCGGGACCCTGGCGGCGCAGCTGTCGCGGCTCGACCTGATCGTGCTCGACGAGCTCGGTTATCTGCCGTTCGCCCGCTCGGGAGGGCAGTTGCTGTTCCACCTCATCAGCAAGCTTTATGAGCGCACCAGCGTCATCATCACCACCAACCTCGCCTTCGGCGAGTGGCCTACCGTCTTCGGGGATCCCAAGATGACTACGGCGCTGCTCGACCGCGTCACCCACCACTGCGATATCGTCGAGACGGGCAACGACAGCTGGCGCTTCAAAAACCGCAGCTGACCGCCACCTTCGGCGCCTTCAAAAATCTATCTTGCGCTGCGCGCGCCTCCGGTCGGGCTACGCCCGCCCTCCGCCGCACGCAGCGCTAGGCTCACCTCAACAAACCAACATCATATCCGAAAAGGGGGTCCCTCTTCGACGCCGATCGGGGGTCCCTTTTGAACGCCGTTTGACAGCGATGCAGTAATCCGCTTCACCGGGATGCCCGTTACGTACGGCCTGAATCTGAGCTTTAAGTTCAGGTAGTGGTTGTTCATAGGCAGCTATGCTCGACAGCCGGCCGGTAGCGGATGAGGTGGATGGCTCCCGCTCCCGGCATCTAGGTGCCAAGATGGGTTGCTGTCATGCAACCCGAGCGAAGGAGCCACCCACCATGGAGATTAGCACGATCGGCCTGGATTTGGCCAAGAACGTTTTTCAGGTTCACGGTATCAGTGCGACCGGCGAGGTCGTAATTCGCAAGGCGCTGCGGCGATCGCAGATGCTGCCGTTCTTTGAGAAGCTGCCGCCGTGCCTGGTAGGCGCCGAGGCGTGCGGGACGTCGCATCACTGGGCGCGCGAACTGATCAAGCTGGGTCATGAGGTGCGGCTGATGCCGGCAGCTTACGTGAAGCCCTATGTGAAGCGCGGCAAGAACGACGCCGCCGACGCGGAAGCGATCTGTGAAGCGGTCACACGCCAGACGATGCGGTTCGTGCCGATCAAGTCGCGCGAGCAGCAAGCGGCCTTGTCGCTGCATCGTGTGCGCAGCCTGTTGATCAAGCAGCGCACGCAGCTGGTCAACATGATGCGCAGCGTGCTCGGCGAACTGGGCGTCGCCATTCCGGTTGGTATCGTAAAGGCCCTGCAGATGGCGCGCGAGATCGTCGATGGCGAGTCGAGGCTCGATTTGCCGACCGAGGCGACCAACGTCGTCACCATGCTGGCAGGGCAACTGCTCCAGCTTCACACCCAACTGCGTAAGCTCGACCTGCGTCTCGCCGCTCTGCAGCGCAGCGACGATCGAGCCCGACGTCTGGCAACGATCCCTGGTATCGGGCCGATCGGTGCGACCGCGCTCGCCGCGTCGGTGACCGACCCAAGCCAGTTCTCGTCAGGGCGCCAGTTCGCCGCCTGGCTGGGCCTGACCCCGCGGCAGAGCTCGAGTGGCGGCAAGGAGCGCTTGGGACGCATTACCAAGATGGGCGACAGGTATCTTCGGCAGCTCCTGGTCGTCGGCGCAACCGCGCTGGTCCGATACGCCAAACATAAACCCGGCACGGTTGATCCGCGCTTTGTCGCTCTGCTCGCCAGAAAGCCTGCGCGCGTCGCCTCCGTCGCCATCGCTAACAAGATGGCGCGGATCGCATGGGCCGTCATGTCACGGGGCGGCGTCTTCGAACGCGGGCATGCGCCGATACTGGCGGCAGCATAGATCGAAAGCTTAGCTGAGGAGATCAGCTTCACGAGGTTGTGAGAGCGAAGGATGTGATGGCAAAACCGGTCGGACCGGGAGCAAGGACAACCCAGGGACTGTCATAGGCGTCATAGCCTGCAAAGCCGATCGGACCTTGTTCACGGACCCCATCAGGGCCAGCAGTCTACACCGACTGCATCAACAGGCCGGACAGACGACTGCACCCGACCAACGGCCAGATCATCACTTTACACTTGCAACGCGGGAGCCATCCACAGACGACAGTCCGCAACCGGCCGGACATGCTAGGGTGTCGAGGGTTGTATGCTTGGCTTGGGCTGGTTGCGCGCGGGTATGCCAATGCTGGGGCGATCTCGATATATTTTGCGTCGCGCACTTCGCGTGCCGGCAAGACGCGCACGCTCGTCCATTGGATAGCCGAGATGTCTAAACGCGAACGGCTGGCCGATCGTTTCGCGGGGATCCGATGAGGATCTGGGTAGTCGACGCTTCCCGCCGTGTTTTCATGGCTATGCCGGCGGTAAGGAAAAAGATTCAATTCCTGGCAGCCGACGTCGCGCTATATGGCATCGTCAACTGGACCGCGACGAGGTAGCGTTGCTCGATAAAGAGGGAACTGTCAGCGCGCGCCCGCCGCGGGCGTGCTTCGCGACCTGCATCGCTTCAGCGATTGCTCGGCTGAACGGCAAAATTGATGTTCCGTGACCTCGGACCCGCACTCTGAAGTCCGGAATCGGACTACGCTCCTTGGGGAGCAGGATAGACCATCTTCTTCTTTACCTGCCCGTAGGCGACGCTTGTATCGATTGACGCGACGCCTGGCACGGCATGGAGTTCGGCTCGCACGAATCTTTCATAGTCCTTCAGGCTGGCAACCAGAACCCGCAACAGATAATCTGATCTGCCCCCTTCTGAGTGGTCCAAGATTGATGATATTTTGGACGACGAAGGAGAATATGAATGCCGAGCAAGAAGCATCGCCCGGAAGAGATTCTCGGCAAGCTGCGTGAAGCGGAGGTTGTGCTGGCGCATGGGGCGACGACGGCGGAAGCGTGTGGCCGGATCGGCGTTACGGAGCAGACCTACGATCGGTGGCGCAAGGAATATGGCGGCCTGAAGACCGATCAGGCGCGTCGGATGAAGGATCTGGAGAAAGAGACAATCCGATGCCAACGGAACTTGTTCCGATGCGCGAGGCCTATGAAGCGATGGGGACAATATTCACGGTAGCGCAGGGCGTGCGGACCGCGCGAGCGACACTCGGTGATCGCCCAGCGGAATGGTATGTCCCGGACACCGGTCCGCAAAACGGCATCCTTCTATATTTGCACGGCGGAGGCTATGCCATCGGCTCGATCAACACGCACCGGCATCTGGTCAGCGAGATGGCGCGACAAACAGGCTGCGCGGCCGTGGCGATCGACTATCGCCTCGGGCCGGAGTTCCCTTTTCCTGCGGCCGTCGAAGATGCACTGTCGGCATATCGGCAATTGGTCGCGGAGAGCCCCGACCTTCCGATTGCCTTGGCAGGAGACAGTGCGGGTGGCGGCCTTGTCGTGGCCACATTGCTGGGGATCGCGGCAACCGACTTGCAGACGCCTGCCGGTGCTTATTGTATGTCGCCCTGGGTCGATTTAGCCGTCACCGGCGAAAGCGTCGGCGCCAAAGAAGACGTGGATCCGCTCGCGAGCCGGCAGACCTTGATGACGATGGCCGACCGATATCTTGCGGGCAGCGAACCCACCGACCCACGAGCCTCGCCGATCTTCGGCAATCTGGCGGGGCTGCCGCCTCTTTTTATTCAGGCCGGATCTGCGGAGGTGCTGCTCGATGACTCCATTCGTTTGGCGCGTGCGGCGGGACTGGCTGATGTGAATGTGTGCCTTGAGATATCCTCGCATATGATCCACGTGTGGCCCTATTTCTTCCCGGTCTTTCCCGAGGGCCTGGAAGCGCTCGAGAAGGGGTGTCGCTTTCTTTCTCGGCAATTCGGCAATGACATGTGATCTGATCGAGTCGGCAGATAGTGGCGGGATGCCCTTCGATCTGCAACTCGAACGGCTTCTTCCTCCCGAATAATGCGGCGCGCATCGCAATGCTCGCGGCCTCGTCCCGAGGCGGAGGCAGCTTTGTGCCCGCCCGCAACACGACAGCAGATGCCGATTTACTGACTGCGAGAGCGACTGGCTTCGCAAGCAGGCAGCCGGTGCGACCTACGACGTGATGGCCAATATCGGCGTACAAGCCCTCATTGCGGATGGACGACGACCCCGTTCAGCAAGATTTCGACGGTATGATCGATGAACCTGTCCTTCAGGTCGTGGCTAACGCTCTCGTGCCCAAACACGTTCATGAGCGAATAGCGCGCCTCGAATATCCTATGGCTGGCGCCGATCACGCTGTAGTAGAAGAGCATCGGATCGACAGGGCGCAATTCGCCCGACGCAACCCCCTCGTTGATCAGTGTAGCATGGGCGTCGGCCAAGGGACGCACGAGATTGTCGGCAATCTCTTTCGAGACAGCTGCGTCGCTCCGCGAGACTACGATGAGAGTGAGTTGGTTGAGATAGGGATAGGCGGCATTGAGATTGATCAAGGCGGCGATGTGGAGGCGCAGCTTCTCGACGATTGGCCGATCGGAGTTCATGAGCATGCGGAGCTGGCTCAGCCCTTGGTCGTAGTTCTGGGCCAGCAAGGCGCGCAGGAGGCCATCCTTGCCTTCGAAATAATAGCTAATCAGCCCGGCGTTGACGCCTGCTTTGCGGGCGATTTCCTGGACCGATGGCTCCGTCCCGTTGCTCTCTCGCAGCAAATCCGCCGTCGCCTCGAGAAGCGCCGACCGGGCGTCGAATGCTTCCGAACGCGCGGCGCACCGGGCTTGAGCCACTCGCGGGCCGCGACGCCCCGTAGAAATTGCAGCTATGGCGACCTCCAAGACCCGGTGATTAGATCAAGCGCCGCGACTGCCAGCGCCACCGGTCGCGTCCGACCGATGCTCGCGGCTTAGCTTTCTTTATTTAATCATGCAAATGATCTGCCCCCTTCTGAGTGGTCCAAAATTGATGATATTGAATGCCGGCCAAGAAGCATCGCCCGGAAGAGATTATCGGCAAGCTACGTGAGGCAGAGGTTGTGCTTGCGCAGGGCGCCACGACCGCCGAGGCGTGCCGTCGGATCGCGATCAGCGAGCAGACCTATTATCGGTGGCGCAAGGAATATGGCGGCCTGAAGACCGATCAGGCGCGTCGGATGAAGGATCTGGAGAAAGTGAATGCGCGGCTTCGCCGTGCGATATCCGACCTGACGCTGGACAAGCTGATCCTGCAGGAAGCTGCTCGGGGAAACTTCTGAGCCCCGCGCGCCGCAGGCGCTGTATCGACCACATCAGGACGATGATGCCGGTGTCCGAGCGGCGGCTGTGCCGCGTGCTCGGACAGCACCGATCGACACAGCGCAAGGCGCCTCGCGGGGCGGATGACGAAGCGGCGCTCACCGAAGATATCATCGCGCTGGCGCGACAATATGGCCGTTATGGCTACCGCCGGGTGACGGCGTTGCTGCGTGATGCGGGCTGGCATGTGAACCGCAAGCGGGTCGAGCGCATCTGGCGCCGCGAGGGGCTGAAGGTGCCGCAAAGGCAACCGAGGCGCGGGCGTCTGTGGCTGAACGACGGATCGTGACTCCGGCTGCGGCCCGAGCATCCCGGGCACGTCTGGTCTTACGACTTCGTCGAGGGCCGCACCCATGATGGTCGCAAATACCGGATCCTGTCGATCATCGACGAGGCGAGCCGGGAGTGCCTGGCGCTGCCGGTCGCACGCAAGCTCAAGAGCGATGACGTGCTGGCGGCCCTCGCCGAGCTGTTCGTCACGCGTGGGCCGCCGGCGCATATCCGGTCGGACAATGGTCCGGAGTTTATCGCGACGGCGATGCAGCAATGGCTCGCCCAGATCGGCGTGAAGACGCTCTACATCACGCCGGGGAGCCCATGGGAGAATGGCTATTGCGAGAGCTTCAACGGGTCGCTGCGCGATGCGGGGTGGCATGTGAACCGCAAGCGGGTCGAGCGTATCTGGCGCCGCGAGGGGCTGAAGGTGCCACAAAGGCAGCCGAAGCGCGGGCGGCTCTGGCTGAACGACGGATCGTGCATCCGGCTTCGGCCCGAGTATCCCGGGCACGTCTGGTCCTACGACTTCGTCGAAGGGCGGACCCACGATGGTCGCAAATACCGGATCCTGTCGATCATCGACGAGGCGAGCCGGGAGTGCCTGGCGCTGCCGGTGGCGCGCAAGCTCAGGAGCGATGACGTGCTGGCGGCCCTCGCCGAGCTGTTCGTCACCCGCGGCCCGCCGGCGCATATACGGTCGGACAATGGCCCGGAGTTTATCGCGACGGCGGTGCAGCAATGGCTGGCGAAGGACGCTCTATATCACGCCGGGGAGCCCATGGGAGAATGGCTATTGCGAGAGCTTCAACGGGTCGCTGCGCGATGAACTGCTCAACGGCGAAATCTTCTACTCGCTCGCCGAGGCCAGAATCCTGATCGAAGCTTGGCGGCGGCATTACAACACCGTCCGGCCGCACAGCTCGCTCGGGTATCGACCACCGGCGCCCGAGGCCGTTCCATCGCCAGTGTCGCCCTCCGGTTCCGCTTCGCTCCACCTACGGCCAACACTGGCGATGGAGGAACGAATGCACTAACAATCCGA
>DATEDR010000259.1:0-5361 GCA_035281605.1 Sphingobium sp.
GTCGCGGTGTTCATCGACGGCGTCTACCGTTCGCGCACCGGCGCGGGCCTCAACGAACTGGGCGAAATCGAGCGGGTTGAAGTGCTGCGCGGGCCGCAGGGGACGCTGTTCGGCCGCAATGCGTCTGCCGGCCTCATCAACGTCATCAGCAAGGCGCCCGAGTTCAAGCTCGCCGGCAAGGCCGAAGTGACGTACGGCAATTATGATTATTGGCGCCTCGCCGGTCGCATCACCGGGCCGGTGAGCGAGCAACTGGCGCTCAGCCTCGACGGCGTCTGGTCGAAGCGCGACGGCTTCTTCGACCTGGTCGACACTGCCGGCAACAAGGTTGGCGAGACCAATGATCGCGACCGCTATTTCCTGCGTGGGCAGGCGCTGTTCGAACCCAATGACGCGCTCTCCATCCGGCTGATCGGCGATTACACCAATCGCGACGAAAGCTGCTGCGGCGCGGCCTATATCGAAACGCGCGAGAGGCGGCCGGTGGCGGGCGGCGGCTATTCGACCGCGGCCGTCAACCGCATCGCGGCGCTATTGGCGCGGCAGGGGAGCGTGTTCCCTGCCGATCCCTATGATCGCAACCTCACCATCACCGAGGGACGCGACTATGTCAGCAAGGTCAAGGACTGGGGCGTTTCCGGCGAGGTCAATTATGACCTGGGCGGCGCGAAGCTGACCAGCATCACCGCTTATCGTGATTATAAAAGCCAGGATTATGGCGATTACGACTATAGCGGCGCCGACCTGTTGTATCGCGATCCCAACACCTACCGCCAGTTCAAGACCTTCACCCAGGAATTGCGCGCGCAGGGGTCGGCCTTTGGCGAGATGCTCGACTGGCTGGTCGGCGGTTATTATGCGCATGAAAAGCTGACGCTGGAGGATAATATCGTCTTAGGGGACGATTATGGCGCATTTGCGACCTGTCGCCTTTTGCTGGGCGCCGGGGCGACCCCGAGCGGGTTGGCGCCCTTCATCGATCCGTCGCAACAGCGCTGCCTCACGCCCACCGGTCGGGCGGCTGCGACCGGTTCCTTCGGGCCGCTCGCGCCGCTACTCAATGCCTCGCTCGACCGGCTCTACAGTATCGGTAATGTCGGCGACGTCGGCTCGCGCTATTTCCAGAAGAGCGAGAATTGGGCGCTGTTCACGCATAACATCGTGCACATCACCAAGCAGCTCGATCTGACGCTGGGGCTGCGCTACACGCATGAAAGCAAGCGCTTCTCGGCCGATTTGAATAACGACAACGGCACTTGCCCCCTGCTGCAGGCGCGCTCCGCCGGTCCTGATCTGTACGAACTCGCGACGGGGCAGATTCCCGGTGCGCCGCTCGGATCGAACGCCGCCACGCTCGCAGGCGGCATCCTGACCCTCGGATGCCTGGGCAACGGATCGACCGGCCTCAACGCGCTCAACCTCAACGACAAGATCAGCGACGGGGAATTTTCCGGCACCGCCGTGCTGTCGTGGAAGCCGGTCGACGAAGCGCTGGTCTATGCCAGCTATTCGAAGGGCTACAAGGCGGGCGGCTATAATCTCGACCGGTTCCAACTCGGAACTACCGGTGTAAATCCGGTGCCGGCGGTATTCGCGCCACGCAGCAATGCGGATGTCACGAGCCTGCGCTTCGCGGCGGAGAAGGTCGACGCGTTCGAAGTGGGCCTGAAATATACCCAGCCCAAATGGAGCGCGAACATTGCGGCGTTCCGGCAGGAGTTCAAGAATTTCCAGCTGAACACCTTCAACGGCACGAGCTTCGTCGTCCAGAACATCAACGGCTGCGACAGTGCGCTCACGCCGGGCCTGCCGGCTGCCGGTGGCGGCCGCTGCGACGGCGACGATGTGGGGCCGGGCCTGATCAGCCAGGGTGTCGAACTGGAACTGACCGCCAGCCCCGTGCGCAACGTCCGCTTCGCCGGCGGCTTCACTTATGCCCGCGCCAAGTTCGCCAACCGGCTGGTGGGCAGCGGCAGCGGCGCGGTGCCGCTCGACCCGGCGCTGTTCCTCCTGCCCGGCTCGATCAACTCGCAGGCGCCCGAAGTGGTGACGACGGTCAGCGCGTCCTGGACGCCGGCACTGGGCTCCAGCGGCCTGTCGGCGCTCTTTTACATCGATGGGCGCATGAGCAGCGACTTCAACACCGGGTCCGACCTGTTCCCGGAAAAAGAGCAGGACGGCTATGCCGTGTTCAACGCCCGCGTCGGCATCCGCGGCCCGCAGCAGCGCTGGGCGGTCGAATTCTGGGGCCAGAATATCTTCAACCAGGATTATACCCAGGTCGCCTTCAGCAGTCCGCTGCAATCAAGCAGCCCGGCGACCTCGACGATCGGACAGTTTCCGGGCGCGCCGATGGCGAACCAACTGATTTCGGCCTATCTCGCCGAACCCCGGACCTACGGCATCACCTTGCGCGGCTCCTTCTGACGCCGCGCATTGCGGGGGGAAGGCCCGCCCCGCCCTCCGGGGCGAGGCGGGCCTCCTTGCTTTCAGGGGCGCGGGCGCTCGCCGAACAGGGCGGTGCCGACCCGGATATCGGTCGCGCCCAGCATGATCGCCGTTTCGAAATCGCCCGACATGCCCATGGACAGCCGTTCGACGCCTTCATCCCGCGCGATCTTCGCCAACAGCGCGAAATAGGGCGCGGGCTCGACGTCTGCGGGCGGGACGCACATCACGCCGGCGACAGGGATGTCGGCGCGGCGCGCGGCTCGGATCAGGGCGGGGGTCTCGCCGATCGGACAGCCGCCCTTCTGAGCTTCCGCGCCGATATTTACCTGGATGAAGCAGGGGAGACGCCTGTCCGCTGCATCCATCGCCCGGGCCAGCGCGGTCAAGAGCGAAGGCCGGTCGAGCGAATGGATGACGTCGAACAGCGCGACGGCCTCGGCCGCCTTGTTCGATTGCAGCTGGCCGACCAGATGCAGGACCAGGCCGGGACCTTCCTCGCGCAGCGCATGCCATTTGCCTTGCGCCTCCTGCACCCGATTTTCGCCGAAGACCCGCTGGCCCGCGTCGATCAACGGACGGATGGCCGGCGCTTCCTGCGTTTTGGACACGGCGATGAGCGTGATGTCGTCGGCGGTCCGGTTCGTCAGGCGCGCCGCGCGCCCCATGGCTTCGCGCACGGTTGCCAGGCGCTGCGCCGCTTCGATGCTGTCGGTCGTCATGGCGGCTGCTATAGGCGAGGGCGATGACAGCCCGCCACCGCAAAAATCTACCCTCGATCTGGCTGATGACCGACGAACGGATCGCGCCGGAGGCGCTGCTGGCCGCCGTCGCGCGCCTACCCAAGGGAAAGGCGGGCATCATATTCCGCCATTATCGGACGCCGTCGCAGGAAAGGAAGGCGTTGTTCGACGGGATCGCAGCCCTGGCTCGCCGGCGGCGCCTGCCATTGCTGCTGGCAGGGCCGGCGAGTCTGGCGACTGCCTGGGGCGCGGATGGCTGGCATGGGCGCAACCGCGCTCGGCCGGCCGGGCAACACCTCCATAGCATGCCCGTGCATGATGCGCGGGAACTGGCCGCGGCGGCGCGGGCAAGGGCCGACTTCATCCTGCTGTCGCCGCTCTTCCCCACCCGCTCCCATCCCGGCGGTGGTTGGCTGGGCCGCGCCCGCTTCGCCGCGCTGGCGCATCAAGCGACGATGCCCGTCATGGCACTGGGGGGTGTGCAAAGCCGCCACCGCCATATGCTGCGTGGCATCGGAGCATCAGGCTGGGCCGCGATAGACGGGTTGACCGGCTAAGAAAGATTGCCTCGCATCCGGAATCATTACGGATGGCGATCTTTTTCCTTGTCGAACGCGAAATTAACCATATCGCGATAAGGGGTAGGCCATGCGGCTCGTCGCTAGCGGCCCGCCGCCTTCGACCAGTTTCAGAGAGGAATGATGATGCCCTTCCGCCGTCCCGTCATGACCAGCCTGCTAGGCGCGGGCCTGATGGCGGTCCCTCTGCCTGCGCTTGCGGGAGGCTTCTACCTGCAGGAACAATCGCCGAAGGAAACCGGCCGCGCCATGTCCGGCGGCGCCGCTTCCGCCGACGATCCGTCTACCGTCTATTTCAATCCGGCCGCGATGACGCAGCTGCCGGGCATGCAGGTGTCGGCAGGTGGCGTGCTGCTGTTCGCCGCCGCTGCCCAGCAGGATCGCGGAACCAGCCGCACTGTTCCTTTCGCAGGCCCACTGGGTGCGCCGGGGGGCTTCGCAGTTGCGGGCGGATCGGGCGGCAATCCGTTCGACAACCTCATTCCCGTCCCCAGCTTTTACGCGACCGGTCAAGTCAGCGATCGCCTCTGGATCGGCATCGGCGTCACCGCGCCGTTCGGGTTGAAGCTCGATTATGACGCCGATTTCTTCGGCCGCTACGACTCGCTCCATACCGACCTCAAAACCTATAATGTTCAGCCTTCGGCTGCTTACAGGATAAGCGATACGCTCTCGATCGGCGGTGGCGTCGATGTGCAATATGCCAAGGCCAGGCTGACCAACGCCCTGCCCAACCTGTCGCCGATCGCGCCCGACGGTCATTTCCAGGTCAAGGGCGACGACCTGTCCTTCGGCTGGAATGGCGGCCTTTTCTTCAGCAGCGGCGGCACGAATTGGGGCATCCATTATCGATCCGCCATGAAGCATCGGATCGAAGGAAGCGCGACCATCAGCGGCCTGCTCGGCCCGTTGGCTCAAGCGGGTCTCAACGGCACCACGGATGCCAGCACGCCGCTCAACCTGCCCGATATCGTTACCTTGAGCATGACGCGCCGGCTGACGCCCCGGACCCGCGCCATGCTGACGGCGCGCTGGTATAATTGGTCGGTGTTTGAGGAGATCGCCATCACCTCCGGCACGGGCACGTCGGTCAAGGAATTGCACTATCGCGATAGCTACAGCGTCAGCGCCGGCGGCGAATATGATCTGAGCCCCGCCCTTACCGTGCGCGCGGGCACGATGTTCGACCGCACGCCGACCAACCCGCCATATCTGACGACCCGCGTGCCCGACGGCGACCGCGTCTGGCTGTCGGGCGGGGCGACCTGGTCCATGTCCTCGCACCTGGCGGTGAACCTCAGCTATGCGCATAATTTCGTGGCGAAGGCGAACCTGATCCGCCCCGACCATTATTATTCAGGCGCGGCGAGCGTGACCACGACCAGCCGCTCGCTCACCACCGGCAACGCCGACCAGCTTGCCGCATCGGTGACGGCGCGGTTTTAACTTCGCACCGGAACCACTATAGGGGCTCCATCACTACGGAGCCCCTTTTTCATGTCCGACCATAATCCTGGCCTGCGCCCCTGGCGCGACATTGCCCGCCGGCAGAGCCGCCAGATCATGGTCGGCGACGTCCCCGTGGGCGGCGG
>DATEDR010000260.1:0-10290 GCA_035281605.1 Sphingobium sp.
ATCCGACGAGAAAGGGCAGCGAGCGGCGCAGCAGGTGAAGGAAGCGCCCGAGCGCGGCCTGCACATAGACCGAGACGCAAATCACCGCGAGCGCGACCAGCGCCGCGTCCACCAGCAGCAGGTCGATCATGCCGATGGCGGCGCGCCCCGCGAAAAGCTTGGTGAACAGCCATTGGCCCAGCAACAGCAACCCCGCCGATGCCATCATTGCAAAGAAAAGCCCGCCCGCCAGCGCCCGGCCCATCAACTGGCGCAGCCGCGCCCGGTCGCCAGCATGGAAAGCCCGGGTGATGCGCGGCAGCGCCGCTTCCACCATCGCCCGCACGGCCATCGACAGGGCGCGCGACATCTTGAAGAAAAAGTCGAACAACAGCATCGGCCGCGCGTCCTGCGTCGCCAGCGCAAGCGTGAAATAGGGCGCGTTATAGGCAAGGATTTCCGACAGGGTGAAGGCTGCGGACGCGCCGATGTCGCGCAGATAATAAGCGCGCACATGCGCCCCGCCCACGCGCAACGCCAGCCAGTGCCGGACGCTCATGCCCAGGCGCCGGTGGACCAGCGCGACCGCCAGGCCGATCACGCCCAGGCTGACGCACAGTTGAAGCGCGACCGATAGACGCGGATCGAGCCCGACGAGGATGAGCAGCAGCAACGCGATGGTCATCACCCGGCGCAGGCAGTCGAGCGCCTCCCACAGGAAATTGCCGTCCACCGCCGCCAGCGCGCGCTTGGCGAGCAACGCCGGCAGGTTGATGCAGGCGGACAGGAAAAAGAGGATGAAGAGCAGCGGCATCGTCGTCGTGAGGCCGCCCGCCGCCAGCGCGATGCCCAGGACCGACAGGCCGTAGACGATCAGCAGGCCGAGGAACAGGAACAATACGCCCATCTCCTCCAGCCGGAAGCCGCCCGCGCCATCGTCCACGACACCCAGCCAATAGCGCCGCAACCGGGCATAGATGATGCTGGTCAGCCCGAATTCCGCCGACACGGTGAAATTGCCGAACGCGACCAGCAGCAGGAAGGCCTGGAACTCGCGCAGCGGCAATATGCGCACGAAGACATAGGTGACGGCAAAGCCCCAGATGAGCGTCAGGCCGACATTGGCGAGCTTGATCAGCGCCAGGACGCGGGCGGAGGCCTCCATGCGCGCCATCGCCCTGCCCGCCGTCGCGCTCACCGGGGCGCGCTTTCCGGCAATTTTCGGGCGCGGAACAGGCGATCGTCGAGCGCGAAATGATGACGGGTGCCGGAGTCGATGCTGCCGGCGTCGATCTCCTCCAGCGCGAAGCCGGCGGCGCGGATGCGGTCGGCGAAGTCCGGTCCATATTGGCGCACATGGTCCCATTGGCCGAAACGGCGCTCGCGCTCGCGCGGGGGAATGTCGTAGCTGCCATCCTCGGTCGGGCGGTCCCATAGCGGCACGATCAGCCACGCTTCCCCGCCGGGCTTGAGCGCCCGGTGGATATTGCGCAGCACCGCATGATCGTCGGGCACATGTTCCATCACATGGCTGGCGTAGAACAGGTCGTACCGGTCCGTTTCGGCCAGCGCCATCAGGTCGACGCGACGCATGGCCGGCACCGAATAGCGCGCGGGATCGAGATCGGCGGGCGTATAATCGGCGGCGGCGGAGAAGCGGCGCACCAGGCTAGCCTCGTTAGGCGCCATGTGCAGGACCGCCCCCTGTTCCGGCACTGTCAGGACGCCCGCGCCGATCAGGTGATTCATCAGCCGTTCGCGCGGCGAAGCGCCGCATCTCGGGCACCCCCATTCGGCATTGTCGCCATAGCGGAAAAAGCCCACGACCGCCTGTCCGCACGCCGGGCACCCTCGTTCCGCGCGCGCGCCGAGCGCCTTGCGCACCGCCAGCATGGTTCGGGTCAAATGCTTGCCGGCAGCCTTGGCCACCCGCTGGAAAGTGATCACGCTATGGCTCCAAACCAGGACAGGGTCGGCCTATACAATATGTCGCGCCTTTGGCGAGGGGGATCAGCGCGACTTGGCGGGATTCCAGACGGTGACCGTGCGGCCGGTCATCGCCTTGACCACGCCCTGCACCGTGGCAGCATAGGCGATGAGAATGTCGACCAGAGCAGCCAGCGGCCCTCCTCGGGCGCGAACGCCCAGCCATAACAGGACGACGGCCAGCAGAGCTCCCGACAGAGCGAGCCATGGCGACAACTTGAAAGCAAGCGCGCCACCGGCCAGTGCGCCGCTCAGGACAAAGACGCCACCGAACCAGCGGACGATCTTGCGCGAGGCATATTTGAAACGGTCGATCGCCGCCATCCGCCGCAGTTGCGGGCGCAGATGGCAATGGGTGTGCCAGGCACGGGCGGCGATCCGGACCTTGCGCCGATATTCGTCGCCACGCGCTGCCACCAATCGCTCGCGCGCGATCACCTCCTTCGCCTTGACGAGGCGCTGGCCGGCGAAGACCACCGCCATGGACACCGTCAGGTCATCGAGAACGCTGTCGGGGAAATCGGGATAGAGCGCGCGGCGGATCGAGAAGATCGAACCGTCCGCCCCCAGCACATTGCCCGTCCGCGACTCCTCGTCCTTCAGATATTCCTCGATCCGCCAGTAGAGCGATCCGACCGAGGCGGTCGCGCTTTCGCCCTCTCCCACATAGTGCAGCGAACCCAGCACGCCGCCCACCGCCGGATCGGAATAGCGGGCGAGGAGTCTTGCGACCGCATCCTCGTCCAGCATCACATTGGCATCGGTGAAGATGAGGACGTCGCCGCGCGCCCGGGCCGCAAGCTGCTTCATGCCATGCGCCTTGCCGCTGCGGCCCGGACCCCGGATCAGCCTGACCAGGTCTCCGCGCGCTTCGATCAGCGCCGCCGTGCCGTCCGACGATCCATCATCGAAGGCCAGCAGTTCCAGCGAGGGATGACGCTGTTTCAACATCGCCAGATTGGCGAGCTTTTCGGGCATCGCCGCGGCCTCATTATAGGCGCAGAACAGCAAGGACGCCGATAGCGTGGATGCCGGCTCCGTCTGCTCCGCCCGGGTCGGCAGCAGGCGCAGGATCAGCGGGTAGACAAGGAAGGGCCACAGCACCGCCAGCAGCGAAAAGACCAGCAGCAGCACCAGGAAAAGGTCCAGGCCGCGCATCAATAGGCCTTGTGATGCACCAGCACGCCGATCGTGGCGACGATGATGCGCAAATCGCGCCAGATCGACCATTTGGTGACATATTCCAGGTCGGACTGGAGCCGGTCGATCAGGTCCTGATGATGGTCGGTCGAACCGCGATGGCCCCGAACCTGGGCGAGGCCCGTCATGCCGGGCTTGATGCAGTGCCGTTCCCAATAGCGGTCGTCCACCTCCCAATAGAGGCTGTCCCCGGCCTTGGCGGCGGCGGCATGGGGGCGCGGTCCCACGATGCTCATGTCGCCACGCAGCACGTTGAAGATCTGGGGCAGTTCATCGATGCTGGTGCGGCGCAGGAACCGGCCGACCGCCGTTACGCGATCATCGTCCGGCGTGGTGAGCTTGTCCGCCTTGCGGTCGCTCGCCTCTGCCCGCATCGACCGGAATTTGTAGATATTGAACGATCGGGCATCGCGGCCGATGCGCGGTTGCCGAAACAGGATCGGGCCGGGACTTGTGAGCTTCACGGCGATTGCGGCGCCGATCAGCACCGGCGACAGGGCGATGGTGGCGACGGTGGCGACGATGATGTCGAAGAAGCGCTTGATGATGCGGTCGCGAAACTGGAACGGACCGCCCGCGACGATGATCGTCGGCTGGCCGCCAAACTCGTCGACCCGAGCCGGGGCGAAGCGCAGCAGTTCGGGCACCACGATCTCCCCGCGCGCCGACAGGGATTTGAGCGCCACCGACCAGTCGTTCATCCGATCCATCGGGCAGGCGACGATCACCCGTTCCGCCATGCCGACTGCGGCCGCCAGCCGGGCCGCCATATCGGCGTCATGCCGGTCGGGATGCAGGTTGGCCGCGTCCGCGTCGATGATCTCCATATGCGATCCGGCGTCGATCTCCACCCCGTCCATGATCACCGCCGTCAGGTGCGGCACTTCCCCCAGCAGCCGGGCGCCCAGCCGCGCGATGGCGAGGCGCACGATCGCCACGCTCGCCGCGGACAGGCCAAGGCCCGCGACGAAGGTCAGGCGCGACAGCTGTTCGGCGATCTTGCCCAGATAGACGATCAGCAGCATCAGCAGCGCCGCCTGCGCCAGCGCCAGCAACCCCCGAAAGATGCCGCGCCTGATGTCGTCGAGCATATGGATGCCATAGGCTCCACCCTGCACCGCCAGCAGGATATAGAGCGGCGCGACCATGGCGAACATGACAAGTCCGTGCGGCTTGCCCGGCTCGCCCAGCACCGCGCCCAGCACCAGCCAGTTGGCGACCAGGAAGGACAGGAACAACCCTGCCAGGTCCCCGAGGAGACACAGCAGGTACAGCCGCAACCGCACGATTTCCTTTGAGACTGTCACTTGCGTCCTGATCGCCCTTGATCCGACGCCCCGTTGGCACCCACGGGAGCGGCTGGCAAGGGGACTCGTGTCAAAGCGCGAACAGACGCGCAAGCGCCTTGTCGAGCATCAGCAACTGCCACAGCAACCGGCCATGATCGGCCAGCCCCGACTTGTGGTCCGCGGCTATCCTGCCCAGCGCCTTCGCGTCGAACCAGCCGGTCCGGGCGAGGGCCGATCCGCCCGCGATGGCGGTCGCCTCGCCCGCCAACGCGCCCCTGAACCAATCGCTGATCGGCGTCACGAACCCCATTTTCGGCCGATACAGAATGTCCTGCGGCAGATAGGGCTCCATCGCCTTCTTCAGCAGATATTTGCCGCTGTTGCCGCGGATGCGCTGGGCGACGGGCAGGCGGGCGGCGAATTCCACCAGCCGGTGGTCCAGCAGCGGCTCCCGCGCTTCCAGTCCCACGGCCATGCTCATCCGGTCGGTCTTGGTCAAAATGTCGCCCGGCAGCCAGATGCGGAGGTCCGCATATTGCGCCCGGTCCAGCGGATCGCGCGCCGGGGCGTCGGCCATCATGCGGATATAGCGGTCCTCGGCCCGATAGGCGCCCAGCCGCGTCCGCATGTCCTGACTGAACAAGCGCTGGCGCAGGCCGTGAGGCGTAATGCCGACCGACGCGGCATAGGCTTCCGCGCCCTCCCCCGCCAGTTCCAGCAGCGTCGATTTGGCGCGCAGCGGCCGCGGCGCCCAGTCCGCCTTGGGATAATATCGCCCCAGAGTGCCGAACAAGGGCTGGCGCACGGAAGCGGGAACCAGCGAGCGGACCCGTTCTCCCATCATCTGGAAGCGATGGCGGCGATAGCCGGCAAAGGCCTCGTCCGCGCCGTCCCCCGACAAGGCGACCGTCACCTGCTCCCGCGCCAGTTCGCACACCCGATAGGTCGGCAGGGCGGACGCATCGGCGAAGGGCTCGTCGAAATGGAAAGCAAGCGTGTCGATCAGCCCGTAATCGTCCGTCGACACGATCCGCGCGCGGTGATCCGTCGCGAAGCGCCGGGCGATCCGGTCGGCATAGGCCGTTTCATCCAGGCTTGCGACGTCGAAGCCGATCGTGCAGGTCTTGACCGCCTGCGACGACGCTTCCGCCATCAGCGCGACGACGCTGCTGCTGTCGACGCCGCCGGAAAGGAAGGCGCCGAGCGGCACGTCGGCGACCATGCGCGACCGCACCGCCTGCCGCATCAGCGCGACCAGCTCCTCCTCTAGCGCTTGGGGCCGCGCCTTGCTCCGTTCGCAAAAGCTGACGTCCCAATAGCGTTGCGGCTGCGGCGCCGGCCGGCCGCGCACCAGGCGCAGCGTCTCCCCCGCGCCCAGCTTGCGCACGCCTGCGACCAGACAGGCATCGTCGGGGACATAGCCATAGGCCATATAGTCCTCGACCGCCGACAGGTCGGGCGCGCGCCGCAGCAGCGGATGGGCAAGCAGGCTCTTGAGCTCGGACCCGAAGATCAGGCTGCCGTCGGACAGCAGCGCATAATGCAGCGGCTTCACCCCCAGCCGGTCGCGCGCCATCCACAATGACTGCGCCCGCGCATCGAACAGAGCAAAGGCGAACATGCCATGGAATCGCTCGACACAGGCTTCGCCCCATTGCCGATAGCCATGCAGGATGACTTCGGTATCGCTGTCGGTGCGGAAGATATGGCCCTTCGCCTCCAATTCGGCGCGGACCTCGGGAAAATTATAGATCTCGCCGTTGAAGGTGACCGCCAGGCTTTCATCCTCGGTCAGCATCGGCTGCGCGCCGCCCGCCAGATCGATGATCGACAGGCGAACATGCCCCAGCCCCACGCCGGGCGCAGTCCACACGCCGCTGCCGTCGGGTCCGCGATGCGGCATGACGTCCAGCATCGCGCGCACCCTTGCGGGATCGACCGGCTTCGCCGTTTCCAGATGAAAGATGCCCGCAATTCCGCACATGCGAACGGCCTTAGCGAATGCCGACGCTGCGGTCAGCCAAATCCTTGATGCTGCCCAGATCGCGCTGGAAATCCCCGATCGCCGCATCGGCAGGCCTTCCCTCCCCCTCTTCGGCGGAAACCAGCAGAGCGACCGCGCGCTGATCGCGTCCCAGCAGGCGCGCCTTCATCGTCGCGATCTTGATCCGCGGCGCACTGCCGGTCAGGCCGCCCTCGCCGATCCGGTAGAAGCTGACGACATGGCGGACCACCGGCCCGGGCGCAGTGATCTGCTCGCCGCGCGCATCGGCAGGCGCGGGCGCGGGCGAGGACCAGGTCCAGTGCTGGTCCGGATCGGCGGCGCCCTGGGCAAAGCCGACCAGTTCGCGCCCTTCCTGCTGTCGGTCGAAAGTGGCGATGGCGAGATCGACCGTTCGCCCCCCGCCGTCGCGATAGCGCCCGACCACCAGATGATCGGCCCCGTCGAAGCGAGGCTTCCAGGGATAGCGGGGCTTTTCATCGGTTAGCATCCATCCCCCGACCTGCGGCAGAGGCGGCGCCCCCCTCAGGGGAACTGCGGTCGCGGCGCTGCCCGCCAGCCACAGCGACGGCGCGCCGATGAGCGCCAGCGCCAATCCCACGGCCAGAATCGGGGACAGGCGGCTTCGCACTGGAAGGCGAAGGCGATCGGGATCGAACCAGGGGTCGGCCGGACGACGGTCGAAAAAGGGCCAGGCCGCCGCCATCACCACCGCCATGACGACGGCGAAGAATATCCAGCCATAGAGGACATGATCGAAACCGACCGCCGCATCGATGCTGGTGAGATGCGCGACCAGGATCGTGGCGAACGCGCGCACGCCGTTCGCCAGCACCGACAGCGACAGCGCCCCGGCCATGAACAGGATGCGCCGCCGCCAGCTCTGGAAGCAAATGTTGCAGACCAGCGCGCCATAGGCCGTCATGGCGATCAGGAACTTCGCGCCGGAACAGGCTTCGGCCACCTCGAAATAGCCGGTCGGCGTGGTGATGAAGATGCCGTCCAGATGGGCAGGCACGCCGGACAGGCCAAGGAATACCATCGACAGCCGCGCCGTGATCAATTGCAGGGGCGCAACGATCTCTTCGCCCACCGGGACCATGAAGAAGGCGTAGAATAGCGGGAACAGCAATGCGCGGGACACTGAAGGGCCCAGCAAGGTCATCACCGCGCCCTGCAGCATCAGGATCAAGGCGGCATGGCGAAAAAGCGCGACCCCCGCCGCCTCGCCCAGCAGCCAGGCCACCGCGCCCAGCGCCAGCCAAACAAGGCCGGGCGCCCAGGCCACGGGTTCCAGACGGTGCAGCCCCGGCAGACGCTGCTGCACCATCCAGCCGATCAGGAACGGAATGAAGAGGCAATGGCCGAAGGTGGACGCGTTCCACCAGATCGACACCATGCCGATCGCGTCCCTGTGAAACAGCAAGAGGATTGCCAAGGCAACGAAGCCGAGGGCGGCCAGATGCGCGCGCCATCCTGCTAGCGCGAGCCCACTCGCCCGATCCGCCTGAAGCACCCGCTCGATCATGCCGCTTGGCTGTTCCTTATGCCGGGCTTTCCGAACAGCATGGCGGGAAGATCGCGCAGCGTCGCCGACCAGCGATAGCGGTCCTCCATCCGCGCCCGCGCGGCCCGGCCCAGCCGCTCGGCCCGTTCCGGATCGTCAAGCAGCGCGTTCACCTTGCGCGTCTCGTCAGCAGGATCGGACGCAACCAGCAGATGCGCGCCGTCCGCCGCGTCGATCCCTTCCGCCGCCTGGGGAGAGGCGACGACCGGACGGGCCATCGCCATCGCCTCCAACACCTTGTTCTGAATGCCGCGCGCTATCCGCAACGGCGCGACGACCACGTCTGCCGCCGCGATCCAGCCGCGCACGTCCGGAACGGCGCCGGTCACGATCACGCCGGGCGCTTTCGCCAAAGCCTCGACCCGCGCAGGGGGATTGCGGCCGACGATGGCGAAGCGCGCCTCCGGGTGGACCGCCCTGATTGCAGGCAGCGTATCGCGCACGAAGCTTTCCACCGCCTCGATATTGGGGCGATAGTCCATCTGGCCGGTGAAGACGAGCAAATGCCCGTGGCCCCGGTCGATCGGCGCGAAGCGGGCGGCGGGATCGAAATAGTCGAGCGCGACGCCGTTATCGATGGCGACGACCCGGTCGGCGTCCAAACCGCTTGCGGAACGAAAAAGAGATGCCTCCGCTTCGCTGACGAAGGCACTGATGTCGCTCCGCGCCGCCGTGGCCCGCTCGAAATCCAGCAGCAGCCGTGCCTCGCGCCGATGGATCCAGCCCATCAATCCGCCGCCCGCAGCGCCATAGGACGCATATTTGGCGGAGTCGAAATCGACATAGTCCATCACGAACCGCACGCCGCGGGGGAGCGCCGGCACGAAATGCGCCATCTGGACCGAATAGCCGACGACCGCGGCGATCGGCCGTTCGCTCAAGGTCCTGCCGACCCATCGGTGAAGGCCAGGATGATCGAACAACGACACGAGCAAAGGCTGTCCTTTGGCAAGGCCCGTCAGGCCCGCGACGACGCGCGATCGATCCCGCTTCAGGACGCGCTGGCTCGCCGTGATGCTCGCCATGTCGCCCGCAAAGCCCATGTCACGATCATCGTCGGCAAAGCAGCCGACATGCACCGGCGCAATCTCCGCCAACCGCCGGAGCAGATGATAGGAACGGATCTTGTCCCCCCGATCCGGCGGAAAGGGGATGCGGTGGCACAGGAAAAGGATTTCGCCGGTCATCCCAGGCCCCGCGCGATCCAGGGCCCCAGCAGATTGGCGAGCGGCAGGGGCAGTTTCTTCCAATATTCGACGCGTCGCCGATAATGGGGGCTGTTGGGATTGACGTCCCGGCGCTCCCCGCTCGCAGACCAGCTGTGATAGGCGAGCGGGACCGGATCGAAGCCGAAACTCTTCTTCCACGCAGCCTGGCCGCTGCCCGCCTTGGACCTGCCGAAATCGAAGACGCGCATGCCCCGCGCGCGGCCGTGCGCCATCAGGCGGTAGTACATGAGTTCGTTCGATCGCAGCCGCCGCGCGTCAGCGATGCCCCCGCCCCAGAAGGGCATCACCCGTCCCGCATGATAGAGCGTCAGCACCGCCGAAACGGGCCGGTCGCCGTCATGGATCGCCAGAATGTCGGCATCTTCGCCGAAATGCGCCAGCACCTCGCGGAACAGGCGTGCCGGAAATACTGGCGTGCCCAGATTGCGGACGCTTTCGGAATAGACGCGATAATGGGCCCGGATCAGCCGCTCGTCGCGCCCGGTCTCGGTCCGCAGGTTCGGATTGGCGAGCGCCTTGCGCAATTCGGCGCGATGCTTGCGCGGCACGGCGAGCAGTTCGGCCTCGTCATCGGCGGCCAACGGACGGGAAAAGCCCAAATGCCCGCCTTCATGGATCGTCCATTCGCCCCCGGGCGCCGCCCCGCCCCTCAGCTCGACCGAGGGCGCCTTGATCTCCCCCGCCAGCTGCCGCGCCGCCTGCGACAGGGCGGCAATCGCGACATCATCATCCGCCAATATGCCACCATCGACCGCGAAGCCCGACGACACCAGCGCCTGGCCGAAAAGCCGGCTTTTCACATGGGTCAGCGGCAACAGCCCCACGATGCGGCCGGAGGGCGCGACGGCCGCCAGCATATGCGCCGGATTGCTGGTCGCGCGGGCAATGGCGAGCAGCCAGGCGGGCCGATGAAAGGGCGTTCCATCGCTCCGGCTCGCGACGAAATCCTCCGCCGCCTGCGCCTGCGCCGGGTCGGCAAGGTCCAGCGTCGTTACCGCCAAATCGGCGCGATTGCCCCCGATCATGCCGCCCGCTCCA
>DATEDR010000261.1:0-2216 GCA_035281605.1 Sphingobium sp.
GCCCTTCCCGCCGAGCGCCTCGACGCCCGCGCGGACAAGGTCGACGGCGCTGATGGTGCCGACAAGGTCATCGGTGACGCCAACGGCAATGCTGGCACGGCCCTCGACCACGGCGAGAACGGCGGAAACGCCGCTGCCCAATGTCGCCTTGTTCTGGTCGACCAAGCCGCGCAGCTCCTTGGGATCGAGCCCTTCGATGACCTGGCCGATGAAGTTGACGTTGCCAACCTTCTCCGGGCCAGCGGCCTGAGCGGTAGCGCCGCCGGCGCTCGCTCCGGAAAGCGCCAACGCCTTTTTCGCTTCGGCCAGTTCGCGTTCGAGCTTGCGGCTCTGTTCGACCAGCGCGGCAATGCGGGCGGGGACTTCTTCCGGGCTGGTCTTGAGCGCAGCGGCGGACTGGCGCAGGCGTTCTTCCCGGTCGGAGAGCCAGAGGCGGGCGGCTTCGCCGGTCAGCGCCTCGATGCGGCGGACGCCCGATGACACGGCGCTTTCCGCTATGATCTTGAAGATCGCGATGTCGCCGGTCGCGCGGACATGAGTGCCGCCGCACAGTTCGACCGAATAGTTGCGCTCAACGCCCTTGCCCATGGAAAGAACGCGCACCTCGTCGCCATATTTTTCGCCGAACAGCGCCATGGCGCCCGCCGCGATGGCATCGTCAGGCGTCATCAGGCGAGTCGTGACAGCCTCATTATGGCGGATCTGTTCATTCACCTCGCGTTCGATGGCGGCGATCTGGCCGTGCGTGAGGGCTTCAGGATGCGAGAAGTCAAAGCGAAGGCGATCCGGCGCAACAAGGCTGCCCTTTTGCGTCACATGCGCGCCGAGCTCGCCGCGCAGCGCGGCATGGAGCAAATGGGTGGCGCTGTGATTGGCGCGGATGCGATCGCGGCGGCTGGTATCGACGCTCAGGTGCACCGTGTCGCCGACCTTGATCTTCCCAGCGCCAACCTTTGCCTTGTGGGCGTGGAGGCGGCCCAAGGGCTTGGCGGTGTCTTCGACGTCCGCGACCAGGCCGGCCTGCGAGCTGATCGTGCCCGCGTCGCCCATCTGGCCGCCGCTTTCGCCATAGAAGGGAGTCTGGTTCGTGATGATCATGACATCGTCGCCCGGCCCGGCAGCGTCGATGCGGACGCCGTCCTTCACCAGCGCCAGAACCTCGCCCTCGCCGTCCGTGCCGTTGTAGCCGATGAATTCGGTGCTGCCGGCGCTTTCGGCGATGTCGAACCAGATTTCGTCCGACGCCTTTTCGCCCGACCCCTTCCACGCGGCGCGGGCCGCGGCCTTCTGTTCGGCCATGGCCTTGTCGAAGCCGGTGCGGTCGACGCCCAGACCGCGCGAGCGCAGGGCGTCTTCGGTCAGGTCATAGGGGAAGCCATAGGTGTCGTAGAGCTTGAACGCGGTTTCGCCGGGCAGCGTGCCGCCCTCGGCCAAGTCGCCGGTCGCTTCGTCGAGCAGCTTGAGGCCCTTCTCCAGCGTCTGGCGGAAGCGGGTTTCCTCGCGCTGCAGGGTTTCCTCGATCAATGGCTGGGCCCGCACCAGTTCGGGATAGGCTCCGCCCATTTCGGAAACCAGGCTGGGCACCAGGCGGTGCATCAACGGATCCTTCGCGCCGATGATATGCGCGTGACGCATCGCGCGACGCATGATCCGGCGAAGGACATAGCCGCGCCCTTCATTCGCGGGCAGCACGCCGTCCGCGATCAGGAAGCTGGTCGAGCGCAGATGGTCCGCGATGACGCGATGGCTGGCCCGATGCTCGCCGTCCGTGGCGGTCTTCGTCAGCGCGCCTGATTCCTCGATCAGCGCCTTGAACGTGTCGGTATCGTAATTGTTGTGCACGCCCTGGAGCACTGCAGCGATGCGCTCCAGCCCCATGCCGGTATCGATGCTGGGCTTGGGCAGTTCGGAGACGATCTCATTCGCTTCCTGCTCATATTGCATGAAGACGAGGTTCCAGATCTCCACGAAGCGATCGCCATCTTCTTCCGGGCTTCCCGGAGGGCCGCCCCAGATATGGTCGCCATGATCGTAGAAGATTTCCGAGCAGGGACCGCAGGGGCCGCTGTCGCCCATGGCCCAGAAATTGTCCTTGGTCGGGATGCGAATGATGCGGCTCTCGGGCAGGCCGGCGATCTTCTTCCACAGCTCGAACGCCTCATCATCGGTATGATAGACGGTAGCGGTCAGCCGGTCGGGGCTCAGCCCCCACTCCT
>DATEDR010000262.1:0-4692 GCA_035281605.1 Sphingobium sp.
TTGCTGCACACGCCCCCAAGGATCAGCATTGGGCCACTCCGTTCCCCCGGCAAGAGGGCTGAACGGATCAATTGGGATCGTTGGGGTTCAGGATGGCAAACGCTGGCGGGCTCTGGCGGTCCGTGGCGGAACAGGGTGGAAATCGGCGTAGGGCTGGCCGCGCGAAATGGACGGCGCAGATTTTTTCCCACCGCGTCCCAAGGACACAGCGCTCAACGTTTTGCAGAGCCGCGTTTCATGCGACCAAGCGCTTGGTTCAGGTCGATTCGTTCATGGCAATTCCTCCAAATTACGAAGGTCTGCCCGCCAGTGATCAGCCTGCGTCAAACCATCCCGCCTCGCAAGGGGGGAGGCACTGAAGTGCCGCTTTGCGCATTTCCGTGCCTATTTGGGCATTTCAGTGCCGCCTGATTGCTCGTCCTCCAGCGCTTCTCGATGGCAATCGTCATGCGATTGCATTACATTGTAGGCGAAGGAGTATCCCCATGGCCAATAATGCGCTGATCCAGACGCGAATCGACGCGGATGTGAAGGAGCAAGCCGCCGCAGTCTTCGAAAAGATGGGGCTGACCGTGTCCGATGCCGTCCGTATCCTGCTCACCCGAACGGCCCGCGAGGGCATCGTCCCTATGGAACTGCTCGTGGAGAAGCAGGCCTATGACCAGTGGTTCAGGGCACGGGTGCAGGAGGCACTGGACGATGACCGGCCCGACATTCCTGACGAAGAAATCTCGGCGACATTCGCAGCGCTTCGAGAGAAGGCGCGCAAGGGCCTTCCCCCGCAATGAAACTGGTCTGGTCGCGTCACGCGGCCGCCGATCGCCTGGCCATTTTCACCTGGATCGCGCAAGACGATCCAAGGGCGGCCGCGCTTGTCGATGACCGGCTGGAGGATGCGGCACGCCGGCTCATCGACTTTCCAGAAAGTGGCCGCCCCGGCCGGGTCGAAGGCACGAGGGAACTCGTGGTGGCCCGGACCCCATATGTCGTACCCTATCAGATCGTCGGGGACACGGTGCGCTTGCTTCGCGTCATTCATGGCGCGCGCATGTGGCCACAGGAGATAAACGACGGGAATGGTTGAACGGATCGCTCCGAGCCTATTCTCGGGCATGACAGAATAGCGGGCGTCCCCGCGCATTCCGCGCGGTCATGCTCTATTCCGCTTCGCTCCACCGAGCCGGTGCTGCGCACCGTCTCGTCGCCCCTGGCGTGACGATCATTGACGCAGGGGAACGGCTTCGCCGTTACTGGCGGCCATCGCGCGTTGCGCGATGAAGTCGACCGGCTCCGGCAAGCGGTGTGGGCTGTCGCTCCCCTTTAGGCCCGTCGCGGCGCGCGGCAACCCGTCTTCGCCGGGTCTTCCTCTTCGTTCCAGCCCTGCGGGTGCGGCCCGCCTCTGCCGACGTGCCTGCCGGTGCGCTCTTGCCGCCCACCCCGCAGTCCGGGGCCGGTCTTTGGCAAGGAGGAAGAAACATGGAACTCAAGCATATCGATATCGCCCGTCTCTCGGTCTCGCCCGTCAACATGCGGGGTGTGAAGAAGACGCCTGATCTCACCAACATCCTGCCCTCCGTCCGCGCGCGGGGTGTGCTTGTGCCGCTGATCGTGCGGCAGAATGGATCACCGGAGACGTACGAGATCGTCGCGGGCAAGCGGCGCTACCATGCCGCGCTGGCCGTCGCGGGGGAGACTGATGGTATCGCGTCCCTGCCCTGCGCCGTCATGGAGGCAGGCGACGACGCGGCGGCGCTGGAGGCCTCGCTGATCGAGAATATCGCCCGGCTGGACCCCGATGAGATGACCCGGCACGAAACATTCACCCGGCTGGTCCGGGAGGGGCGAAGCGTGGAGGATATCTCCCTGACTTTCGGACTGACCACTCTACAGGTGAAGCGCACCCTCGCGTTGGGCAATCTCCTGCCTCGCATCCGCAATCTCTACCGGGCCGACCGGATCGACGCCGTGACCGTCCGCCACCTGACCCTCGCCTCGAAGGCGCAGCAGCGCGAGTGGCTGGCCATGCTGGACGATGATGATCGTCATGCCCCGGTCGGCCAGAATTTACGGGCATGGCTTTTGGGCGGTGCCACCATCTCCACCAAGGCGGCCCTGTTCGATCTCGCCAGCTATGGCGGTGAGATCGTCTCGGACCTGTTCGGCGAAGATGCCTATTTCGCCTGCGCTTCCGATTTCTGGACCGCGCAAATGGCGGCGGTCGAGGAGCGCGCCGAAACCTATCGCGAAGCGGGATGGACCGAGGTCGTCATTCTGGAGCGGGGAGACTATTTCCACACATGGGAGCATGAGCGCTGCCCCAAGAAAAAGGGCGGAAAAGTCTATGCCGCCATCGGCCATCGTGGGGACGTCACCTTTCAGGAAGGCTACATCACCATCAAGGAAGCACGGAAGCGGGAGAAAGGCGAGACTGTCGCCAAGCCGGTTCGCCCGGAGGTCAGTGCGCCGATCCAGAACTATGTCGATCTTCATCGCCATGCCGCCGTGCGCGCCTCGCTATTGTCACAGCCTGCGATCGCCCTTCGCCTGATGGTCGCCCACGCCATTGTCGGATCGTCGCTATGGCGGACCGATGTGGAGCGGCAGCGTACCCATAATGATGCGATTGCGGAGAGCGTGGAAACCAGCGCGTCGGAAGTGCTGTTCGACAGCAAGCGCCGCGCCGTGCTGGCCTCGCTGGGCTTCGACGCCGATACACCGACCGTCACCGACGGTTATGCGGGCGATCACGGCCTGCCCAGCCTGTTTCGCCAGTTGATGACGTTGACCGACGACGCCGTGCTGGACATTCTCGCCATCGTCATGGGCGAGACGCTGGAAGCTGGCAGCACCACGGTCGAATTGCTGGGCGCGCTGCTCAACGTCGATATGGCGAAGGTCTGGCAGGTCGACGATGCCCTGCTCGATCTCGTTCGCGACCGGGAGGTGATCGGCCATCTCGTGGCCGAGGTGGCGGGCAAGACCGTCGCGGCGGCCAATGCCGGGGAAAGCGTCAAGGTACAGCGCCAGATCGTCCGGGACTATCTTGCGGGAACGGGCGGGCGCGCAAGGCACGAAGGTTGGGTGCCGCATTGGATGGCTTTTCCGCCCAGAGCTTATACCGACCGGGGCGGCGTCGGCAGCGTCGAACGGTGGAACTTGATCGCCCCGCTGCTGGAAATCGGAAAGCCTTCGGATGAAAGTGCTGAGGATCAGTCCATGGCTCAGGCCGCCTAACCCTGCTCAACCCGGAGACGACATCGGCTCCGGGTTATTTTCGCCTAGCTACAATCGGGATCGGGACGGATAAGCGCACCTGGATCGAAAGGCCGCCCGGCATGGCCGGGCGCTTTTGCTACTACCAGTATTGGCAAAACACGGAAATCCCGCCGCGTTGAGCGAATACTCGAAAGCCGTCGTTTGGGGTTTTCCGTCAAGCGGGGAATGACCCGCTGCCCTTCCCGGCTGCACTTTGTTCACCCTCCAGCCGCTCCACTTCCCGTTCAAGCACAGTGCGGATGAACGCGGCCCTGCGTTGCCGGCCAACCAGCTTGTCAATTCGCTCGCCGAGGCCTTCCGGCAAACGGATGTTGGTCGATTTCACGTTGAGCGGTGGCCTTCCCATAATTGTGTCGTAACCGCGCACGACACCCATTCAACCGGAAGCAGATTAAGCGGTGCCGGTTATTGCATATTTCCCCCATTTCGAGTTATAAGCGGTGCCGCTTAATATCTCTGGATCGCCATTCGGCGTTTCAGGATGGCGAAATGAGGAAGGCAGGCCGATGATCTCACCCAATTTTCCTTCTGATGATTCGGTAGGCGGCACATCGCGCCGCGCGCTGCTACGGGCACTGACGACCGCACCAATTGCGGTTCCGTTGATCGCCTCGCCCTGGGGTGAGGCTCTGGCCGATCTTCACGACCATTATGGCGATTCACCGGCAGTCCTTGTTCGGACCAAGGCGGGGCGAAGCCTGAGCCGCTTCCGCTATCACAATGCGGAGTCCTTTTATCAGGGACTGGAGCACGGCCTCTATGACAATGACGGCGGTGAGATGCTTTACCGATCCGGCATTGTCGCCCAGCTCGCGTTGTCCTCTCACCTGCTCGACGTTGGCTTTGCCGATGAGTGGAACGCCCGTCATATCCGGCTGGATGTCGCCAAATCGCTCGCCCATGCTAACGCGACCGGTTTCGGGCATGACTGTCCCGAGATGGCCCGGCTCGCTGCCGTTCTTTCCCCCTACTGGAAATGGGGCCATGCCCATCGGATCGATATGCCGCCCCCCGACAATGGCGGGTTCACGGTGGACGAGGTTCTCCCGCTGCTGCGCGCCCTGCTCGACCGCGTCCATGACGTCACCGGCCATCGCCGCCCGAACGGCTGGCGCCGCGAACAGCGGGAAGCCCGGTCATGACGCCGTCCACCGACAGGGAACGTCTGGCATGGCCGGTGCGGCAGGAGTTGTGCCGCGTCACGGCGATGCTGTTCGAAACCTTCGCGGAAAGCCTTAAGGGCAGGTTGTCCGAGCAATATCGATCAGGCCGTATCCTTACCCTGATCCTGCACGGCTCCCATGCGCGGTCCAATGCGTGGATTGTCGCGCCGGAGGATGCCTTCCATCTTCTGGCGATCGTCAATCATCCGAGGCTTGCGCGCAGGAAACAAGACTGGTGGCTGGTGCGCGACCG
>DATEDR010000263.1:0-7096 GCA_035281605.1 Sphingobium sp.
GCAAATTCCGTCCTGCCCGGCAGGAAGCCGCCGATGCAAGGAAGCAGGTCGGCACCCCTCAGACCAGCAGCGCCGCCTATCGCCTGGCCTTTCAGGATACGGAATTCCTGCTGCGCGAAGACCTGCGACCGGTGCGTTTCCAGCTGGAACTGTTGAAACCGCAACTGCTGATGGACGAGGCCGGGATCGAGTCCACCTTTGTCTTCTATGGATCGGCCCGCATCCCCGAACCCGATCAGGTGCAGACGCGGATCGACGCCGCGACCACGCCCGATCAGCGGCGCATCGCCGAGAATCTGGGCAAGAAGGCGCGCTATTATGAGGAAGCGCGCCGGTTGGCGAGCATCGCGGCGCAATATCCGGTCACGGATACGGGATCCCGCCATTTCGTCGTCTGCTCGGGCGGCGGCCCATCCATCATGGAGGCAGCCAACCGGGGCGCGGCGGACGTGGGAGCGCAGACCATCGGCATGAACATCGTGCTGCCGCACGAACAGGCGCCCAACCGGTTCGTGACGCCGGAACTGAGCTTCCAATTCCACTATTTCGCCTTGAGGAAGATGCATTTCCTGCTGCGCGCGCGGGCGCTGGCGGTGTTTCCGGGAGGGTTCGGGACGTTCGACGAGATGTTCGAACTGCTGACCCTGATCCAGACCGGCAAGATGAAGCCGATACCCGTGCTGCTGTTCGGGCGGGAGTTCTGGACCAGGGTCGTGGATTTCGAGGCGCTGGCGGAGGAGGGCGTGATCTCTCCTTCGGACCTCAACCTGCTGACATGGGTGGAGACCGCCGAAGAAGCCTGGGCGGCGGTGCAGGCCTTTTACGAGGATAGCGACGCGCCGGAGTGAGGCTGGCCTGAAATCCTTCCCAGGAGAGAAGGTAAACCTTCCCTTGCCCTCCCCGCTCCGGGGGATTAGGGCGCGGCCATGCGCGCGGAGCTTGCCCATATTGATTGCTGGATCTTCGATCTGGACAATACGCTGTACCCGGCGAAGGCAGACCTGTTCGCGCTGATCGACGTGAAGATGGGCGAGTTCATCCAGGGGCTGCTGGGTTGCGACCCCGAGGTCGCGAAACAGACGCAGAAGCGCTATTTCCTGGAGCATGGCACCACGCTGTCCGGCCTGATGCACCATCATGGCATCGAGCCGCGCGCATTCCTGGACTATGTCCACGACATTTCGATGGATCGGCTGGAGACGGACGAGGCGCTCAACGCCCACATCGCCGCGCTGCCGGGCCGCCGCCTGATCTTCACCAATGGCGACGCGGATTATGCCGCGCGGGTTCTCGATAAGCTCGGCCTTGGCGGTGCGTTCGAATTGATCCACGACATTCACGCCTGCCAATATGTGCCCAAGCCCGATCCATCGGGCTATGCCGAACTTTGCCGGGTCCACAATGTCGACCCGACCCGCGCTGCCTTTTTCGAGGACATGGCGCGTAACCTCAAGCCCGCCAAGGCGATCGGCATGACCACCATCTGGGTCAATAATGGCTCGGAGGCCGGCGATCACGGGCATCATCCCGATTTCATCGATTTCGAAACCGACCATCTGACGCCATTTCTGGCCGACATCATTGGGGAAAAGCCATGAGCCAAGATCTGATCGCCACCATCGACGCTGCCTGGGAAGACCGGGCCAATGTCAGCCTGTCGACGCAAGGCGAGATCCGCCAGGCGGTCGACAAGGCGCTCGCGCTGCTCGACAAGGGCGAACTGCGCGTGGCCGAGCCGACCGCCGAAGGCTGGCAGGTCAACCAGTGGGCGAAGAAGGCGGTGCTGCTGTCCTTCCGCCTCAACGACAATGTGATGATCGACAATGGTCCGGGCGCGGGCCACTGGTGGGACAAGGTGCCCAGCAAGTTCGCCGGCTGGGACGAAGCGGCCTTCCGCTCCGCCGGTTTCCGGGCGGTGCCGGGCAGCTTCGCCCGCGCCGGTTCGCACATCGCGAAGAACGTCATCCTGATGCCGAGCTTCGTCAATATCGGCGCCTTCGTCGATGAAGGCACGATGGTCGACACCTGGGTGACGGTGGGCAGCTGCGCGCAGATCGGCAAGAATGTCCACCTGTCAGGCGGCGTCGGCATCGGCGGCGTGCTGGAGCCGTTGCAGGCAGACCCCGTCATCATCGAGGATGACTGCTTCATCGGCGCCCGCTCCGAAGTTGTGGAAGGCGTGCGCATCGGCAAGGGTTCGGTGCTGTCGATGGGCGTGTTCATCGGCATGTCGACCAAGATCGTCGACCGCACGACCGGCGAAATCTTCATCGGCGAAGTGCCGTCCTATTCGGTGGTCGTGCCCGGCTCGCTGCCTGGCAAGCCACTGCCCGACGGCACGCCGGGCCCGAGCCTCTATTGCGCCGTGATCGTCAAGCGGGTCGACGCGCAGACCCGCTCCAAGACGGGAATCAATGACCTGCTGCGGGATTGATCCCGGCCTGCTCCCCTCCCTTTCGGGGGAGGGGCTTATTGTGGCATGTGCTGCTCCCTCCTAAATAGAGACGCATGCCCCCCTCCACCCCCGACAACACGCCCCTGCCCCCCGTCTGGGCGACGCTGCGGCGGTTTCTGCCCTATCTCTGGCCGGCGGACGCGCCCGCGTTGCGGCGGCGGGTAGCCTTCGCCATGGTGCTGGTGGTGGTCGCCAAGATCATCAGCCTCGCCATGCCCTTCGCCTATAAGGGCGCGATCGACCGGATGGCGCCGGGCATGGAGCCTGCCGCCGGGCTCGCCATCGCGCTGGTGGTCGCCTATGCGGGCGCGCGCTTTGGCGGGGTGCTGTTCGACAATCTCCGCAACGCGGCATTCGAGAAGGTCGGCCAGGAAGCCGGGCGGCGGCTGGCCGACGATGTGTTCGTCCATCTCCATCGGCTGTCGCTGCGCTTCCATCTCGACCGGCGGACCGGCGCCGTCACCAAGATCGTCGAGCGCGGCACGAAGAGCATCGACACGATGCTCTATTTCCTGCTGTTCAACATCGCGCCAACGGTGCTGGAGCTGGCGGCGGTCTGCGTCATATTCTTCCTGAAGTTCGGCCCGGGGATCGTCGCGATCACGCTGTTGATGGTGGGCCTGTACATCTGGTTCACGCGCACCGTCACCGAATGGCGCAACCAGCTGCGGCGGGAGATGGTGGACATGGACACCAACGCCGTGGCGCATGCCGTCGACAGCCTGCTGAATTTCGAGACGGTGAAATATTTCGGCGCGGAGCAACGGGAGGCGACCCGCTATGGCAAGGCGATGCGGCGCTATGCCCAGGCGGCGGTAAAGTCGGAAAACAGTCTCGCCTGGCTGAATATCGGCCAGTCGCTGATCACCAACCTGATGATGGCCGGCGCCATGGGCTATACCGTCTGGGGCTGGAGCAAGGGGCGGTTCACCACTGGTGACGTGGTGCTGGTGAACACGCTGCTGGCCCAGCTGTTCCGGCCGCTCGACATGTTGGGCATGGTCTATCGCACGATCCGCCAGGGTGTCATCGACATGGAAGCGATGTACACCCTGATCGACACGGAGACGGAGGTGAAGGATGCGCCGGGCGCGCCGCTGCTGCAGGTGGAAGCGGGCGAGGTGCGGTTCGACCATGTGCGCTTCGGCTATGATGGCGACCGGGAAATCCTGCACGATGTGAGCATCGCCGTGCCGGCTGGCAGGACGTTGGCGATCGTTGGGCCGTCGGGCGCGGGCAAGTCCACGATCGCGCGGCTGCTGTTCCGCTTCTACGACATCCAGGGAGGTCGGATCAGCATCGACGGACAGGATATTTCCAAGGTTGCCCAAGCCTCGCTGCGCGCCGCCATCGGCATCGTGCCGCAGGACATGGTGCTGTTCAACGACACGGTGGGCTATAATATCGGCTATGGTCGCGAAGGGGCAAGCCAGGCGGAAATAGAGGAGGCCGCCCGCGCCGCGTCGATCCATGATTTCATCCTGCGGCTGCCGCAGGGCTATGACACGCGCGTGGGCGAGCGCGGCCTGAAGCTGTCGGGCGGCGAGAAGCAGCGCGTGGCGATTGCGCGAACGCTGCTCAAGGATCCTCCGGTGCTGGTGCTGGACGAGGCGACCAGCGCGCTCGACAGCCGGACCGAAACGGAGATCCAGGACGTGCTGCGCAACATCGCCCGCAAAAGAACGACCCTGATCGTGGCGCACCGCCTGTCGACCGTGGTCGACGCCGACGAGATCATCGTCATGGAACAGGGCCGGATCGTCGAGCGCGGACGGCATGCCGACCTGGTGCGGGCCGACGGCCTCTATGCGGCAATGTGGGCGCGGCAGGCGACCGAACGGGACGATATGGAGGCCGAGCCGGTCATCGACGATGGTTTCGCCGGGATCGAGGCGCCAGTGCCGGCGCGGTGAGGAGGGCGAGGATGACGGAGATTGAAACGCGGCGTCGGTCAGCCCCGGGTGGCTGGCGGGCCATGCTGTGGGCAGGCATCGGCACGGCGTTGGTCGCTCCGCTGGTCGCCATGCAGTTCACCGACGAGGTGCGCTGGACCAGGTTCGACTTCGCGATGGCCGCCGCGCTGCTGGTGGGAACGATGCTGATTTATGAGGGCGCGGCGCGTTTCGTGAGCGACCCCCGGCGGCGGCTCATGCTCGGCGGTGCTCTCATGCTCGGCGTCATGCTGTTGTGGGCCGAGGGGGCCGTCGGCCTCTTCTAGTTTCTGCGTCCCCCGTCCGTTCGACGGGACGGGGGAGGCGGCGGTTAGCGGTTGGTGACGGTCGTCGTCGTCCGTTCGACCACCGAAGCGCGAGCCGGCGCCGTCCTGGTCTTGCGCACCACCTTGCGCTTGACGGGCGCCGCCTTGCGCACGGTCGTCGCTGGCGCGGACTTCACCGTCTCCGTCGTCACCGTGGTGGTGGCGGGCGCAACGGCGGCAGCGGCACGGGCGGCCTGCGCGTCCGCAGCAGCAGAAGCGGCGGCACGCTCGGCGGCGTCAGCCCGGGCGTGGGCGGCCGCAGCGTCTTCCTGAGCCGCAGCGGCGGTCGAAGCCTGGATCTGCGCGTCGGTTTCAACGCGGGCCTGGCTGCGGCCGATCGCGGTGTCGGCAAATTGCTGCGCATCGACCGCGGCCTTGATCGCATCCTGTTCCTTGCCGCTCTTCAGCTTTTCCTGGGCGAGCCGGAGCGATGCCTGCGCCCTTGCCAGCACGTCGGGATCAAAGTCTCCGGCCTTGAGCTTGGCGGCGGCATCGATCTTGCCCTGGGCCTGCGCGATCGCGGCAAGCGCGCGTTCTTCGTCGCCTGCGAGCGCGGGGCCGCTCGCCAGGAACAATGCCGAAGCGGCCGCGAAGGCGCGCATCGAAAAGCCAATCTTACGCATATGCACTCCTGTGGAAGTTGGTGGCACGGAAAACGTGCCATCCACAGGCGAGGTTCCGGACGGTCAACCGTCGAGGAAGGGGGCGGCGACTTCGGGAGGAACGCGCAGGATCCGGCCGCTGTCCCTGTCGATGATCGCCCAGGTTGATCTGGCGGCGACCTTCACCTTGCCGTCCGGGCCGACAAATTCCATGTGCCGGTCGAAACGGGCGCCGCGCGGCGGTTCGGCTATCCAGGTGCGGGCGGTGACGATCTCGCCTTCCCGCACATTGCCGCGATAATCGATCTCATGCCGCGTCACCACCCAGACATAGGCGTCGACATGGGCCGGATCGGCATCACGGGTCCAATGTTCGGTCGCGACCTGCTCCATCCACTGCACCCAGACGGCGTTGTTCACATGGCCGAGCATGTCGATATGCTCCGGGCCGGCCGTGATCTGGGTGACGTAGCTGGAGGGCATTACCGCCGCCCTCGCCGGGTCCGACCAGCGAGCGCGGGCTCCAAAAGGCTTGGACCGGCCCGAGCGGGTTGAAGGGGCGGAGCCTTCCTCACCGCTTCACCCCTCCACGCCCAGCTGCCACAGGATGAAGGTGAACTCCTCCGCTGTTTCCTGCAGGCTTTCGAAGCGGCCCGACTTGCCGCCATGGCCCGCGCCCATATTAGTCTTGAGCAGCAGGATATTGCCGTCGGTCTTGGTCGCGCGCAGCCGGGCGACCCATTTTGCCGGTTCCCAATAGGTAACGCGCGGATCGTTGAGCCCGGCCGTCACCATCAACGGCGGATAGGCCTGCGCCGTCACATTGCAGTAGGGATCGTAGGACAGGATGGTTTCGAACGCCGCCTTGTCCTCTATCGGATTGCCCCATTCGGGCCATTCGCCGGGCGTCAGCGGCAGTGTTTCGTCCAGCATGGTGTTGAGGACATCGACAAAGGGGACATGCGCCACCACCGCGCCCCAAATATCGGGGTCGCTGTTGATGACCGCGCCCATCAGTTCGCCGCCTGCCGATCCGCCGGAAATGCTGATGCGCCCCGTCGACGTATAGCCGCGCTCGATCAGCCCCTTCGCCACATCGACGAAATCGGTGAATGTGTTGGTGCGCTTGTCGAGCTTGCCGTCGAGATACCATTGCTGGCCCAGATCATCGCCGCCGCGAATATGCGCGAGCGCGAAGGCGAAGCCGCGGTCGAGCAGCGACAGGCGGCTGGTGGAAAAACCCGGCTCCATCGCGATGCCATAGGCGCCATAACCGTAGAGGTGCAGCGGCGCGCTACCGTCGCGGGGAAAATCCCGGGGATAGACGATCGACACCGGAATCGGCGTGCCGTCGCGCGCCGGGACCATCAACCGCTCGGTGGCGTAGCGGTCAGCGTCATAGCCCGACGGGATTTCCTGGACCTTCAGGACCTCGAGCTCGCCGGTTTCGAGGTGATAGTCGTAGATCGTGTCGGGCGTGACCATCGATTCATAGCCGATGCGCAGCTTCGTCACGTCATATTCGGGATTATCGTCAAGGCTCGCCGAATAGCTCGCCTCCGGAAAGGGCAGGCGCTTGGCCGAATGGGTCGCATAGTCGCGCAGCTCGATCTGATCGAGCCCGTCCTGCCGCCCTTCAGTGACGTAGAAGCCTTTGAACAGGGTGAAATCGGTCAGGTAGAAATGGGCGTCGGGCGCGATCACCTCATCCCACTGGTCGGGCGCGGCGAGCGACGCCTTCACCAGCCGGAAATTGGGATGCACGTCGTTGGTGCGGATGTA
>DATEDR010000264.1:0-2444 GCA_035281605.1 Sphingobium sp.
CACCGTGCGCGAGCGAACCTCCGACGTGCTGAATGGCATCAGCCTGGCCCAGGGCGCACGTTGGGAGGAACGGACTGCTGGCGACGGCGAGCCGGAGTGGGAGTCCATCGCCAATTGGCAAATCTAGCTTTTCCCACGAGGGCAAGGGAGCGGCTGCAAAGCAGCCGGGAGCTTGCGTCGCAGAGATGGGAACAGCCGGCCGGCCTGCGCGCTCCAGCGCGACAGGACCGACGTCATGCGATTTACTCGCGTGACGGACATTCCATTGGGGAGAGGGGCCGTCACGGGAGTGAATCCCGTGACGTCAGTGCCGAACCCAAAAAGGCGGCGCGGAGTAAATCCGCGCCGTCGGTCCTGTCGCGCTGAGGCGCGCAGGCCGTCCGCTTTTCGGCGTCTCTACGCCCAAGCTTCCGAATGCTGGCGCATTCGCGCGCGTGGGCTCGGCGCCTCAAAGATGCCCGGTGCAAAAGGCGATCAGCAGGATGATCGGGATCGGGATGCCGATGAGCCAAAGGAGGGCGGAACGCATGGCTACTCTCCATCTTTCCGCTCCGCCGTCAGAATGACTGGCATGCCGCGCGAGTTCCGGCGGCCAGCCGGGAACTAGCGCTTTCCAAGCAATTGCGGCGCCACAAGCAAGGCCAGCAGTGGGCCCAATAGCTGCGAGGTTGAACATCGGGACGGGTCGCGACCAGTTCACCGATCCACTGGCCGACGCCGGTCAGTGGCTTCATAGGACAGCGTTTTCGCCTAGCAGGGGCGCTCCGCCTTCTTTTTCTCTTGCCGGTATTTCTGGGCTCGGGCCTTTGTGGACTCGGCGAAAAGGCGATCGGACGTTTCCGCGGCGGCCTCTTCGGTGAGTTTGACGTCGACGTCATCGGGTCCCTTCACGGTGACGACGCCCTGGTCGGCCTCGACCTTGCTGGCCTCTTTGTAGATCGTCTTGTCCGTCATTGGTGCCTCGCCCGTTTTGCGGATTGGGCGCCTGTCCCGCGCGATGGTGCAAGGCCGCCGGCCGACGATCAGCCTGGGCTAGACATGGCGTGAAGAGGATAGGCGCCTGACCGCCGACAAACGCCTTTCCCGGGAGCCCGTTCCGGGGGTTAGCGATTATCCGTTCCGCCGCGGCGCTATTCAGCGAGTGCCAATTCCTGCTCCGCTTCCTTAGCCATCCGGTCGTACATCATCGCCAGATCGCGATGGACCCGGGCGAGGCCGGCATTAGGGGCGCTGGCCGCGGCCTTGCGTTCCTCGGCAGCGCGGGCGAGGTAATATTCCGGTCGTTCGGAAGCCATGGACCGGCTCCTTGTCCTGGAATGGTGCGGGGAGCGTCCCTAGGCCATTTAACGCGTATTTAACAGCTGCTTGTTGCAGCGCCACGCGAGCAGTGCCAGCGTGGCCTCATGTGGTATCTGATCCTCAAGGCCGCGCTCAGCGGAATCCTCATCGCCATCATCTCGGAGGTGGCGAAACGCTATCCCGGCTTTGGCGGGCTGATCGCTTCGCTGCCGTTGGTGTCGGTGCTCGGCATGATCTGGCTGTGGCGCGACAAGCCGGACGCGGCGAACATGGCGGCCCATGCCGAGGCGACCTTCTGGTTCGTGCTGCCGTCGCTGCCGATGTTCCTGCTGATCCCGGCGATGCTGCGAAGCGGGTTTGGGTTCTGGGTGAGCCTAGCCGCGGGGTGCGTGCTGACGGTGGCGCTCTACGCGCTGATGGTGTGGGCCGGGACGAAGTTTGGGCTCAGGCTCTAGGAGCCGGGCCGAACAGGGACATACCCAGCAGGGCGCCAGCAGCTGCTCCAAGGAACTGGGCTCCGACGAACGCCGCGACATCCTGCGGCGCGATTCCGGCGAAGCTGTCGGTCAGGCTGCGGACAACCGTGATCGCCGGGTTGGCGAAGCTGGTGGATGAGGTGAACCAGTAGGCTGCGGTGATGAAGAGCGCGACACTGGCCGGGACCCAGGCGGGCCGGTGCCGCACCGTGCCGATAATCGTCAGGATAAGTCCAAAGGTCGCGACCGCCTCGCCCGTCCACTGGCCGATCCCCGTCCGCGCCTTTACCGAATATTGCCACAGCGGAAGGTCGAACATCAGATGCGCCGCCAGCGCGCCGAGCAGCCCGCCGGCCAATTGCACCGCAACATAAGGCGCCACTTCCTTCCAACGCAGCTCGCCCCGCGCCGCCATAACCAGCGACACGGCCGGGTTGAAGTGCCCCCCGGAAACCGGACCAAGCATGGTGATCAGCACGAACAGGATCGCGCCGGTCGCGATGGTGTTGGCCAGCAGCGCTACCGCCACATTTCCCCCGGCCAACGCCTCGGCCATGATGCCCGAGCCGATGACGGCGCCGAACAGGAAGAAAGAGCCGACCGCCTCGGCGACGAGCCGCCTGCCGAGCGCCTCAGCCAACCGTCTGTCCCTGGTCGGCGATATTGCCG
>DATEDR010000265.1:0-10269 GCA_035281605.1 Sphingobium sp.
TTGTTGCGGACGTAGATTTCGGACGCGGGATTGTTGCCGACCAGCACGACCGCCAGACCCGGCTGAACACCACGCAGCGACAGGGCTGCCACGCGTTCAGCAACTGCGTCCAGCAGCGTGCGGGCAACCGCACGGCCATCAATCAAACTGGCCAAATCTATCTCCCGAACAGGACGCGCGCATGCCGGATTCGCAACCGCGACAGCCCGGCGACTTCAGTTTCGCATCAAGGTTGCCGACGCCATCCTGATATGTCAAATATGGTTTTTCGCGATCTTTTATACTCAGGATGTATGTTATGGAGCTCCGGCATCTTCGGTATTTCGTGGCCGTGGCGGAAGAACTGCATTTCAGCCGCGCAGCGCAGCGGCTGAACATCTCCCAGCCGCCCCTCAGCCACCAGATCGCGGCGCTCGAACAGGATATGGGCGCCCGCTTGTTCGTGCGGGACAAGCGAAATGTCGCGCTGACGCCGGCGGGCGAACAGTTCCTGCTGCGCGCCCGCATGATCCTGGCGAACACCGAAGAAGCCGTCGAGGAAGCAAAGCGCATCGCGGGCGGCTATGAAGGCCGGTTGACGATCGGCTATATGAGTACGATCATGCTCGCCTGGCTCGGCGACTATCTGCAACGCTTCAGGAAAGTCTCTCCGCTGGCGGAAATCAGTCTTCGCCAGATGAATTCCAATGAGCAATATATGGCGGTCATCAACGGCGAGATCGATGTCGGCTTCGTCGACATCGCCGTGGGCAAGATGGTCAACTCCGTCGAGACGAGGAAACTCGCCGCGGTCACGGCGCTGCGGGAAAAGCTCATTCTGTGCGTGTCGCACGGACACCCGCTGGCGACCCGGGAACGCGTCTCGCTCAAGGACCTGGCCGACTATGAATTTCTCCGGGTCAGCCGGGAGCCCTACCCCTCCTATTTCGACATGGTATCGCAGCTTTGCGAAAATGCCGGTTTCGAACCGCGCATCGCCCAGCGCGTCAGCAGCCTCGCCGAAGCGCTGACCCTGGCGACGGCGGGCTATGCCATCGCCATCGTTCCGGAAACCAGCACGCGCCGCGGCTTCACGGGCAACGCTCGATTTATCGATCTGGAAGAGGAAATTTTCGCCGATCTCTATCTGATTACCCGCGTTGCCGACAGTTCCGGACTGGTATCAAGATTCGCGGAGATCGCCCGGTTCGACGCAGCCGTTTGATGCCTGGGCTGCGATAGTTCACCGCGCGGGTCGAACCAGCACCGTAAAAAAGGACCTTGACGGCTCGCGCGTTTCCGACGCAATGCTCGCCGACCTCGCGCATGTTTGCGGCCCGGACATGCCGGAAGCAGCCTGACTGCTTTTCGGCACCGATCTGCCTGCGAGGCCATGCACAGTTATGAAGGTCGAGCGATCCTGCGACCAGGTGAAACAACGCCTTGGTCGCGAACGGACCCCCCGATCCTGGCAGGGCCGAAGATGCCCTGAATCGGCAAAGACCGCCCGGCGCGCTGCCAGGCAGATGGTCATAATTTAGGAGTGGTTCATTGGATAATTCTGTCGAATCCTTTGTCGACCCGTCGTCATTTCCCGACCAGCTTCCGATCGGCAACCCCCGTGCCCGTGAGGCGATCGCCGAAGCGGAAGCGAAGGCCCTGTCGACCTTGAAGACCATCCCCGCGCCGACCAGGGTTCATTATGGCCCCGACGGCCAGCAGGTGATGGACATTTACCGGCCGACTGAGGCAACGGACTCGCTCCGGCCCTTGCTCATCTACATGCATGGCGGCGGCTGGACGGCGGGCTATCCCTATTGGTGCGCGTCCATGGCGCCGGCAGCTCTCTCCTATGGCGCCGTTTTCATCTCGCCAGGCTATGGATTGGCGCCCCGGCGCAAGTTCCCCGCCCACAGGGACGATGTGTTCGAAGTCCTGAAATGGGTGCATTCCCATGCCGCGGAGCTGGGCATAGACCCCGACCGCATCGTTCTGGCCGGCAACTCCGCCGGCGGCCATCTGGCGGCGATGGCGGCCGTGCGCAGCGATCTTTTCGCCCGCTTCGGCCTGCCCGAGCGGCCGTTCCGCAAGGCGTTCAGCGTGTCCGGGTCGATGACCGCGCAAGACGAAGAAAAGGCCCCCGGAACTGTCGGGGAGCGCATCTATAAATATTTTCTCGAACGCGCCGAAGATGATGTGGACGCCAGCCCCGTGACCCACGCGGACGCCCGGTCGCTCCCGACCCACCTGCTCTATGTCGATGGCGACATCGATCGTATCAAGCGCTCAAATCAGCAGATGCACGACAAGCTGCTCGCTTGCGGCGTCGAAACATCTTTGACCGAACTGACCGGTCTTGACCATTATCATACGCTGACGCTGCTGGATGACCCCGACCACAGCTGGTGGAATGATGTTGCCGATGCGCTGGGCGTACCGCGGCGCGGCGGTGCTGGCGAGTGACGGAGCTGCGGGCCGGATGACTGCCGGGCGGAGCGTCTGGTCTGTCGCCGGCCCGGCTCGGCGGAAGAGCTGGGCCTGATGCAGGTTCCGTTTGGCCCATTTGAAAAGGTCGGATATGCTTAGGCTCGCCATTCTCGGCTTTAGTGGCGTCCGATGAGAAGAGAAGAACGACCCTTTCCTGGTTATCGGCTTGCGGAGGCAAGCGCGCCCGATCAGGTATATCCGGTGGTGGGTCCGGCTCTCGGCGAATATCGGTTTTCGATGCGAGGGCGCAACGGCTCCCCCACGGCCTATTTTCGCGGCGTTCCGCTCGAATTTGGCGGCATATATTATGTCGAATATGGCACCGACGCGGTGATCGAAACCCGGCTGGGCGACTTTTATCTGATCAGCCTGCCGCTCACCGGCATGGCGGCGGTATCGATCGACCGGAGCCAGTTCACGGAAACGCCCGACTGCGGGACCCTGCTCCAACCCGGTCAATATATGCAGTTGAAGGTCGGGGCGGAGACCCGCCATCTCGTCATCCGGCTGGAACGTGCGACCGTGCATGAGGCATTCCGGAAGACGCTGGGCCATGCGCTGGACAAGCCGGTGATCTTCGACCCCCGCCTCAGGCTGGACGAACCCAAGACCCGGGTCTTCTACAATATCGCCATGGCCCTGGTCGACGCTCTTGGATCCAGCGAATGCGACGCCGATGTGCCCGTCCGGGAATTCGGCAACCTGCTCGTGGCGCAACTGCTGCGCGCGCAGGCGAACAATTATATCGACGAAGTCCAGCATGGCGCGCGCGAGCCGCGGCCCAACTATCTTGATCGCGCCGTCGCGCTGATCGAGGCGCGCGCCTATGAGCCGTTGACGGTCGAAGACATCGCGGCCGCCGTCGATACGACCAGCCGAACGCTTCAGAACGGGTTTCGCCGGGCCTATGGGACGAGCCCGATGGCGTTCCTGCGCGAGGTTCGGCTACAGCGGGTTCACAAGATGCTCGCCGAAGGAAATCCGGACGACATGACCGTGACGGCGGCGGCGATGCACTGGGGCTTTCACCATCTCGGCCGCTTCTCCGGCATCTACCAACGGCGTTTCGGCCAGTCGCCTTCCTTCACTCTGGGCAATAGCGGGCAAGATCCTCGCCAGCCCTGACCGGTCAGGGCACGAACCCGAACTCCCTCGCCCGCTTGACGGCATCGACCCGCGTACGCACGTCCAGCTTGTCGAAAATCTGCTGCATATACCATTTCACCGTACCCTCGGTGATGCACAATTGAGCCGCGATGAAGCGGCCCTTTATCCCCTGGCTCACCAGCGCCAATATCTGCGCCTCCCTTTGGGTCAGCGGCGTCGAGAGCAGGCCCTCGCTCCGCGCCAGTTCGGGAAGCTCGCTGATCAGGTCATGCTGCTGCGGAAAGGCCTTGAGCAGCTGGGCGACATAGCCGCGCGCTTCGACATCCAGGCCTGCCGGGCTTTCCTGCACCTCCAGCAGCATCGTCCGCAGAGAGGGGCCTTCATCCGCGAACGTGCGGATCATGCCCGCCGCGCGTCCGGAAACCAGGGCCGCCCGCAGCCAGGTGGTAGCCTCCCGGACATCGCCGTCCAGCATCCCGACTTTCGCCAGCAGGATCGACAGCTGCGTGACCGTCCTGCCGCAGCCGCCCGCCCTGCACAATGCTATCCAGGACCGCAGCAACGTGCTCACGGCCCTGTACTCGCCGGCATTGATCGCCAGCCGGCTCCAGCTGAGCATGTCGGCCATGTCCCAGGTCGACGCGCCCGGCATCGGATGAAACGGCTTCGCATCCAGCGTGATGCCGATGTCCCGCGCTATCAGTTCGGCATCGTGCGCGCGGCCGTCCAGGCATGCCTGGCGCACGCGCTCGGCAACCAGGCTCCTCTGCACGCACGACAGGCCTTTGCCGGCGAACAGGTCGATGGCACGGTCCAGCAGCGCCGCCGCCGCCTCCCGCTCGCCCGCCAGCCTCAGCAAGCAGGATCGCAGGATCGGGGCGTCGCTGAACTGGTCGACCAGCGCGGGGGCGGAATCGCCGGGCACATACATGTCCAGCAGCGCGCGCGCCTGCTCGACGCGATCCTGCTCATAATGAACCCCCGCCAGGAAAGTGGCCGGCATCGGCGAGAGAAAGCCCGGGCTACCGTCCATGTCGGCATGGGCCAGCGCCTGTTCGAACGCGGCCCGCGCGGCCTCCGTTTCGCCGCGGCGCATATGCGCCAGTCCCATGCAGGATTTGGTCCACAAATGACCGTTTTTGATCCCGTCCCCGGGCAGGACATCCAGACTCTGCCGGCCGCGCGCGAGGCTCCCTCGGCAATCGAGAAGATGATAGCGGGCGAACAGCTTTGCGGCATGCACCGACGACAGCAGATATTTGTCGCAAAAGGACAGGGTCGACAATAATTTGTCGCAAAGATTGTCGACCGACTGCATGTCGCCGACCGACAAGGCCGCCATCATCCGCCTGTGCGTGATGGCATCTTCGAAACGGATGTCGGGTGAATAGCTTTGTTCGGGCAAGAGATGGTCGTTCTGGCGATCCTCGATCATCGAAAGGACATGCCGGGCCTGATCCAGATTGCCCATGATATTGTCGACCCACACCAGCAGCAGCGCGATCCGGGGATATTTCGCCAGCACATTGGTGGGCAAGGCCATCGCCGCTTCGCGCAACAGCTTGAACTGCCCGAAGCGGAACAGCTTGTCGCCAATCTCGTTCAACGTCTCCCCGCCGAATTCCACGTCCTGCGTCTCGCTCGCCATCTTCAGCGCTTCTTCAAGCCGGTTCGCATCGCACAGCCATTTCGCGGCGCGGCGTTGCAGGCGCGGTGCTTCGTCGGGATGGTGGACATGCAGCCGCTTCAGCAGCAATTCCCGGAGCGAGCGATGATAGCGGAACCAGAGCCGTTCCTTGTCGAGGCGCACGATGAACGCGTTGCGCCGCTCCAGATCCTCGATGATTTCCCCCGCGTTGCAGATGCCGAGCACGACATTGCACATCTCGGCCGAAAATCGCTCGAGAACGGATGTCCTGGTCAGGAAGTCGAGCCTCTCGGCGCTTTGGGACGCAAGCAGTTCCTCCGCCAGATAATCGCTCACGCTTTCATGGCGGCCCGAAAAGCCCGCAATGGACCGGGGATCGCCGGCATGGGCGGAAAGCTCCAGCGCCGCGAGGCGAAGCCCCATGGCCCATCCCTCTGTCGCATCGGCCAGCCGGGCAACATCCGCTTCGGTCAGCGAATGATGGCCTGCCAATTCGACCAGCGCCCGCGCCTCGTCCGGGGAAAAGCGCAGGTCCGACCAGCCGATCTGCGCGACTTTGCCCTCCGCTCGCATGCGCGCCATGGGCAGCGGCGGTTGTTCGCGGCCCGCGATGATCACATGCAGATTGGCCGGAGCATGCCGGATGAACCGGGCGAACGGCTCTCGAGCTGCGGCGGCGCTGCACAAATGGATGTCGTCAAGGAAGAGATGCAGGTCCGTGCCCGCCGCGGAGATGCTTGCCAGGACATGCTGCAAACCGGCATTGATGGCGCGGGCTGATGCCGGATCTCCTTGCACGTCCGCGGGAAGGCCGATCGCCGGCACGGCAACGACCATGGCGCTTGCCAGAAGGGAGACGAGAGCGGCAGGGTCATTCGCGGTCGGGTCGACATTCAGCCAGGCGACCGCCTCGCCCCGCTCTTCGAGCCACTGGCGATATTGGCTGAGCAGCACGGTCTTGCCCCAGCCCGCCGGCGCGGCGACCGCCACCACCTGCCGTCCCGCACAGTCGATCATATGGTGCAGCAGATCGGGCCGATCGATCCAGCCCATGGCGCCGCCAGCCGATTTGCTCACGCTCTCCCCCCGCGGACGGGGACGCGCGACAGCCGGCACCTTTCGTGCTGAACCGGCCTTCGAAGCTCGATCGCGCTTGGTGATGTGTCAGGTCCTCGTCTTGCGCGTCAACCTAGCGTGAATGGCGGCGCGGTCCCCTTCCCTTTCGGGTAGGGGCAATAGCCTATCGCTTATCCTATCCAAAAAGAAGTTAGATTACGACTCGGAGGGATGTAATGGCTCGGTATCTTGAGGCAGCTTGGTATTTTGGAGGCTGGGCTGACCAGATCAAGGCGGGCGAGGCGCGCGGATTGACCCTGGCGGAACGGGAAATCGCCGTCTACCGCTCGGAGCAGAGGCAGGTTTTCGCGATCGGCAATCGCTGTCCGCACCGCTTCGCGCCTCTCCACCTCGGCAAGGTGAAGGGCGACCTGCTGGAATGCGGCTATCATGGCCTCCAGTTCGCCGGAAGCGGCAGCTGCGCCTTCAATCCCCATATGAAAAACGGCGCTGGCGGTTCGATCAGCGTCCCCTCCTATGCCGTCGAGGAACGCTACGGCGCGGTCTGGATCTGGCTCTCGGCAGAGGTTGCCCCCGATCCTTCGTTGATCCCCGACTTCAGCCATCTTTCCAGTTTCCCCGCTACCGCCCATCTCTTTGTGGAAACCATGGACGTCACGGCGGACTATGAATTGATCGTCGACAACCTGCTCGATCCGACCCATTCGGAATTTGTCCATGTCGGCGTGCTGGGCGGCGACGGATTGCAATTCGGCATCCACGCGAAGGTCAGGGAAACCAGCCATATGCTGGAGGCCGACTACCACTATGACGGCGTGGCGGCGGTTCCCCTCATGCGCCAATTCCTGCCGGACGTCGAACATGTCGATTCCTGGCTGACCTGCACCTATTACGCGCCGGGTTATGTCACGGTAGTCGGCGGCATAAAGCCGGCGGGCGCACCGCGCGAAGAGGGTGTATGGGCGGGCGCCTACCACATCCTGATGCCTACGAAACTTCATCAAACCCGTTATGATGTCATGACGACGCGCGGTTTCCAGCCCGACGACGTGGCCTTGACCACCACGCTTCGCGATGGCGGAGCCTATGCGTTCAACGAGCAGGACAAGCCGATCATCGAGGCGCAGCAGGCGATGATGGGCGAGAACGAGTTCTGGGACCTGAAGCCGGCGCTGTTCCCGTCGGATGCCCCCGCGGTCAAGGTGCGCCGCAAGCTGCAGGGCTTGATCGACGCGCAACTGGCAGTGGCTGCCTGACCCTAAACCGACGTTGCGTCCTATCGAGCGACCCCAGGGAGATTTGCCTTGTATCTTTTCACATTCCTTTACCCGCGTCCCAAGGACCGTGCCTTCGGTTATGAGCATCACCAGAATGTCCACATGCCGATGGGCCTTGCGCTGGTGAAAAAGCATCTCGGCGTGCAGCCGGAATTCTACTGGGTCGAACGGATCGGCGAAAATGATCCGAATTCGGAGGAGAAATATTGCGCGATCGTGCATCTCTGCTTCGCGAAGGAGGAGGACCGCAATCGCATCCTGGAAATGCATGCCGTTCCGGAAGCCGCGCAGTTGAACGCGGATTATGATAATTATACCGATGCGCCGCCGGAGGTGCGCCTGGGCAGGCTGATCCAGGTGGACGACATTGAAGGAACCATCGCGCAGCACGAAAGCGCCGCGTCATCCTGAACGGATGACAGCCTGTTAGCGATGGGGTTGGCTCCCGCCATCGTGGCTGATTTGGGAGGACGAAGCGTGGGAAAGACATATCTGGAAAACGCGTGGTACTTCGGCGGATGGTCGAAGGACATGGCACCGGCATCCGCCAGGCAGCTACAGTGCGCGGAGCGGGAGCTGGCCCTCTATCGGTCGGAGACCGGGGCCGTTCACGCAATCGGCGATCGCTGCCCCCATCGTTTCGCTCCCCTCCATCTCGGCAAGGTGAAGGGCGAGATATTGGAATGCGGCTATCACGGCCTGCAATTCGGCGCCGGCGGCGACTGCGTTTTCAATCCGCATATGAAGGGTGCGCGGTCGGGCGCCGTTGCGGTTCCGTCTTACGCCACGATCGAACGGGACGGGGCGATCTGGGTCTGGCTGTCGCAACGCGCGAAGCCGGATCCGTCGCTCATTCCTGATTTCAGCTTTCTTTCGACCCTGCCCGACACCGCGATGGCGCCCGTCGCGACCATGGAAGTGCGGGCTGACTATGAATTGCTGATCGACAATCTGCTCGACCCGACCCATGCGGAATTTCTCCACGCCGGGGTGCTGGGCGGCGACGGCCTCCTGCTTTCGGTCAAGCCCGCCATGCGGACCGCCGGCCAGATGGTCGAATATAGCTGGTCATTCGACGGCCGGATCGCCGTTCCCGTTCTGCGCACCTATATGCCCGATGTGGCGGACGTCGACACCTGGCTCACCATCACCTGGTATGCGCCCACGGTGGTCGTCGTCCAGGCAGGCATCAAGCCTGCGGGAGCGCCCCGCGAAGAGGGCCGGTTCCATGAAATCTACCATATCTGCACGCCGGGCCTGCACAATCGGACGGTCTACGACGTGATGACGACGCGCAACTTCGATTTTGATAATGCCGCGCTGACGGAAAAGACGGTGGAGAGCCTGGGCTATGCCTTCACGCATCAGGACAAGCCGATGATCGAAGCGCAGCAGGCCATGATGGGCGACGCGGATTTCTGGGAGCTGAAACCCGCCCTGTTCCCTTCCGACGCACCCGGCGTCAGCGTTCGTCGGACTTTGCAGCAGATGATCGATGAATCGGCGGATGCATTGCTGGTAGCCTGAAAGGCCCGTGGAAGCCGGCCCGGACGCGCGTCAGCTCTCCTGCGCCGGCTTCCTCTGCCCGACATTGCTCCATTCGACATTTCGGGTGGCATACATCACGCTTGCCAGCGCGATCAGCAGCAGCACCGAACCGATCAGCAGCGACCACGCCTCAAGATTGAGCAGCACGAACAGCAGGGCGTAAAGCCCAATCAGCAGCGCGCCGATGAACCGGCCGCGTCGCCAGCTTCCCAGCACCGCGGCGCTATAGGCGGACAGCAGGCCGATGATCGCTCCCGCGCCCAGCACATAGGCGGCGGTGAAGCCGATCACTTCGGCAAAGGCAAGCAGCAGCACGAAAAACAGCACCAGCGCCGCCCCGGTCAGCAGATATTCCGCTCCGGCCACGCGCGCACCGCCGACGATGTCGAACAGCAGGAATGCCAGGAAGGTGAAACCGATGAACAGAAAGCCGTATTTCACCGATCGATCGACCTTGGAATAGAGGTTGATCGGTTCGATGAGTCCGATCGTCACCGCCCGGGAATTGCCGCTGACCGTTTCGACGATCCGGCCCGGCCCCCGGCTGACGGTGGATGCCGTGCTGTCGACGGCCGGAGCCATCGCATAACCGGCACCATCGTTCGACAGCGGCGGTCCCAATTCCTCCATCGCCACGGGCGGCTGGCCGAGCGCCAATTTGTCGATCGAATAGCGCGCCGTGAAGCCATCGCCCGAAATCGCGCGCCTGTCCGGCAGGAAGGCGCCGCCGAAATTCGGGCTGGGCCAGCTCGACCGCACGGTCCACTCCGTCTTTCCACCCCGCGGTACCAGGCTCAGCGACCGGCTGCCGCGCAGACCGAAATCATAGTTTATGACCAGCCTGCCCTCGCCGCTCCAGGGCACGAAGGCAAAGAAGCCTTGCCCGCCCGTGGAACCGGGACCTTTGCCCGGCTGCACGGCCAGCGGCTTTCCATCAGCGGACAGCGATCCGCCATTGGTCAGCCCACGCGCGTCCGATGCGCCCATGCGCAGTTCCGCGCGGTCCCACGACAACCGGTCGGCCGTTATGCCGAAACGCGGCAGGTCGGGCGGCAGGATGAATTGGGCGCGTCCCTTGATGCGGGCGTCGTACAGCACGCTGCTGTAGATCGACTTGCGCCGCTGCTCCGGCTTGACGATGGTCTC
>DATEDR010000266.1:0-14611 GCA_035281605.1 Sphingobium sp.
ACGGAGATCGGGCGCTCCTCATACATTTCCAGCATGACCATCATGCCGTCCTGCAGGAAGGCCGAGGCGTCGCCCACCAGGTCCTGCGGCAGGTTGATCTGCTCATAGGTTTCGGTGTCCATGAAGACGAGCATGTCGCCCTCGGAATAGAGATACTGGAAATCCTTGGTGTCCAGGCGGATGCGCTCGACGGTTTCGGCCGACCGGAAGCGGACGTTGTTCTTGCGCCCGTCGATCAGGTTTTTCAGCTCGACCTGCATATAGGCGCCGCCCTTGCCGGGCTGGGTGTGCTGGATCTTGACGGCACGCCACAGGCTTCCGTCATATTCGATATTGTTGCCGGGACGAATCTCGACGCCGCTGATCTTCATGGGAAGAGCCTGCCTATATGTCTGAAGGTGAAAAGAGCCGGCCTCTGGAGGCTGGCCGCGCCCTTACATCGCTCGCGGCCGAAGGGCAAGAGGGCGTCATTTGAGCGGCCGCGCCAGCAGCGGATAGGGATTGATCGCGCGGCCTGCGTGCCACGGTTCGCCGGGCGCCATCTCATGCACCGCGAAATGGAGATGTGGCGCGGCTGGATCGGCGTTGCCCGTGCTTCCCACCATCCCGATCTTCTGGCCGCGACGCACGCCCTGCCCTTGCGCCAGCCCCGGCGCATAGGCGTCGAGATGCGCGTAATAATAGATGCGCCGCCCGTCACCCGATCGCTGATAGATGGTCAGCCCGCCCTCGACGCTGGAAAACAGCTTTTCGATCCGGCCATCGGCTACCGCCAGCACCGCTCGTCCCCGCGCCGCCATGATGTCGATCGCATCATGTGGCCGCGCGCCGCCGGCCCGTGCCTGCGTGAAGGTATCGGTCAGCGCGGACGGCGGCACGCCTTCGACCGGAATCAGCAGGGACCCCGTCTCCGCCGCCGCCGCCAATCCTTGTCCGGGCGAGTGGACAGGCGCGGGCGCATCACCCGGCACGATCCGCACGCACATCTTGAGGAACAACAGGACCAGCAGGATGGCGAGCGCAATCCCCGCCCACCCCCGCCGTCCCGGTCTTCTCATGCCTGGAACACCGCCTTGACCCCGCTCTTCACCATCTGCGCCAGCCGCGCCGCATCCCAATTGGTCAGGCGAATGCAGCCATGGCTTTCGGTGCGTCCGATCGTCTGGGGCTCGGGCGTGCCGTGGATGCCATAATGCGGCTTGGACAGGTCGATCCACACGATGCCGACGGGGCCATTGGGGCCGGGCTTCAGCACCGCCTTTTCATCCTTGGCCGATGCGTCCCAGAACAGGTCGGGATTATAATGGAAGTCCGGATTCCGGCTGATCCCCTTTATCTCCCATGTCCCGATCGGCAATGGATCATGCTCCGATCCCATGGTCGCCGGGAATTGCGCGATCAGCTTGTCCTGCGCGTCGAACACGCGCAAAACCCCCTCCGACTTGTCGACGATGATATGATCGGCTTGCGGCTGGTCCTTCGCCACGGCCAGGCTGGCCAGGGTCTGCCCCCACCCGCGCTCGTCCCCCTCGATCCGCGCTACCGGCTGATTGCCGACCGCCGGGACGCGGACCGTCGCGCCGGGCCCGAGCGGCGTGTTGGGCTGGTTCAGCCCGATCAGCACGTCCGGCTTGGTATGGAAACGCTCCGCCAGCTTTTCCAGCAGGTTGCGATAACCCAGGGATGGCAGCTTGGCCTGCTCGCCATAATCTTTCGGGATCGCGGCGTAGGGCCCCCGCGCGAAGCCTTCCGGTATCCGCACCAGCCAGGTTGCAGGCTGCGGCTGGGGCCCAAGAAGGGCCTTGGCCGTCGCCTCGTCATATGTGCCGCTTTCGTTCAGGCCCTTCGCCCACTGGAAACCTTTCAGGGCAGCGGTGAAGGACATGCCTTCCTTGCCGTCCAGGACGCCCGGCGAGAAACCGGCGCGGTCCAGTGCGACCTGCGCCTGCAGGATGGAGTCCGCGCGTGGCGCCGCGCCGGCCGGCTCGGGCAGGATGCTGAAGGCGAAGGGATCACCCGCGGGTTTCGCAACCGCGGCCGAGCCGGCGGCAGGCTGCTCGGCCGCGGGCGCAGCCGCGCTGTCATTGGCATCCGTGACCGAAACCTTGCAGGCGGTGCACAGCAGCGTGAGGATCAGCAGATGTTTTTTCAAGGCGTTGCTCTCCCATGTTCGCAGAGAGAACGCGCAGCGCGGCGGAAAGCTGCCTTGGAGATGCGATAGGGCGCGAAGGACCGGTTAGGACAGATCGCACGGGCCTTTTTCCAAAACCCGTTCCTGCTGAGCCGTCGAAACACGCGCGCAACGACAAGCCCATCTGCCGTTCCTCGACACGCTCAGGACGGACCGCAGTTTTGGGCGCGCCACCCGCCCCCTACGCCGCCCTCGGCCGCAGCACCTCGCCAAACGCCGCCGCTCCTGCGCGCGGCCCGGCTTCATGATTCCACACGGCGGCGCTCACTGCCAGAAAGTCAGCGCCCGCCTGCACCAGCGGCCCGGCATTGCCTGCCGTGATCCCCCCGATCGCCACGCAGGGCAGTTCGAAAACCGTCGTCCACCATCCCAGGATCGACGGATCGGGGCGATGCAGCGTCTCCTTGGTCGCGGTCGGATAAAAGGCGCCGAAGGCGACATAGTCCGCCCCCGCCTCGCCCGCTTCCATCGCCAGATGTCGGCTGTCATGGCAGGTGACGCCGATCTGCACCGCGGGGCCCAATATCCTGCGCGCCTCGCGCGGATCGCCATCGCCCTGGCCCAGATGCACGCCGTCCGTGCCCAGGCTTTTGGCGAGCGCGACGCTGTCATTGATGATGAACGCCACGCCCCGCTCGGCGCACAACGTCTGCAGCGGCGCGGCCGCGCGGGCGATGGCATCCTCCTCGATCCCCTTCAGCCGCAGCTGGAAAGCCGCCACGCGACCCCCGTCCAGCGCCTCTGCGAGCCGCGCGGAAAAGCCATCCTCGATCACCGGCGGCGAAATCAGATAGAGCTGGCATGGCGGGCGGAAACCGCGCTCGAACTGGTCGGCGAAATGGGGATCGAGCCTCAGCTCATCATCGGTGAAGTCTGTCATTCCCCAGCCTTTAGCGCCTTTTGCCACCCAAGGAAAAGGACGGAACCTGCCCCACGACCCCGGGCGTTCTGCGTCCATGATCAGGATCGGCTGTTCAGGATGGAATTATCGCCATTGGCGCGGCCGCTTCTATCCGGAAAAGTTGCCAATGAAGCGCTGGTTTTCCTTCTATGCCGACCATTTCGACACGGTCGAGATCAACAACAGCTTCTACCGCCTGCCCCGCCCCGCGACGGTGGAAGGCTGGCGCGACCAGGCGCCGCCTCATTTCTGTTACGCGGTGAAGGCCAACCGCTATCTGACCCAGGCCCTCAAGCTCAAGGATTGCGAGGAGCCCATGAAGCGGATGATGGCGTCTTTCCGCCATTTCGGCCCGACGCTCGGACCGGTCCTGTTCCAGCTGCCGCCCAATTTCGGCATCAATCTCGAAAGGCTGGAAAGCTTCCTGCATATCCTGCCGCCCGACATCAGCGCCGTCTTCGAATTTCGCCACGCCAGCTGGCATGCGGACGCGGTCTATACGCTGCTCGATGATCATGGCGCCGGCCTGTGCGTCCACGACATGCCGGGCTCGGCAAGCCCCCGCCTGGCCGTCGGCTCCACCGCCTATGTCCGCTTCCACGGCACCAACGGCAAATATGCCGGCCATTATTCGGAAGCGGCGCTGCGCGAATGGGCCGACTGGATGCGCGACCAGTCGCGCGCTGACCGCGCCGTCTGGGCCTATTTCAACAATGACACCGACGCAGCCGCCATCGGCGACGCGCTGATGCTGAAGGCCATGGCCGGCCAGAGCACCGGGCGCCGGTCCTAGGACCCGCGCCCGGCGTCTTTCGTCAGGCGGTCTTCCTGGTCGAGGCGCCGTGGATTTCGTCGATCGCGCCGCCAAGCGATTCGTTGAACTCGTCATCGCTCATCTGGTGGCGCAGATCTTCCAGCAGCGCGCGGCTGAAGCTCGCGATGATGCCCCGGTTCTTCGCCAGTTCGACGCAGGCTTCCGGCCGCTTGAAGCCGCCCGACAGCGCCACGACGCGCAGTACCCTGGGGTGATCCACCAGCGGATCGAACAGGCCCGCCTTCGTGGGCAGCGACAGCTTCAGCATCACCTTGTCGTCGCCCGGCAGCGCGTCCAGCGCCTTCACCAGCTCTTCCAGCAGGATCTGGTCGGCGTCGGCGCGCTCGGGGCTCTTGATGTTCACTTCCGGCTCGATGATCGGCATCAGCCCGGCGGCCAGCACCTGGCGCCCCACCTCGAACTGCTGCTTCACGACCGCGGCGATGCCCTCGCGATTGGCGAGATTGATAACCGAACGCTCCTTGGTGCCGAACACGCCCAGCGCCTTGGCCCGCTTCAGCAGCGTGTCCAGTTCCGGCATCGGCTTCATCAGCTGCACGCCATTGGCCTCGTCCTCAAGGCCCTTGTCGATCTTGATGAAGGGCACCACCCCGCGCTCGATCAGCGCCTGCGGCACCGGCTTGCCGCCGGCCTGACCGTCCATGGTCCGCTCGAACAGGATCGCGCCGATCACCTTCTCACCCGAAAAGGCGGGCGAGGTGATGATGCGGCTGCGCATGTCGTGGATCAGGCCGAACATTTCTTCTTCGCTGTTCCAGGCGTTTTCCTCCACGCCATAGCCCTTCAGCGCCTTGGGCGTCGAACCGCCGCTCTGGTCGAGCGCGGCGATGAAGCCGTTGCCGCCCGCGATCTTGGTCATCATGTCCTGATCCAGCATCTGCACATACCTTCTCTATTGGGTCGCGCCACCCCTCCGGCGGCGCATGGAAAATGAAGGGCCGCCACTTGGGTGGCAGCCCCGGATTTCTTAGGCCATCAGCGCCTTGACGCCCGGCAGTTCCTTGCCTTCCATCCATTCGAGGAAGGCGCCGCCAGCCGTGGAAACGAACGTGAAGTCGCCCGCCACGCCCGCATGGTTGAGCGCCGCGACGGTGTCGCCGCCTCCCGCCACCGATATGAGCCCGCCTTCCTTGGTGAGCGCAGCGGCGGTCTTCGCCAGCGCCACGGTGGCCTTGTCGAACGGCGCCATCTCGAACGCGCCCAGCGGCCCGTTCCACACCAGCGTCCGGCAATTCTTTATCGCATCGCCCAGCGCCTCGACGGCAGCGGGACCCACGTCCAGGATCATTTCGTCGGCCGCGACCTCATGCACGTTGCAGGTCCGGACCGACGGCGGATTGGCCGCGAATTCCTTCGCCACCACCACGTCATAGGGCAGGTGGATGGTGCAGCCGGCCTTTTCCGCCGCATCGAAGATCGCCTCGGCGGTGTCCGCCAGATCCTTTTCGCACAACGACTTGCCGACATCGACGCCGCGCGCGTGCAGGAAGGTGTTGGCCATGCCCCCGCCGATGATCAGATGATCGACCTTGGCGACGAGATTGTTGAGGACGTCGAGCTTGGTCGACACCTTCGCGCCGCCGACGACCGCCGCGACCGGCTTCACCGGCTCGCCCAGCGCCGCCTGCAACGCGTCCAGTTCTTTTTCCATCGACCGCCCGGCAAAGGCGGGCAGCTTGTGCGCCAGCCCCTCGGTCGAGGCGTGGGCACGGTGCGCCGCGGAAAAGGCGTCGTTCACATAAAGATCGGCAATGGCGGCGATGGCATCGACCAGCGCGGGGTCATTTTTTTCCTCGCCCGGATGGAAGCGGGTATTTTCCAGGATGGAAATATCGCCCGGCCGCATCACCGCGATGCCGTCGACCGCCGCCTCGCCGCAGCAATCGGGAATGAACTGCACGTCGCGCCCCAGCACCGCCGTCAGCGGCCGGGTGATCTTCGACAGCGAATATTCCGGGTTCTTCTGCCCCTTGGGACGGCCGAAATGCGCCAGGATCAGAACCTTCGCGCCGCGATCGGCCAGTTCCAGGATCGTCGGCATCGCCGCGCGCAGCCGCGTGTCGTCCGTCACCGCGCCGTCCTGCATCGGCACGTTCAGATCCTCGCGCACCAGCACCACCTTGCCGGTGATGTCGCCCATGTCGTCGAGTGTCTTGAACGGCTTTGCCATGATCGCTCCCTGTGCGGCCAGTCTGTCGGTGAACGAAAACCCCGCCGAAGTCGTCCGGCGGGGTCCGTCTGTCTTTTTAGAGGAACTTCGCCACGACACCCGTGGTGTCGATCATGCGGTTGGAAAAGCCCCATTCATTGTCGTACCAGCTGAGCACGCGCACTAGCGTGCCGTCGATGACCGCCGTTTCCAGGCTGTCGACGGTCGAGCTGCGCGGATCGCTGTTATAGTCGATCGACACCAGCGGTTCGTCCGAATAGCCCAGCACGCCCTTGAGCGGACCAGCTTCCGAAGCGGCCTTCAGCAGATTGTTGACCTCTTCCTTGTTCGTTTCGCGCTTGGCAATGAACTTCAGGTCCACGACCGAGACGTTAGGAGTCGGCACGCGGACCGACGAGCCGTCCAGCTTGCCTTTCAGCTCGGGCAGAACCTCACCCACCGCGCGGGCGGCACCGGTGGTGGTCGGGATCATCGACAGCGCGGCGGCGCGGGCGCGGCGCATGTCGCTGTGCAGCTGGTCCAGCGTGTTCTGGTCGTTGGTGTAGCTATGGATCGTCGTCATGAAGCCCTTTTCGATGCCGATGGCGTCGTGCAGGACCTTGGCGAGCGGCGCCAGGCAATTGGTGGTGCAGCTGGCGTTGGAGATCACGACGTCGTCAGCGCCCAGCGCGTCATGGTTGACGCCGAACACGATCGTCTTGTCGACACCGGTCGCGGGCGCGGAGATGACGACGCGCTTGGCGCCGGCGGCCAGATGGGCGCTCGCCTTTTCCTTGCTGGCGAAGATGCCGGTGCATTCGAGCGCGATTTCCACACCCTGCGCGGCGTGCGGCAGCTTGGCCGGGTCGCGCTCAGCGGTGACGGCGATGCGCTTGCCGTTGATGACCAATGCGTCACCGTCGACGCTGACTTCGCCGGCCCAGTTGCCGTGCACGGAGTCGCGCTTGAACAGCAGGGCGTTCGCCTTCGCGTCGCCCAAGTCGTTGATGCTGACCAGTTCCAGATCATGGTCGGTGCGCGACAGGATGGCGCGTGCCACCAGGCGACCGATACGTCCGAAACCGTTGATTGCTACCTTCGTTGCCACTGATTAGCCTCCTGAAAGGGTTGTTTTTCTTAGTGATCCAGAGCGGCCGCAACCTGCGGCGCGATCTTGGCGGCGGTCAGGCCGAAATGCTCGTAAAGATCTTCCGCCGGAGCCGATGCGCCGAACGTGTCGATGCCAAAGCGCAGGCCGGCGATGCCGACATAGCGTTCCCAGCCAAAGGTCGTGCCCGCTTCTATCGACACGCGCAGCACATGGTGCGGAAGGAGATCATCCTTATACGCCTGGGGCTGCGCATCGAAATGGGCCCAGCTCGGCATGGAAACGACGTCCGCGCCGATGCCCTGCTGTTCGAGCAGTTCGGCGGTCGCGACCGCGATCTCGACTTCAGATCCCGTGGCGATCAGCACGACCTTCCGCTCGCCCCTGGCCGGGCGCAGCAGATAGCCGCCCTTGGCGCAGAGATTTTCGCCAGCCTTCTCGGTCCGCAGCTGCGCCAGATTCTGGCGGGTCAGCGCCAGCACCGACGGGCCGTCCCGGTCCTTCAGCGCCAGTTCCCAGCACTCCGCCGTCTCGACAATGTCGGCGGGGCGATAGACATCCAGGTTCGGGATCATGCGCAGCGACATGACATGCTCGATCGGCTGGTGGGTCGGGCCGTCTTCGCCCAGGCCGATGGAGTCATGCGTCAGAACGTGGATCACGCGCTGCTGCTGGAGCGCGGCCAGGCGGATGCCCCCGCGCATATAGTCGGAAAAGACCAGGAAGGTGCCGCCATAGGGGATGACGCCGCCATGCAGCGCCATGCCGTTCATCGCGCAGGCCATGCCGAACTCGCGAATGCCGTAATAGACGTAGCGGCCCGAATAATCATCCCGGGTCAGCGGTCCGGTCGACTTGGTCTTGGTATTGTTGGACCCGGTAAGGTCCGCCGATCCGCCGAGCGTTTCGGGCAGCAGGTCGTTGATCGCGCCCAGCGCCAGCTCGCTCGCCTTGCGGGTTGCGACCTTCTGCGGGTTGGCGATCAGCGCATCTATATAGGCGTCGAGCGAGAAGTCGGCCGGCAGGTCGCCCGCCATGCGCCGCTCGAATTCCGCCTTTTGCCCGTTGCCTTCGATCCGGCCCTGCCACGCTTCGCGCGCGCCCGCGCCCTTTGCGCCGATCGCGCGCCAGGCGGCAGCGACGTCTTCGGGAATGACGAAGGGTTCGGCGGTCCAGCCCAGAAATTCGCGCGCCGCCGCGACTTCCGCCTCGCCCAGGGCCGATCCATGCACGCCGGACGTACCCGCCTTGTTGGGCGCGCCATAGCCGATCTTGGTGGCGCAGGCGACCAGCGAGGGGCGCGGGTCGGCCAGCGCTTCATTCAGGGCGCGGCGCACATCGGCCACGTCATGGCCATCGCACGACACGACATGCCAGCCGGTCGCGGCGTAGCGGGCGCGCACATCCTCGCTGCTCGACAGGTCGACGGCGCCGTCGATGGTGATCTTGTTGTCGTCCCACAGCACGATCAGGCGGCCCAGGTTCAAATGGCCGGCGAGGCCGATAGCCTCATGGTTGATGCCTTCCATCAGGCATCCGTCGCCTGCGATCACCCAGGTGCGGTGATCGACCAGTTCGTCGCCGAACTGCGCATTCAGATGCCGCTCGGCGATCGCCATGCCGACCGCGGTGGCCAGGCCCGAACCCAGCGGCCCGGTGGTCGCTTCCACGCCGGCCAGCTCGAAATTCTCCGGATGGCCCGCGCAGGGGCTACCCAGCTGACGGAAATTGCGGATATCCTTGATGGTCGGGCGGGCATAGCCGGTCAGGTGCAGCAGCGAGTAGATCAGCATCGATCCATGGCCCGCCGACAGGACGAAACGGTCGCGATCGGCCCATTTGGGCTGGGTCGGATCGAATTTCAGATAGTCGCTGAACAGGACCGTGGCGACGTCTGCCATGCCCATGGGCATTCCCGGATGGCCGCTGTTCGCCGCCTGCACGGCGTCCATGGAAAGCGCCCTGATGGCACTGGCGAGCGACTTCTCGGAAACGGTCATTACGGCTGGTCGTCTTTCCTGCTTGCAAGCGGCCCCGAATCGGGATCGCGCCTCCTTTGTCGCGTTGCACCCTAGGCGTCAACCATAGCCGGCCGCCGGCATGCGCCGAGCCGCCCAATGACGGCTTTTGCGCGGCGAAAACTTTGTCTATGCCTTTGTCATGGCAAGTGACCGCATGATGCAGGCGATCGGCACGCTGGAGCGCGCTATCAGCCGGCTCGAACAGGATCTGGACGGCTTGACGGCGACCGGTCCGGCCTCCTCCCCCAATGGCGTCGATCCCGTGGCCGCCCGCGCGGCGCTGCGGTCGCTCGACGATCTCATATCGGAATTGAAGGGACAGGCGCGTGGCTGAAACGACGCTTCAGATCGCCGGGCGCCATTATCCGCTCCGCTGCCGCGACGGAGAGGAAGCGCATCTCGCGCATCTCGCCAACCTGATCGAACGCAAGGCGCGCCTGGCGCAGCAGAACACACCGGGCCTGACCGAAGTGCGCACCCTGCTCTTTGCCGCCCTGTTCCTTGCCGACGAGCTCAACGACCTCAAGCGCGAGGCGATCGGCCGGCAGCAGAGCCTGGCGCTGGAGGAAGAGGACGAACCCGCCGCCCGCGCCATAGAGGCGCTGGCCGCCCGCATAGAAAAGCTGCGGGGCAGGCTTGCCGCGCCGGGTCCGGACGCCTAGATTGGGTTTGACGGGTACTGCCTGGTACGAGCTTTAGCGAACATCCCTGAGGCGATAATCACATCCACGGGGGCTGTCCCTGGGCGGGCTCCGGCCCGATCTACATGGTCCCCACCTGACGTTGAGGCGTCAGAGGATTTTCCGGCAAACGGCCAAGGCGGTCCCGTCACCTCCGCCTTCCCCGTCCCCGCTCTTCCGATTCTGCCCGGACGCGGCTAGAGCCGATGCCATGAGCGACGAACCCGACAAGACCGCCCTGCGCCTCCTAGCCCGCCAACGCCGCAGCGCCTTCGTGGCGGCGCTCGATCCGCTCGCCCACCGGCTGGCGTTCAAGGCGATCCCCTCGCCCCTCGCCCGCCGCCTTGAAAGCGCGCAGACGGTGGCAACCTATTTCGGCGTCAACGACGAAGCGCCCGCCCAGCGGCTTGCCGTCCAGCTCCAGGCGATGGGAAAGACCGTCGCCCTGCCCCGCGTGCTCGATCGGCTGGGCAGCATGGACTTCATCGCCTGGCGCCCGGACGAGCAGCTTTCGCCGGGACTCTATGGCACCAGCCATCCCGAACCCGTCGGTCCGCCGGTCACGCCCGACGTCATCCTCGCGCCGCTCGTCGGGTTCGACCGGGCGATGAACCGCCTGGGCCAGGGCGGGGGCTATTATGATCGCGCCTTCGCCCGCCATCCCGACGCACTGCGCGTGGGCGTCGCCTGGTCCGTGCAGGAACATGACCGACTGCCGGCCGACCCCTGGGACCTGCCGCTCCACATCATCATAACCGAAGTGGAACTGATCGAGGGGCCGGACGCATGAGCATCGACCCCCGCCATGTCTACAAGCCCAGCTGGCGCAAGCCCGCCGGCATGTTCGCGATCCTGGCGCTCATCACGCTGTGGGCGGTCATGGTCGCCAGCCTGTCGGACCCGATCGGCCGCCTGCCGATGGTCGCACAGGTGCCGGTCTACGTCTTCCTCGGCCTCGTCTGGATCTGGGTGCTGCCGCTCAGGCGGCTGCTCGCCTGGATGGAAACGGGGCGCTGGCGCCGCCCATGAAGGCACATCGCGAACATCGACGAAAACACTGTAATGTCTGGGAAAATCCGGCCATCGGCCGGCAAGATCACTCTATGAAGAGTGGCGCGAGTGACGGGGCTCGAACCCGCGACCTCCGGCGTGACAGGCCGGCGCTCTAACCAACTGAGCTACACCCGCGTTCGGTGTGGGCGGGCATCTATGCGGGCGCGCCGGACCTGTCAACCGGCTCTTTCATCACTTTCTTGCGTTTCGTCATTTTCTTTGCGCGGGGGCACCGTCAACGTCCCGCGCTCAAACAGGAAACCGGCAATATCGGGCGTTCCGGCGGCCGCCACGACGGTCTGGATGATGATCAGCAGCGGCACCGCCAGCAGCGCGCCGATCGTGCCCCACACCCAACCCCAGAAGGTCAGCGACACGAGAATCAGCAGCGGGTTCATCGTCAGCCGCCGCCCCAGCACCATGGGAGTGACGGCATTGGCCTCCACCAGGTGAAAGCCGATCTGGATCGCCGCCGGCGCCAGCGCGCGCCACACATCGTCGAACACCATCAGCCCCCCCAGCGCCAGCAGCACCGCCGCCAGCATCGGCCCGAAATAGGGGATGAAATTCAGCAGCGCGACGATGCCGCCCCACATCAGCGGCGATGGCATGCCGATCAACCAGAGCGCGACCGCCACCGACAGGCCCAGGCACAGGTTGATCGTCGCGATGGTCAGCACATAGGCCGACGTCGCGTCGACGACATTCTGGATCACGCGCGCGACCGCCATCGCGCCATCGAAGCTGCCCCGGCTGTTGATCGTGCGCCGGCGCAGGCGCGTCCAGCCGGCCAGGAAGAAATAGATGATGAGCAGCGCGAACACCATCTGGATGATCGCCGACGGGGCGGATGTGGCGGCGAACTGCAACAGCGACCGCGGGGCATCGACCGCCGCGGTATGCGCCGCCACCGCAGCGGGCCCGGTCGCCATCATCTGCAGCGTCTGGTCGACGAACCGCTGAAGCTGCGAGTAGAAGTCGATCAGCGGCGCGAGATTGGCCTGGATGTTCGGAAGCCGCTGGGGCAGCAGCCGGAACCAGTCGGTCGCCGGCACGATGATCAGGACCAGCGCCGTGTTGGCGACCAGCAGGAAGGCGACGACGGCGATCAGCGCGGCGATGGCCGAGGGCACCAGCCGCCTTTCCATCCACTCCAGGAACGGCACCAGCGCGATCGCGATCACCAGCGCGGCGGTCATCGGCAGGAAGAACTCCGCCCCTTCCCGCAGCGCGAAGGGAAGCGCCAGGGCGAGCCCAATGCCGGAAGTCAGCGCAATCGACGCCAACAGCCGGTCGCGCCGCCTGTTGATCTCAAGCTGTTCGTGCGGTGTCACCAATGATCACTTCCCTGCCGCCTGGCCTACGGTCTGCACCGGCCCGGCCGGTCGCGTCAAACCCATTCGCCCTTGAAGCAGCATGGCGAACAAGGCTTTAACCAAATCTTCGTCGCTTGCGGCCTATGCCATGCTCAGCAAGGATCGAACGGGGATTTGCATGGATTTTCGGGGGTGGCGGCTGCTCGCCTGCGCATTGGCAGGAACCATGGCGCCGCAGGGAGCGATGGCAGCACATGCCGTCCGGACGGAAACCCAGATGTTCGTGGAGCGCGTCCGTACCGACATCAACGGCCGCGCCCGCCGCATCCTGGCAAGCGCCGGCCATGTCGAACCCGGCGATCAGCTGATCTTCATCGTCCGCTGGCGCCATGAAGGCAGCCAGGCGCTGCGTGGCCTTGCCGTCACGCGGCCGGTTTCGCCCGGAACCCTTGTGTCGCTGGCCGATCCTTCGGCGCAGGTGTCCGTCGACGGCGGCCAGAATTGGGGCCGGCTTGAAGAATTGTGGCTTCCAACGCCACTGGGTGGCACCCGGCGCGCCCAGCCCGCCGATGTGACGCATGTGCGCTGGACCATCCCAGCCGCCATTTCTCCCGGGGAAAGCGGCCGACTGAGCTATCGGGCGATCGTGCGCTGACGCGGATCGCTCGCTGACACGCCCCCAGGGCTATTCGGCGAACAGCAGCACCGGCTTCTCCAGCAGCTTTTTCACGGCCTGAACGAAACTTGCCGCCTCCCACCCGTCGACCACGCGATGATCGCAACTGATCGACAGGTTCATGAGCTTCGCCGGCACGACGTCCCGGCCCCGGAACACCGGCCGTTCGATCACCCGGTTGGGCCCCAGGATCGCGACCTCCGGCCGGTTGATCACCGGCGTCGTCGCCACCCCCCCCAGCGCCCCGAGCGACGTGAGCGTGATTGTGGAGCCCGACAGTTCCTCCGGCTTCGCCTTGCCCGCTCGCGCCGCCTCCGCCAGCCGCCTGATCTCGCTCGCGAGCTGCCACACATTCCTGTCTTGCGCGTCCCGTATCACCGGCACCATCAGCCCCGCGTCGGTCTGGGTCGCCATGCCCAGATGCACGGCGCCATGACGCGTCACCACGCCCCCCTCATCGTCATAGCGGGCGTTGAGCATCGGAAAGTCCGGCAGCGCGCGGCAGATCGCGACGATCAACAGCGGCAGCATGGTCAGCTTCGGCCGGTCGCCCCTGCCGTCGTTCAGCTGCTCGCGCATCGCTTCCAGCAGGGTGACGTCGATTTCCTCGACATAGGAAAAGTGCGGGATATGCCGTTTTGACGCCGCCATATTCTCGGCGATCCGCCGCCGCAGGCCGATCACCTTCACCGTCTCGTCGAGCCGTCTCGCCGCGCGGCCCGCGGGTCGATAACCTTGCCCCGCGCCATAGAGCAGGAAAGCGTCAAGGTCCGAATGACGAACCCTCTCGCCGCTCGACTTCACCTGGGCGAGGTCGATCCCCAGCTCTTTCGCTCTAGCGCGAACGGCGGGGGAAGCGAGGACAGCCGCCTTACGCTCCCCCTCGCCTTCAGGGGAGGGAGCGGGAGGTTGGAGGCTCTCCGGTTGCGCCGTGCTTCCTCGTTGGTCGCCCACTCCAGCCCTTTCCCCCATGGGCACAGGCTCGGGCGCCGAATCGATCACCCCTCCCCCCGGCGTCTCCGCCTCGATCGTCTCTTGCGAGGGCGGCGGCGCGACCGCAGCGGGAGCCACCTCGCCCTCCGTCTCGATCTCGATCTCGATCAGCATCGATCCGATGGCGATCTGATCGCCCGGTTCCCCCGCCAGCCGCAATACCGTGCCAGCCACAGGGCTTTCCATCTCCACCGTCGCCTTGTCAGTCATCATGTCCGCGATCGGCTGGTCCTCTTCGACCCGATCGCCTACCTTCACGTGCCAGCCGACGATTTCCGCTTCCGAAATGCCTTCGCCGATGTCGGGCAGCTTGAATGTGAACACAGTCATGCCCTTTTAATCCCTCATGATCTTCTTGATGGCCTCGCGAATGCGCACCGGCCCCGGAAAATAGGCCCATTCCAGGCTGTGCGGATAGGGCGTGTCGAACCCCGTCACTCGCTCGATCGGCGCTTCCAGGTGATAGAAGCATCGCTCCTGCACCAGCGACAGCAATTCCGCGCCGAACCCGCTGGTCCGTGTCGCCTCGTGCACGATCAGGCATCGGCCGGTCTTCTTCACAGACGCCTCGATCGCTTCGATGTCCAGCGGCACCAGCGTGCGCAGGTCGATGATCTCGGCATCGACCCCGGCCTGCGCGACCGCGGTCGCCGCGACATGCACCATCGTGCCGTAGACGAGGACCGTC
>DATEDR010000267.1:0-2461 GCA_035281605.1 Sphingobium sp.
GAGCACATCGACCAGACCTACGTGGTCGAAGCCAGCATGTTCCCGCGCAAACCTGATTTCCTGCTCAAGGTGCGCGGCATGAGCATGCGCGATGCCGGCATCCTCGACGGCGACCTGCTGGCCGTGCGCCGCGCCAGCGAAGCCGCCAACGGCAAGATCGTGGTGGCGCGCCTGGGTGATGACGTGACCGTCAAGCGCCTGCAGCGGCGCGGTGGCCATATCGAACTGATCGCAGAAAACCCGGACTTCACCAACATCATCGTGGAGCCTGGTGAGGAGTTCTCGCTGGAAGGCATCGCCGTCGGGCTGATCCGATCTTCCGGCTTCTAGCCGGGCACCGCAGGCCAACCGCCTGCGCGGGCCCACCCGCTTCCATTGCTTTGCAGACGCCGCCCGGCTTGCCGGGTGTTGACCCCGCTTTGCCTAAAAGAGGTGCCACCATGCCGCAAATCCACCAAGTCGCCGCCCGTCGCCCGGTCAAGCCCGTGCCGTTCCGCCAGAGCAAGGGCGTACGCGTCTACCAGGGTACGCAGCGCCGCACCATGGTCGGCAGCATGGCGGCGATCTGCCGCATGCTTGAACTCGAAACCGCCGAAAAGCTGGCCGCCTGAAATCTGCCGGCTGTCTCCTAGCAGCTGCGGGCGCCGCCCTCAGCTACGCGGCGCACACGCCTTGGCTTCGGCTTCCAGCTCCGTCGGCGTCAGCTGCGGGAACCACGTATCGCTCTTGCGCAGCTCCAGCGCCGTACCATCCGGCTTCGCCGTCAGCGAAATCAGATAGGCGTATTGGTATTCACCGCCAGACGTGGTCTGGCCGATGCGGATCTCGGTCTGGCTCTTCGCCGGATAGTTGACGACCGCGGCGTCATCGCCCAGATTGTTGCGCAGGCATTTCGCAACCTCACCCATCTTGGCGGGCGTGAACAAGCGCATCGGCGCACGCGCGCGAATGTCCTTTTCAGAAGTGCCGGTGGCACACCCTGCCACCATGGCTGCCATCGCTACGCCAACCGCTGCCGCTCGAACAGACATACCGCCCCCGGGAAATGCAGAACGGCGCCCTCGCGAGGCGCCGTTCTGGGAAATGCTTTGGGGTGGCTGATGGGACTCGAACCCACGACGACAGGAATCTCAATCCCCGCATCAATCGCCATTTTCCCCTTTGGAATCAACGCTTTCGGCCTCGTTTTTTTCCCATGAACGCTCAATTTTTCACAAGCATTCATGCGGCTTCTACGGGTGCCGTGGGAAAAATTGTAACCCGTGCGAGCCCCATGCGCCACCTCAATTTTTGGCCCGCAAACGGCGCCCCTTGCCTGCAGCAACCCCCGAGACATACCCGACCACCACCGGCGCAAACTTTCCGTAGCCCGCCTTGTACGCGGCTTTTTTGCATGATTTTTGCATGGCGGAGCAAGGAGGGGATGACCACTGTGGCCGAGATCTGGCGGAAAGAAGCAGTGATCTCTAAAGCGTGCCGGAGACCGCCGGCGTCATGGCTTACACCACGCCGCCATCCGGGATCGAGCGAGCCGAAACAGATCGGGAATCGTCGTTGTGCTTAATGATCTCGGCCATCTCCGCGCGCGAGACATCCACGATGTCGTCAAGCTCAAGCCCTTCTGCATACGTAAGCGCCTCTTCACCGCGCGCAATATGAAAAATCGTGCCCCGCCAGCTGTCCACGCCGTCCCCGGGACCGGATAGGCGGATGCCAAACTCGACATCCTGATCAAGGACGCGAACGGTCACTAGATCTCCCACGTCAACTTGAATACCGTCAACCGCGTATTCTCGGGCCACGACTATCACGGGCCGTTGCGTGTAGCCTCTGGCGAATATCGCTTGCATTTTTCGCTCCCGCTGAGCGCATCGCCCCAAACTGCAGAGGCAACCGGGACATCCACGACAGGCGTGGGACCGCTTGTTCCTGCGCTTTGACTGCAATGCATCGAGCTCGCTACACTGCGACGGCGAGGTACAGCCCGCCCAGAATGATCAGCCCAGCAACCAGCGCGAAGTAATAGCGCGCGCCGTGCACGGGGAGTTCTGGGTGGCCGGGTAGGTGAGAAACGTGGCGCTTCATCGCGGTTAGCGTGCAGAAGACTGAGTTAAGCATAGGCCTCTGAGAACAGGAACGCCATGTTGGCACCGGCGCCTGACGACGGCTCGAATACACCCTCCCTTCGATCTCTCGACCCGACCGAGGGCTTTTTTGTGCACGGATCGGCGGTTTTGCATCGAGACGGCAGTCCGAATATCCCGTTCACTACGAAAGCGGACGCCGTCCGTGACGGCTGGACAGCCGCCTGTGCCGAACGCGTCGATCTCTACGTTCACAGGCTAGACGGGACAATGCACCGGTACTTGAGCCGGGTCGATGGAACCAATCCAGAGCGCGACGAAGAATAGCGCCGGCATGCTTGCTGGGAAGAAACACCTGATCGTCTCGTCTGGGTCGC
>DATEDR010000268.1:0-3589 GCA_035281605.1 Sphingobium sp.
CCATGGGAGGAGCGGCCACCCAGTTCGGCATCGCGCAATCCGACATCCCCGAAGCCCTGAAGCTACTGGCGCATTGCCCGGCGCTGCGGTTCGAAGGATTCCATTTCCACACGGTCTCCAACAACCGCGACGCCGTCGGACATGCCGCGCTTTGCGCGATGGAGATGGAACTCGCCCGGTCCTGGGCGAACGAGCATGGTCTGGACTTGCGGATCGTCAATCTCGGCGGTGGCTGGGGTGTCGACTATGGCGATCCGGACTGGCGGTTCGACGTGGAAGGCTTCACCCGCGCGCTCGCACCACATGTCGCTGGCGATCTGCGCCTGCAATTCGAATGCGGCCGGATTCTCGCCGCCTATCATGCCGTCTATGTCTGCGAGATTCTCGACATTAAGGCGGTCCATGGACGTGTCTTCGCCTTGCTGCGAGGTGGCACTCATCATTTCCGGCTGCCCAGTTCCTGGGCGCACAACCATCCTTTCCTGATCCTGCCCCGCAGTGCATGGCCCCACCCCTGGCCCCGGCCCGAATGCACCGACACCAACCTGACGCTCGCCGGCGAGCTATGCACCCCCAAGGATGTGCTGGCCCGCGATGTGCCCGTCGCGCGGGCGCGGATCGGCGATCTCGTCTGCTTCCTCATGGCGGGTGCCTATGGCTGGGATATCTCCCATCATGACTTCCTCTGCCACGCCCATCCCGAGCGCATCTATCTGAACGAGGCGGGGGCATGAGCACGGCAATCCGCTCACCTTTTCAACTATTTGGGAGAGGCGAAACGCAGCGCGGCCTCGCCGTCATCCTTGACTTCGATCGCAACGCTACTTTAACAGCCCAGATATGCGAGCAATTCGCATTAGCAAATATTTGGGGGCAACACATGCTTGCGACTACTATGAGTACCCGTGTCGTTCGGAAACACGGCACCGTCTCGATACTGGCTTTGCTTGCGGCGATGGCGTCATCACCGGCCGTTGGCGCGGAGAGCGTGGACGGTGAAGCTGCGGCAGCCGGGTCGGGACGCGATGATATCGTGGTGACGGCCACGAACCCGGAATATCGCACCTCCGACACCACGGCGTTGAAGATCGACGCGCCACTGCGCGACATCCCGCAGACGATCGACGTCATCCCCAGTCAGGTGATGCGCGATCAGCGTGCCTTGTCGTTGCAGGATGCGGTCAAGAACGTGGCCGGCATTGGCATGGCCACCGGAGACGGCCAGCGCGATCAGTTCGTGATCCGCGGCAATATTGCCTATGGTGACCTGTTCATCGACGGCGTGCGCGACGACGCCCTTTATTTCCGCGACCTGTCGAACATAGAGCGGATCGAGATACTGAAAGGGCCGGCGTCCGTACTCTACGGACGCGGCTCCTCCGGCGGCCTCATCAACCGCGTTTCCAAGAAGCCGGGCACGGAAGGCGGCGAGATCGTCCTGAGCTATGGTAGCTGGGACGACAAGCGCGGTGAGATCGACCTTGGCCATGTCTTTACCGGCAATGATGTGGCGGTGCGCCTGACCGGCGCGATCGAACGGTCGGACAGCTATCGCGATCAGGGCTTTCTCAAGCGCGAAGCCATCGCGCCGTCGGTGCTCTTCGCGCCGAGCGATCGCACGCAAATCCTCCTCCAGGCTGACTATCTGCGCGACCGCCGTTTGACCGACAACGGGATTCCGGCTTTTCAGGGGCGTCCGGTCGATGTGCCAGCCTCGACCTACTATGGCGCAGCCAACGGCAAGGACGTGGACTTCAGCCAGTCGGAAGTGTGGTCGACGACCGCGACGCTTGACCACGAGTTCAGCGATACGCTGCGGCTGCATAACGCGTTTCGCTACTATGACTATACGCTCGATCGGCAGAACACGATCCCGAACGTCGTCAACGAAGCCGCGCGGACGGTGACACTCAATCGCCAAAGCACCGATCGCGCCGAGCATGGCTGGTTCAACCAACTCGAACTGTCCGGCACCTTCGCCACTGGACCGCTGGAGCATAAGCTGCTGCTGGGCTTCGAAGCGGGCCGGCAATCCAAATATGAGTTGCGCATCGATCGTGCGAACATTGCCACGGTCGATCTGTTCAACCCGGTTCTTCCCATCCTGCCGCTGGAGGTCTCCGGCAATCCAGGCACCCACCGAACCGGCGTTTACAAGACCCTCGGTTTCTATGCGCAGGATATGGTGTCGCTCGGCGATCATTGGAAACTTCTCGCCGGCCTGCGCCATGACCGTTTTCGCCAGGAGGTGCATCAGCGCATAGCCGGACAGCCGGATCTTGCGCGAACGGATAATTTCTGGAGCCCTCGTGTCGGCTTGGTGTGGCAGCCGAACCCGACCCAATCCTACTATATATCCTGGAATAAGTCCTATCAGCCCTCGGGCGAGACGTTCGCGCTCTCGACGAGCAGTGCGGACATCGCACCGGAAAAGACGATCAACCGCGAAATCGGTGCCAAGTTCGATTTCTTCGACGGCAAGCTTTCGACGACGATCTCGGCCTTCAACCTCAAGCGCTCGGATATCAAGGCGACCGATCCGGTTCTGCTCAGGGTCGTGCCGGTGGGCGTGCAACGCACGCGCGGTATCGAAGCATCGGCGCAATTGGAATTGGCGGAAGGATGGCAGGCAATTGCCAGCTACGCCTATCTCGATGCCCGTATCACCAAATCGCCGGCGCTCGATTCCGGCGTTCCCATTCAGGGCAATCGGCCCACGCTGACGCCAACCCACAGCGCCAGCCTCTGGCTAATGCGGAACTTCGGAGACCGCTTCGGCCTAGGCGGCGGTGTCAACTATGTCGGCGATCGTCAGGCCAATCTCGCGAACACCGTCGTTCTGCCCGAATATGTAACCGCCGATGCCATGGCATGGGCGCGTCTGGGCAAGTTCAAGGCGCAACTCAACATCCGCAACATCTTCGACCGCGACTACTTCGTGTCGGGCCACGGCACCGTCGGAAACCTCAACATGCCGGGCGCTCCCCGGTCCGTGATGCTCACGCTGCGATACGCGATCGACTAGCCGCTTCCAGCCACCCGTCCTCAGGAGAAAACGCATGAACATCGCCACCGCTGTCAAACCCGCGCCATCGGTCCGCGATCACGGCCGTTATATCCTGAGGCGCGTGGCGGATTGCCTCGTGCGCGAAAACTATCGGGAAATCGCGCACGGGACGGTCATTCCAGCCGAGAGAGCGCCCTTCGACAGGCTGATCGCACCCACGGATCACTATCTCGCCTATGAGGCCGCGGATGGCGGCACGCTTTTCATGCCGGTCGAACTTGACGGGTTCATGCAGACGTGGCGTGTCTGCGCACCGCCGTTCGTTCATGTCGCGCGGCAGGGCGCGCGCCTCATCGACAGCGTCACCGAGTTTCTCGAGATCATGAAGGCCGGGCTCGAAGGCGAGGACTGCGGCAATATTTCCGCCTTTCTCGAAGAGTGCCAAGCTGCGATCGAACAGGGCGCCATCTGCGACGCGGCCCGCGATACCGCCCCGGCCACCGCCACACGCCTGGCCGCCCATCCCGAATGGCACAAGCAGATGCTTGCCAACGACCGGCTGGCATCCTTCATCGATCATCC
>DATEDR010000269.1:0-2276 GCA_035281605.1 Sphingobium sp.
AGGTGGACCGACTTGCCCGGATTGGTGCCGACGGGCACGAACTTACCCTCACCCTTTTTCCGCCACTTCTCCGGATCGTCGTTCGACACGATCTTGCCCTGCGCATCGAGCAGATTGCCCTCCCGGTCGCGCTTGAACACGCCCCGGAAGTTCCAGCCATGGCCATGATAATCGGCGAACTGGGTATCCTTCGCCTTGTCGTTCAGGTCATAGACGTTCCGCAGGAAGTCCAGGTCCGACCATTTGCCCTTGGGTCCCGCGCCCTCCGGGTTCCGCTCCAGCGCCTCATGCGTTTCCGCGGCCGTCGGATATTTCTGCTTCTCCGGCCACATCAGCGCCGCGTCGGACTCATAGTCCCACATGGTGTAGCCAAGATAACTGTTCAGGAAGATATTGGGCTGGTGCATGTGACAGTTCATGCACTGCGCGGTCGGAATCGCGCGGGTGAAGCTGTGCCGAATCGGGTGGCCGCTTTCCTTGGCCCCCGCGGCCGGAGGGCCGCTTCCCTCGACTAACGCGACCGGATGATCAGGCTTCTCCGCCTCGCCATGGGCGCCTTTCAGCGCGCCATGCCCGCCATCCTCCTGCGCCACCTTCCCCGCAATCGTCGGATCGACCGTCGCCGTCTGCCCATCGCGGCCATATTGCGCGTAGATCAGGCTGTGGCGCGGCTCGCGGTCATTGGCATAGACGACATGGCACCCCGAACAGCCCGAATGGCGATAGTCGCCCGGCTGATCGTTTGTCCCCATGAACCACATATAGGGGTCGTTGAGGCGGGTCTTGTGCAGGTTCAGCACCGGAATGGCGACGCGCAGCCCGGTGCCCGGACCACGGCTCGACTGCTTCAGGTCAGGCCGCCCCGGCTCTTCCAGTCGCTGGATCGATCCGGTGGAATTGGGCAGGCCGATCTCCGGAAACTGCGTCGCGATATTGCGCCCGCCCCGCTCGAACACACGGAAGACATCACCCGGCGGCGTCACCTGCCAGTTGGGCAACGGATACAGCTCCGCGAGCGCCCCGCGCGCCTTCTGTTCGGGCGTCAACGTGCCGGGGGGCGATCCGGGCGACACGATCTTTGCGGGCTTCCCATCCTTGGTATAAGCCTCGCCGAAGATGTAATTCTTGTACGGCACGATCCCGTTATTATAGGCCGCCCCGCCCCACAGCATCGCGCCCGACGCCATCAGCGACCGCTCCGCCGCCTCGATCGTCTGCATGTGGCACGACCCGCAAGCCTCCCGCGCTACGCGATAGTCGCTCGGATTGACGAAGCGCACGAACTCCGGCGCCTCGCGGTTCAGCAGCGTGTAGCTGCGCTTCGGATTGGCCGACGACGGATAATGCCAGCTGCCTGGATAGCGCGGCAGCACATGCGCCTTGTCCCGCGCCGCCACATAGGCCGCATCCTCGAACCCATGTGAAGGATCACCCCGCACCGCCGCATCGCCGCCATGGCAATCGACGCAGCCCAGCATCACCGCCGGCGTCGCATGCATCGACGGCTCGTCGGTCTTCACATGGCAGCTGGTGCAACCGTCCGATTTCGCCGCGACCTGATCCGCCGTCTGGCTCATCGGCGCGGACGGGGTCTTGGCATAGACCCGCTCGACCGGTTTTTCCGCGTCCGACGCATGCAGGATGGCGACCGGCAAAGCCAGCGCGGCGCAGATCAGCAGGAAAAGGGCGGAAAGCCAGCGCATCAATAACTCAGGATCAGGTTGCCGAGCACCGAATAATAATTCCGGTTGCGCTCGCTATTGGTGAAAAGGTCACGGAACCCCGCGCCCGGCAGCAGGGTCGCCCCCGACAGGCGAAACACGATATTCTGCGTCGCCTTGGGCCGCCAGATCGCCGCGGTCGACAGGTCCCAGCCGATCGCCTTGGGAATGCTCCCCTCGTTCCGCAGCGCCTGCAGGGTCGCGGTATTCTCAAACCACAGATGGTTCGCATTGGCCGACAGCCGCAATTCGGGCAGCAGGTCGAAATCCGCGCCCGCCCCCAGCAGCATCGTGCCTGGATTGTTGAAATTGGACTGCCCCTGCTCCTTCGACGACCGCAGCGAGTTCAAAATCCCGTTGCGCCCGCTGATCCCGATCACCCGCCCGCCGCCAGCAAAGGGAATGGTCTGCCTGATCCAGTAGCTCGTATCTGCCCCGGCAAAGACCGGATTTTCGAAGATCGCGTCGAACCCCGTTTCGCGATCATCATAGGGATCGCCATCGCCGCTCGCATACAGCCCCGACAGCCGGAACCGCATCCAATCCTTGTCTAAG
>DATEDR010000270.1:0-12948 GCA_035281605.1 Sphingobium sp.
TCAGGCAGCACACTCGCCACCGGCGACTTCGATGTCATCGCTCGACAGGACGCATTCGAAGCGGCCCTTCGTGCCCATGGCTTCGCTCGCCCTTCGGGGCCAGGAATGCTGACGCGCGGCTGGGTTCACCCCGATCTACAACTGGGCTTCGAAGTCGTCGGGTCCACCCTGCTCGATGGCTTGGCCGATCTCGACCGGGTCCGCCTCTTTGAAGCCGCCAACGGCCGCCAGTTCCTGACCATCGCCCCCGAAGACCTGATAGCCGACCGCATGGGCCAATATGCCTCCGGCTCCGCGTCCGAAATGCTGGAGCAGGCGCGCATTCTCTTCACTCTTTCGAAAAACCTCGACCTCCATTATATGGAGAAGCGTATTCGCGAAGAAACGGGGAATGAACTTGGCGTTTCGGACCTACAAGTCTAGCCGCCCGGCCATTTCGCTCGAAGAGTTCGGACGCGATCTCGCGCGCCGCCGCGAAGCGCTTGGCGATGCCGCCATCATGCCCCGCAACAGCGGCACCCGCCGCACCGCCAGCAAAAATGCCCTTCTCAAAGCCATCAAGGACGCCGGAGGCAACTGGTAAACCTCCCCGGACCTTTGTACTCATTTTGTTCTGTCCTACAACCCCTCTCCTGTCATATCGTCCCGGCAAAGCCACTTCACGAAAAGGGCCTTGCCATGACCTGCCAATTCCCTCCCCTCCCCACCCCCGCGCAGCAAATCCGCGTCGACGGCTGGAGCCCCGCGCGCCAGCGCCTGTTTCTCGAAACCCTCGCCGCCACCGGCGTCATCCGCACGGCTTGCGAAGCCGCCTCCATCACCCCGCGCTCGGCCTATGCCCTGCGCATCCGCCGCGACGGCGCGGCCTTTCGGCTCGGCTGGGACGCGGCCATCCTCATCGCCCGCGCGCGCCTCGCCGATGATCTGCTCGCCCGCGCCCTCACCGGCCATGAGGAAGTGATCCGCAAGGACGAGGATAATCGCCAGATCACCCGCCACCGCCACGACAACCGGCTCGCCATGTCGATGCTCTCCCGCCTCGATCGCATGGCGGACAATCCGCCCGAGGGCAGCGACGCCGCGCTCGCCCGCGTCGCGGCGCAGGATTTCGCCGCCTATCTCGACCTGATCTGCCCGCAGGCGCAGGCGCAGGCGGATCACCCGTCCCGCGCCACCGCGCAGCCCTTCGCCCCCGCCACGGACGATGCCGATCCGCTCGACCCCGCCGCGCAGGACCTGTCGCCCGCGATCGAAGAGGGTGCCACCGCCCTGTCGCCGGGCGCCTCCGCGGCCCTCTTCATCGCCGCCCGGATGGCGCTCGACGACCGCGACAAGGCCCGTCCCCACCCCCTCGATGAACGGTGTGAACTTCGCCTGCCGCCGGTCGACCTGACCCGCTTTCCGCCCGACGAAGCCGCCGCCCGGCTGCGCGGCATCTGGTGGGATGACGAAAGGGAAGCCTGGCGCACCGATTACCCCGCGCCGCCCGGCTTTGACGGCGATGAAAGCGACGAGATTTACGAGATCGACGACTATGAGCGCGACCTGACGCCAGAGGAGGAAGACGCGCTCGCCCAGTTGGAGGCAGCCCGCCGCCGCCCGTTCGAGGATGCCGCCGCCCGCGCCCGCGACGCCTTTTTCGGCTTCGCCGCGCTGGAGGGTTCGGGATAGCGCCGCGTCCGACGCGGCCTGGCTTCGGGGGCGCGATTTGCTATTCCACCCCCCATGGCCTATATGAGCGGTGCTACAGTCGCAAATCGACGGTCTTCGGCGCTTTGCGGCACCAAACTCCTTCTTTCCCTGCCCCTCTAGCGCAAGGCCCGTCCGCACGGGACGCGCCGCACGAAAGAAGGAAACTACCCATGAGCATCGTCGGAACCGTCAAGTTCTTCAACGCGGACAAGGGCTATGGCTTCATCGCCCCCGATGACGGCAGCCCGGACGCGTTCGTCCACATCACCGCCGTGGAGCGCGCTGGCCTCGCCACGCTGCGCGAAAAGGACCGCGTCTCCTATGATCTGGAGCAGGACCGTCGCGGCAAGATGGCGGCGGTGAATCTCCAGCACGCCGAATAATATTCCGTCCGGGCGCCACTTCCCTGGCGCCCGGACGACCCTGATTTAGGAGCGTCCCATGGCCAACCCCGATTATCGCGCCCTCGCCGCGCAGGCCCATAACGAAGCCGACGCTGCCACCCTCGACAATGTCCGCGATCGCTGCCTCCGGTCCGAAGCGGCCTTCCTCACCATGGCCGCGCGCCAGGACCTGGCCGACCGCAACCGCGCCCGCCGCGAGGCCGCGACCGCTCACTCCTGAAGGCTGCAGCGCCGCGCCACCGGCCGCTCGCCTCGTCCCGTCGCCTCCTCCGTTTGCGCACGGAACCCAAAGCGGGGCCGCCCGTTACCCCTCCGACTTCCGAACCCCAATGGCACACACGGAACAAGGAGCCCGAACCCATGATCCGCACCCTGATTTTTGGCGCGATCGCCGGCTATGTCGGCAAAAAGCTTTACGACGAAGGCAAGCTGACCGACTTCAAGGATGATCTCGTCTCCCGCTATCATCAGGTGAAGGACGACATGTCCTCCCGTTCGAACAGCACCAGCGACAGCCTCTCGCCCACGATCACGCCCACCCCGCCGCGTCCCACCGCGTCGAGTTCGCCGATCATCAGCTGACCAATTCTCTTCCGGCGGCGTTCCCTCTCCGCTGGTTCACCGCCCGCCCGATCCGCGTCGCCCCCTTTCGCGGATCGTCGGCGGGCGGACTATTTCGTCACCCCGCGCGACAGACACAAAAAAAGGGGCGCGGCCAGGTTCCCGGCCGCGCCCCTTCGCTGATGGTCGAAGGCTCAGAGCTTTTCAGTCAGCTCCGGCACGATCTTGAACAGATCGCCGACTAGGCCGATGTCCGCCACCTGGAAGATCGGCGCATCCTCGTCCTTGTTGATGGCCACGATGGTCTTTGAATCCTTCATGCCCGCCAGATGCTGGATCGCGCCCGAAATGCCGACGGCGATATAGACTTCCGGCGCGACGATCTTGCCGGTCTGGCCGACCTGATAGTCGTTGGGCACATAACCCGCGTCCACCGCAGCGCGGCTCGCGCCCACGGCTGCGCCCAGCTTGTCGGCCAGCGGGAAGATCAGCTGCTCGAATGTCTCGCCGTCCTTGAGCGCACGACCGCCGGACACGATCACCTTGGCCGAGGTCAGCTCCGGACGCTCCTGCTTGGCGATCTCGGCGCCGACGAAGCTGCTAAGGCCCTTGTCGCCGGTCGAGCTTACTGCTTCCACAACGCCACTGCCGCCGTCCCGGGCCGCCTTCTCGAAAGCCGTGCCGCGAACGGTGATGACCTTCTTGGCGTCCTTGCTCTTGACAGTCGCGATTGCGTTGCCGGCATAGATCGGCCGCGTGAACGTATCTTCGCTCTCGACCGAAAGAATGTCGCTGATCTGCATCACGTCGAGCAGGGCTGCGACACGCGGCGCGATATTCTTGCCGTTGCTGGTGGCCGGCGCGACAAACGCGTCATGGCTGCCCATCAGCTCGACGACCAGCGGCGCGATGTTTTCAGCCAGCGCATGGCCAAAAGCAGCGTCATCGGCGACATGGACCTTGCCCACGCCCGCGATTTTCGCCGCTTCCTCGGCCACGCCGCCAACGCCCGAACCGGCGACCAGCAGATGCACTTCACCCAGCTTGCTAGCGGCGGTGACGGCGGAAAGGGTCGCGTCCTTGACGGCCCCGCCCTCATGTTCAACCCAAACGAGCGTCTTCATGCTGCAACTCCCAGCGCTTTCAGCTTTGCAACCAGTTCATCGACATCGGCCACCTTCACACCTGCCGAGCGCTTGGCCGGTTCGCTGACCTTGAGCGTCTCAAGGCGCGGCGCGATGTCGACGCCATAATCAGCGGGCGTCTTCTGGGCGAGCGGCTTGCTCTTCGCCTTCATGATGTTGGGCAGCGAGGCATAGCGCGGTTCGTTCAAGCGCAGGTCGGTGGTGACGATCGCAGGAACATTGAGCTTCACCGTCTCCAGGCCGCCGTCGACTTCGCGGGTTACGTTGACCTTGTCGCTCTCGAGCTCGATCTTGCTGGCGAAGGTCCCCTGCGGCAGGCCCAGCAGCGCGGCGAGCATCTGACCGGTCTGGTTGCTGTCGTCGTCGATCGCCTGCTTGCCCAGGATGACGAGGCCGGCGCCTTCCTCTTCCTGCACCTTGGCGAGCAGCTTGGCCACGCCCAGCGGTTCGACCTCATCGTCGGTCTGGATCAGGATCGCGCGGTCAGCGCCCATGGTGAGCGCCGTGCGCAGCGTTTCCTGCGCCTTGGCAACCCCAATCGACACCGCGACGACCTCGGTCGCCACGCCCTTTTCCTTCAGGCGAATGGCTTCCTCGACCGCGATCTCGTCGAACGGGTTCATGCTCATCTTCACGTTCGCCAAGTCGACGCCCGTCCCGTCCGCCTTCACACGAGGCTTCACATTATAGTCAATCACCCGCTTCACGGGCACAAGGATCTTCATCTGCACATCCTCCGTTATCACGCCATCGCCCGCAAATGCGGACAAGGACGTGGGCGGTCCGTCTCCAGACCGCCCACGTCCGTGGTGTTCATTCAAGTGGCCGAGTGGATCAGGCCGCCTTCCTCACTTCCGCCACGATCTTCTTCGCCGCGTCACCCAGATCGTCGGCTGGGACAATGGCCAAGCCAGAAGCGGCCAGAATGTCCTTGCCCTGCTGGACGTTCGTGCCTTCCAGGCGGACGACCAGCGGGACCGACAGGTTCACTTCCTTTGCGGCGGCGACAATACCGTCGGCGATGATGTCGCACTTCATGATGCCGCCGAAGATGTTGACGAGAATGCCCTTCACCGCCGGATCCTTCAGGATGATCTTGAAGGCCGCAGTCACCTTCTCCTTGGAAGCGCCGCCGCCGACGTCCAGGAAGTTGGCGGGGAATTCGCCGTTCAGCTTGATGATGTCCATCGTCGCCATGGCCAGGCCGGCGCCGTTCACCATGCAGCCGATATTGCCGTCGAGCTTGATGTAGGCGAGGTCATATTCCGAAGCCTCGACCTCCGCCGGATCTTCTTCGGTCAGGTCGCGCAGTTCGGCGATGTCCTTGTGACGGAACATGGCGTTGCCATCGAAACCGACCTTGGCGTCGAGGACCAGCAGATTGCCCTGCTCGGTCAGCGCCAGCGGATTGACTTCGATCTGCTCGGCGTCGGTGTCGAGGAACGCGGCGTAGAGCGAGGCAGCGACCTTGGCAGCCTGCTTCGCCTGATCGCCGGACAGACCCAGAGCGGCAGCAACGGCACGGCCGTGGTGCGGCTGGAAGCCTGAAGCCGGATCGACCGAAAAGCTGTGGATTTTTTCCGGGGTCGAGTGCGCGACCTCTTCAATGTCCATACCGCCTTCGGTCGACACGACGAAGGCGATCCGGCTGCTTGCGCGGTCGACCAGCAGAGCGAGGTAGAATTCCTTCGCAATGTCGGCGCCGTCGGTGATGTAGAGGCGGTTGACCTGCTTGCCCGCGTCGCCGGTCTGGATGGTGACCAGCGTGTTGCCGAGCATGTCGGTCGCGTGGGCCTTCACTTCGTCGAGGTTGAAGGCAAGGCGGACGCCGCCCTTCGCTTCGGGGGCGAGTTCCTTGAACTTGCCCTTGCCACGGCCGCCGGCGTGGATCTGCGACTTCACGACATAGAGCGGCCCGGGCAGCTTCTTGGCGGCCTCGACCGCTTCTTCGACCGAAAAGGCAGGATAACCAGCGGCGATTGGCGCGCCATATTTCGCCAGCAGTTCCTTCGCCTGATATTCATGGATGTTCATGCCGGCCCGTCCTTTACCTTGCCAAATCGTTGGCCCGGCTAAAGCATAGGCAGGGAAATGACGCCAGAGGCATTTCGCAAACGGATTTTGCAAAATTGCAAACCGAAGCAGGCAGCCTTAGCCTGTGAAGCCGGAAAATCGCCTAAAACGCGCAGATGATCGCCGCCTTGCTCGTGACGGTGAAAATCTCAGGATCCTGCAAAGCGCGTACCTTGTAGAGGAACCGGTCGATCGTCATGTCCTCGATGTGTGACTTGCGGAGCGAAGCCAGGGACTGGACCCGCCGCAGCTGGACCAGGCTCAATTCGTCGACCATCCTTTCGGCCATGCAGGCAGCCATCCGGGGCGCGATCCCCACCTCGACCAGCCCCGAGCGAACCCGCGATTCGGGAGAGACAGTCGCGCAGGAGGAGAGAAGCAGGGCGGAGGGCAGCACAAGCGCGCCGAGGCGATGGGATATGGTCGTCATGGCTGCTTCATGGCAAGCAATGGCTGAACAGACACTAAACGGGCCGCCAAGGGAGAACAAAATCGATGGATAGAATTTTCGCGTCATTCGCGCATCGCGTCGCAAGCTGGTCGGGACAGCCGCTGGCTTTCATCGTCGCCATATTGCTGATCGGGGGGTGGATCGCCACCGGCCCGATCTTTCAATTTTCGGACACCTGGCAGCTCATTATCAATACCGGCACGACGATCGTCACCTTCCTCATGGTGTTCCTGATCCAGAACGCGCAAAATCGCGACGGGTCGGCTATTCAGGCGAAACTGGACGAGTTGATCCGCGCGCTTCATGGCGCACGCACCGACTTCATCGGCATCGAACACCTGACCGAAGTCGATCTGGAACGCATCAAGGCCGCGCTGGAGCGGGAGGCCAACGGCAGCGAAAGCCATCGCCAATCCATCGATCGACTGCTTCAGCGCCGGTAGAAGCAGATCGGGGTCAATGCGCCCGATTGATCATCCGAACATTCTCGCGGCGATAGGCATCGATCTGGTCGGCATAGCCACGAGCAAGGCTCTCATAGGCTGCCCTGCCGCTTTGCGATCGGCTCGTCTGAGCCCGCATCAAAGATACCTGCTGCCTGTGCAGGAGGTAATTGACATCCATGTCCCCGGTCATTCACGCCCTCCTACCTTTGCTCAAAGAGACTGGTGGGGTGCCGCGACCCTTTCGCGAGTCGTCTATCCGGCGAGGCAGTCATAGCACTCGACTGGCGTTGAAGCGATTCAGTCCAGCGCGTCGTCGGATCGATCCAACGGAAATGACGAGGGCGCGTTCAGGCGCAACAAAAGATAACCCACAACCGCCGAAAGCAGCGATCCAGCGAGAACCCCCATCTTCGCCTGTTCGACCAGCACCGGCGATCCGGGAAAAGCCAGCGCCCCCAGAAAGAGGCTCATGGTAAAGCCAACGCCGCACAGCAGCGCCATGCCATAAAGCTGCACCCACCCCGCTCCGACAGGCCTTTTGGCCAGGCCAAGATGATGCGCTGCCCAGATTGCTGTGAAAATCCCGGCCTGTTTCCCCACGAAAAGGCCTGCGGCAATCGCCAACGGCAAGGGCGAGAAGAAGGTGGCAAGCGACGCATGGTCGATCGTGAGGCCGGCATTGGCAAAGCCGAACAAGGGTACGATCAGATAGGCGCTCCAGGGATGGACGGCATGCTCCAGCCGATGGAGAGGGCTGCCGGCTGAGCCGGGCGTCCCTGAATCGCCACGCACCGGCACCGTCATAGCTGCCAGCACGCCCGCGACCGTCGCATGCACTCCGGAAAGCAGCATGAAATACCACAGGACAGCAAAGCCAAGGACATAAGGCGTCAGCGCCTTCACCCCACAACGATTGAGGGCCGCCATCCCCACCAGCACGGCTCCCGCGGCAGCCAGAGCCACGAGGTCGATGCCCTTACTGTAGATCAATGCGATGATCGCGACCGCTCCCATATCGTCGACGATCGCGATGGCCGTCAGCAACAATTTGAGCGATGCAGGGATGCGCCGTCCCAGCAGGGCCAGCACTCCCAGGGCGAAAGCGATGTCGGTCGCCGCCGGGACGGCCCATCCCTTCGTCAGATCCGCTTCGCCCGCAACGACTGCAAGATAGACGAGGGCGGGCGCGATCATGCCGGCGCTGGCCGCGATGAAGGGCAATCGCCGTTGCTCCCATGTGGCCAGTCCGCCGGCCCTTATCTCGCGCTTGATCTCCAGGCCGACGAGCAGGAAGAAGATCGCCATCATCCCGTCATTGATCCACAGATGCACGGTCATCGGGCCCAGCCTTGGGCTGAGCACGGGTCCTACCACGGCATGGGTCAGCAGATGATAGAGATGCTCTCCCCCCGGCAGGTTGGCGATCAGCATCGCCAAGGCCGCCGCGCCCATCAGCAGGATCGCTCCGCCCGTCTCGCTGATCACGAAATCGCGAAATGGAGAGTGCGTGCGAGAGATCATGAAGCGCCTCCTGCTTCGGAACGACGCTGCGGTAAATAAAAATAGCTGGATCATCAAATAGTTATATGTCGACCGATATAATCCGGACCGAATCGGTTGGATTGGTAAGCCTTTGATGTCATTAGCTGATCTTGGGGATCAGGGGGTTCAAGATCATGGGGGAAGCATTGGTCGCCATTCTGGCGGCCGTTCATCATGAGGTTCTGCTATTCGCGGTAGTCGGCCTGGCGATTGGCGGAATTGATGATTTTCTGATCGACCTGCTCTATCTCTGCCGCCGCTGGTGGCGGAGCCTTACCGTCTACTCGCGTCATGCGCGCATGACCACCGACACACTTCCTGACTCGGCAAAACCCGGCCGGATCGCCATCTTCATCCCCGCGTGGGGCGAAGCGGACGTGATCGCGCCCATGCTGCGCAATGCCCTCGACCAATGGCGCGACGCCGATTATCGGATTTTCGTCGGCGTCTATCCCAATGATCGCGCCACGATCGATGCGGTCACGCCGGTGGCGGCGGGCGAGGAACGGCTGATTCTCTGCGTCAACGACCGTCCTGGCCCGACGACAAAGGCCGATTGCCTCAACGTCCTGTGGCGCGCCATGCTCGGCGAGGAAGCGCGCACCGGCATCCGATTCAAGGCAGTCGTTCTTCACGATGCCGAAGATGTCGTCCATGCCGACGAAATTCGCCTGTTCGACCTGATGATCGACCGGTTTCAGCTAGTGCAATTGCCCGTTCTGCCGCTGCCTGGCCAGGGTGGCTGGTGGTCACGCGCCATCGCCAACCATTATTGCGACGAATTTGCCGAAAGCCATGGCAAATCTCTCATTATCCGCGAAGCCATGGGGGCTTCCGTTCCGTCAGCCGGCGTCGCCTGCGCTTTCGACCGCGAGACGCTCGACCGGCTGGTCGATCCGGTCAAGAAGGGCCCCTTCGATCCCGCTTCGCTGACCGAGGATTATGAGGCGGGCCTGCGCATTGCCAATATGGGTGGCCGGGGCATCTTCGTCCGGATGCGCGACCGCAATGGCGATCTCGTCGCCACGCGCGAATATTTCCCCGACACTCTCGACGCAGCGGTGCGGCAAAAGGCGCGCTGGATGGTCGGCATTTCGCTCGCCGGATGGGACCGCATGGGATGGCAGGGCGGCCTTGCCGAATGGTGGATGCGCATACGCGACCGCCGCGCTGCTCTCGCGGCTCTCGTCCTCTTTGCCGCCTATCTCACCTTCCTGCTCTGGGGCATCATTCTTGTGGGTGCCTGGTTCGGACTCGGCCACGCCTATCAGCCCTCGCCAGTTATCAACTTCCTGCTGTGGGCTAATTTCGCCTTCATGACATGGCGAACGGCCATGCGCGCGATCTTCGTAGGCTACAGCTATGGCTGGCGCTATGGGTTGGGCGCCATTCCGCGCACAATTCTCGCCAATTTCATCGCGATGCTGGCCGCGCGCCGCGCCGTATCGCGCTATCTGGATTCCCTGTTCGGCAAGCCACTGGTCTGGGACAAGACGCAACATCGCTTCCCCCAGCTGGAGTATCGCGCATGAACAGCGTGGCCAGCGGGCGACCGGTTCGTTTCTTTGTCATCCTGATGGGCGGCTGGACCGCCATCCGGCTTATCAGCGTCGCGAGCGGCATGCTCGACATATCAAGCCCGGCTGCGCTGCCGCCATCGTCCAGTCCGCAGAAGCTGGCGCTGGCAAAATATTTCACACCAGCAATCGCCGCGCAGGCCACCCTGAAGGCGACGGAGACCGGCAAGCCGGCGCTCGCCGCGGCCAAGGGGGAGAACGCGCCGCGCACGGCACCCCGGCTGCTCGCCCACGCGCTCATGGCGCCCATATCGCGCGCGCCGGCTAGCCCCACCAAGCCGGCCCGGCGCGCGACCGCAACAACAGCGGCACCACCAGCCTACGCCTCGGCGCCAGAAAGCGGCTCGCGACCACCTGCGTCCCTCCCTGTGCCGACGGCAATCCCTGTCGCGCCGCCCGCACAGGATGCTCAGCCCACATCAAACCGGTGGCGTGGAAGTATCTGGGCGCTCTGGCGCGATGGGAGCGCGACGTCGGCCAATGCGGCAACTGCCGGACGCCTCGGCGGATCGCAAGTGGGCCTTCGCCTCGACTACGACCTGACGCCCCACGCCCCTGGCCGCACCGCCGCCTATGGCCGCGTCAGCAGCGCGCTCGATCGCCCCGCTTCCCCTGAAGCCGCGCTCGGCATCGCCTGGCAGCCCGTCCGCGCCATCCCGATCAGCCTGGCGGCGGAACGGCGCATCGCCCTGGGCAAGGGCGCGCGCGATGCCAATACCCTGCTGGTCGTCGGCGGCTTCGGTCCGACACCCGTCACGCGCGGGCTGGAAGCTGAAGCGTATGCACAAGCGGGCATGGTCGGCTTCCGGAACAAGGATTTGTTCGCCGATGGCAAATTCTCGCTTATGGCGCCGCTCGCCCATTCGCCGCTGCGCCTCGGCGCGAGCGTGTCGGGCGGTGCCCAGCCCCGCGTCGAGCGGCTCGACATCGGTCCCGAACTCCAGGTCCGCCTTCCCCTCCCGCGCGTCGCCACCCGGCTCAGCGTCGAATGGCGCGAACGGATCGCGGGTCGCGCAGCGCCCAATTCAGGGCTTGCCGTCACCCTGGGCGCGGATTTTTGATCGCAGCGGCATGTAGCCGCCTTTATCTTGACCGACATTGGGCTTAACCCCGGAGATCCATGGATCTTTACCTGCCCATCGCCAATCTGTCGGTGAACGCGCTGGTGATCATCGCCCTGGGCGGCGTGGTCGGCCTGTTGTCGGGCATGTTCGGAGTGGGCGGCGGCTTTCTTACCACCCCGCTGCTCATCTTTTACGGCATCCCGCCCACAGTCGCAGCCGCCTCCGCCGCCAGCCAGGTGACGGGCGCCAGCGTCTCGGGCGTGTTTACCCATATGGCGCGGGGAACGGTCGATTTCCGCATGGGCGGCGTGCTGATCGGCGGCGGCGTGATCGGCGCGGGGATCGGCGTCCCCCTGTTCCGCCTGCTCCAGTCCATCGGACAGATCGATACGGCTATCGGCATTCTTTACGTGCTGATGCTGGGCGGCATCGGCACGCTGATGGCCAAGGAATCGATCCAGGCGCTGGTCGCGCTGAAGACCGGGCGGCGCGCCCCGGCCCGAAAGCGCCGCCATCATCCGCTGGTCGCCGCCCTGCCGATGCGCTGGCGCTTCTACAGATCCGGCCTCTACATCTCGCCGCTCGCGCCGCTGCTGCTCGGCATGGCGACGGGCATCCTCACCATGCTGCTGGGCGTGGGCGGCGGCTTCATCCTGGTTCCGGCCATGCTCTACCTGCTCGGCATGACGACCCAGTCGGTGGTCGGCACTTCGCTGTTTCAGATCCTGTTCGTCACCATGGCGACGACGATGATGCACGCCATGACCACCAAGGCGGTCGATCTCGTCCTGGCGTTGCTGCTGCTGATCGGCAGCGTTACCGGAGCGCAGGTGGGAACGCGCATCTCCATGACGGTGCGCCCGGAATATCTGCGTATCCTCCTGGCCGTCATCGTCCTGCTGGTGGCCGCCCGAATGGCGCTGGGCCTCGGCTTCCGTCCCGACGAAGTCTATACGGTCGAGCTGCGATGAAGCGCCTCGCTCCTGTATTTCTTCTCCTGCTGACGGCGGCCAATGCCCCGACCCTCGTGCCCGACGTGTCCCAGCGCGAGGTGGAGATCCGCTACAGCTTCACTGGCGCCGACCTCCTGCTCTTCGGCGCGATCGTCTATCCCGACGGCCGTCGCCCCAAAAGACCCGCCGACATCGTGGTCGTGCTGAAAGGCCCCGACCAGTCCATAACGATGCGCGAAAAGCAGAAGGTCGCCGGCATCTGGATCAACGCGGACACTGTTCGTTTCCGTTCCGCCCCCAGCTTCTACGCTCTCGCGTCCTCCCGCCCCATCCGGCAGGTGGTGGATGAGCGGACCGCCGCCATCTATGAGATGGGCGTCGACAAGCTGCAGCTCTCCCCATCCTCGTTGAACGAAAGCGCGGAACTGGACCGCTTTCAGGCCGGACTCATCGACCTGCGCGAACGCGCCGGCCTCTATGTCGAGCGGCCGGGCACGGTGGAAATCACGGACGGCGTCCTGTATCGCGCCCGCCTGCCCCTGTCGGCGCGCGTGATCGTGGGGGATTACACCGCCGAAACCTTCCTGGTGCAGGACGGCCGCGTCGTCGCCGCCGCGGTGCGCGACATCACCATCCGAAAATCGGGGTTCGAGCGTTTCATGGCCGTGGCTGCCGATGAATGGCCCTTCCTCTATGGCCTCACCGCCATGGCGCTCGCGGTCGGAATGGGCTGGACCGCTGGTGCCGTCGCGCGTCGCCTCTAGCGCGACCTGACGCGCACCCGCTATCAGCGCAATCGGGCGGAGCCACGCCACCGCCAAAGTTTCCGAACTCAGAAGCATGTTTAATGAGGAGCTAATCATGACCATCACCCGCATCGACCAGGGCCCGCGCATGAGCGAGGCCGTGATCCACGGCGACACCATCTATCTCGCCGGCCAGGTGGGCACGGCAGGGGAAAGCATCACCAAGCAGACGCAAGAGGTCCTCGCCGAAATCGACGCGCTGCTGGAACGTACCGGCAGCAGCAAGGATCACAT
>DATEDR010000271.1:0-3884 GCA_035281605.1 Sphingobium sp.
AGGAAAAGAGCCGCTCGGGCGCTTCATAGCGCGCCGCGAGTTCAGATGGGCGGACCGAGCGGTCGACACCGGAAATCAGCATGCGTCGCGCCGCGCCCTCCTGCAGCAGCACGAGGCCCCGGTCGATCCGGCCCGCGCCGCCGGTCAGGACGACGATCGCGTCGGTTGGCCGCCCGTCGAGCGGCTGCGGCAGGAAGATGGCGAACCAGGCGAAGCCGAGCATCCAGGCAAGCAACGTTACGGCGAAGAGACGGACGATCACAGCAGCCGCCCCAACGCCCGCAACACGGTCCAGCGCGCCGCGAGCGTCGCAAGCAGGACGCCGCTCACCGGGAGCGCGGCCAGGATGATCCAGCTGGTCCACGGCAGGCGGATCGCGGCGAGCAGGTCCGATCCGGTCTCGGAAAGGCGCGCGCCCAGCAGAATGATGACGAGCAACGCCATCACGAAGCCCAAAGCCCCGCCGAACAGCGCGTCGAGCCCGATGCGACGTTGGAACAAGCGGGCGATCTGCACGTCGGTCGCGCCCATCAGGTGCAGCACGTCGATGGTGCCGCGATGGCTGTCATGCGCGGCCCGCGCCGCCAGCACCACGATGGACGCCGTCGCCAGCGCCATCAGCAGCACGATCCCCGCCGCCAGCCCGCCGAGCGCGGTCAGCAGACGGCCGAGCGGCTGGAGAAAGGCCGCGTGCGGTTCGATCCGTATTCGGGGGGACAGGGTTTCGAGCTGGCCGCGCAGGCGGTCGATCTTGGCACGGGTGGCGCCGGGGGTCAGTTCGACGTCGATGAGCGCGGGGACCGGCAGGTCGCCGCTGGCCGCATCCGCGCCCAGCCAGGGCCGGATCTGGTCGGCGAGCGCGACCGGATCGACGGGATGGACCCCGCTCACCAGCGGGGACGCCCGCAGCAGCCGCGCAGCCCCGCCACTCAGGCTTTCGCGCAGATCGGCATTGGCCTCCACGATCTGCACCGTGGCCCGGCCGGCCAGGTCGCTGCCCACCGCCTGGACCGCGGAACCCATGCCGAGGCCCGCGGCAGCGGCCAGCACCGTCAGGAACATCATGATGGCGATGACCCAGGGCATTGGCCCGGCGACGCGCCCTTCGGGCAGCAGCCGGTTCCTGGCGGCAGCGGCGGCGCGGCGATCGGCGCCGTTCATGACGCCACGGCCCCTTGCGGGCGAGGAGGATAGCGCAGCGAGCCGGTCGGGTCGGACAGGCGTCCCCGGTCGAGCCGCATCATCTGCGCCCCTTCCACCTGGCCGATCAGGGGCAGGTCGTGCGTGGCGACAACGATGGTGGTGCCCAGGCGGTTGAGCGCTTCGAACAGGGTCAAAAGGCGGCGGGCCATGTCGGCGTCGACATTGCCGGTGGGTTCGTCCGCGACCAGGATCTCGGGCCTGCCGATCACGGCGCGGGCAATTGCGACGCGCTGCTGCTCGCCGCCCGACAGCGTCGCCGGACGCGTCTGGCCCCGGTCGCCAAGTCCCACCCAGTTCAGCATCTCGCTGACCGAGGCGTCGATCTCGCTTTCCGCCATGCCCGCGACCCGCAACGGCAGCGCGATATTGTCATAAGCGGACAGGTGGGGCACCAGTCGGAAGTCCTGGAACACCACGCCGATGCGGCGGCGAAATCCGGGGAGGCGCCTGCGCGGCAGCGTCACGACATCCTCGCCGAACAGGCGGATGACGCCACGGCTGGGCCGCTGCGCCAAATAGAGCAGCTTCAGCAGTGAGGTCTTGCCCGCGCCCGAGGCGCCGGTCAGGAAATAGAAGCCGCCGCCGTGCAGCGAAAAGCTGACATCCGACAGAGTCTCGCTGTCCAGACCATAGCGCAGGCCGACATTTTCGAACTGGACGATGGCTGACATGACCGATGATTTTGCGCCCGCGCGCTCCCTGCTGCCCCTTGACCACAGCCATGGCACAGCGGGCAGGCAGGCGTAAAGCCCATGGCACCGAAACCGGCGAGTCGCGGCACGATGAACGCCCGTAATCAATGCCGCTTGCCCTCGAGTCGAAGGCATGCCTATGAAGCGACATGATCCTGGTGTGTCCCAATTGCGCCACGCGCTATATTGTGCCGGACAGCGCCGTCGGCCCCAATGGCCGCCAGGTTCGCTGCGCCTCCTGCAAACATAGCTGGTTCCAGGAGGGCGCCGTCCTCCCGCAGAGGGAAGAGGCGCTGGCCACTACGGCAGGAGCGCCCGCCGCACCGCGCTCTGAGCCCGCGCCTGCCGATCCGCCGCCGCCCCCTCCCCCGCCACGCCCGATGGTTCCGGCAGCCGAGCAGGTCATAGAGGCCGCGCCCCAGGCCGATGTCGCTTCGGACGAAGCGCTTGATCGGGAAGCGGCCGTGGCGGATTATCGGTTCGACGACGTCTACGGCCAATCGCGCGAAGCGGCGGAAGACAGCTATGCCCCGCCCGCCAAGCCCCGACGCAATCCGCTCAAGCTGTGGACCTATGCGGCCGCCGGCTTCTTCCTGGTCGTGGCGGCAGCTGGCGGCGCGCTCTGGTATTTCGGAACGCCCAGCTGGGCGGTCAATCTGGGCCTTGTCGCGGAGGAAGGCGATCCGGACCTGCTCTTTTACCTCTCCAAGCCGGCGGAGCGCCGCAAGCTGCCCACCGGCGAAGAATATTTCGCGTTTGGCGCGCGCATCGTGAACAGCGGCAAGGAAAGCCTGCCGGTGCCGCCGGTCCTGGTGCAGCTGCGCGACCGGCAGAACCGCCTGGTCTTCAGCTGGACGACGAAGGCGGATCGCGCGAAGCTCAAGCCCGGCGAGGAAGCATCGATCAACGAAAGCCGCATCGACATCCCGAAAAATGCGGAAAATCTGTCCCTGTCCTTCGTGCAGTGACGAGCGGCGGCTGACCGCTGCTCCCCTGATCGCGGAGTTCTTCAGTCAGGGCGCGTCCAGGTCGGGATAGTGGCGGAAAACATCCTGGTTGTTGAAGGGGAGCCGGCGGCTGCTGCCCAAATAGTCCTGCAACTCGGGCAGCTTGGCGACCCGTTCGTGCAGGGCCTCGACCCGGGGGTGCTCGCCGGCCAGCGTCGCCATGCGCAAGGGAAAGGCATAGTGCAGCCCCGCGACCAAGTGAAAAAGGGAGAGATCGGCATAGCTCCAGCGCGAACCGGCCAGCCAGTCGCCCGGTTCCGCGCCCAGCGCCCGATCGAAATAGGCGATATATTTGGCAATGCGCTCCATGCGGAAGGCCTGCGCCGCGCGGAGGGCTTCGGGCTTCTGCTCTTCATGATAGAGGCTCGCGGCGACGGGATGGTGCGCGTTGTGCGCTTCGGCCACCATGTCCATGATGGTCAGCTGCACCTGCGACAGCCAATAGCGCGCCTTCGCTTCGGACGGACCGCAATCATGCCGGTCGGCAAGATAGAAAAGGATGTTCGCGGTCTGGGCGATGGTGCCGTCGTCGGTCGTTAGATAAGGCGGCGCGAAGGCGGGGCCGGCGTCATGCCGCGCCATGTCGGCAATCAGCGCCTTTTCTCCATCCGTCCGCGCCCGATCCCGATAGGAAATGCCGCACGCCTCCAGCGTCAGCCGGACGAATTCGCCTCGGCCAGCGATGCCGGGCCAATACCATAAGTCATAGGGCATGGACTCGCTCCTTCCGCCACCGCCGCGACGGCAGAACGCGCGAAATCCGGTCGGGGGCTCAGCCCTCGCCGGGCGCGCGGGCCTTGATCGCCAGCGCGTGCACCTTGTCGCGCAGCAGGTCGGCGAGCGCGGCATTGACCAGCCGCTGCCGCGCGACGCGATTCTGGCCGACAAATTGATCCGACACGATGTCCACCGTGAAGTGGCTTTCGCCTGATCCGTCATGGCCGGCATGGCCGCGATGCTTTTCGCTGTCGTCGATCACGGC
>DATEDR010000272.1:0-4661 GCA_035281605.1 Sphingobium sp.
CGAAAGTGGCCGCATGACCATCAGAACAATCCTCGTCGACGACGAAAGCCTGGCTATCCAAGGCCTCAAGCTGCGTCTGGAAGCGCATGAGGATGTCGAAATCGTAGAAACCTGCTCGAACGGCCGCGAAGCCATCCGAGCGATCAAGACGCATAAACCCGACCTTGTGTTCCTCGACATTCAGATGCCCGGATTCGACGGCTTTTCGGTCGTCCAGGGGCTTATGGAGGTCGAACCGCCGCTGTTCATCTTCTGCACTGCCTATAGCGACCATGCGATCCGCGCGTTCGAGGCGCAAGCGGTCGACTATCTGATGAAACCCGTGGATGAGGGCCGCCTGGCCGACGCGCTCGACCGCGTGCGCCAGCGCCTTTCGGAAAAGCGCCAGGTGCAGGAGGCGGAAAAGCTGCGCGAGGTGCTGGCCGAGGTCGCGCCCGATGCGATGAACGACTTCAACGCTGCGGGCGGCGACGAGGATGCGCCGGCGTCCAACCGCTTCGAAAAGCTCATCAACATCAAGGATCGCGGCCAGATTTTCCGCGTCGACGTGGATTCAATCGAGCGGATCGACGCGGCGGGCGACTATATGTGCATCTACACCGCCGACAATTCTCTGATCCTGCGCGAGACGATGAAGGACTTAGAAAAGCGGCTCGATCCGCGCAATTTCCAGCGGGTGCACCGATCGACCATCGTGAACCTGAGCCAGGTGCGGCAGGTGAAGCCCCACACCAATGGCGAATGCTTCCTGGTGTTGGAGTCCGGCGCTCAGGTGAAGGTCAGCCGTTCCTATCGCGACGTGGTGGCGCGTTTCGTGCATTGATCTTGAGTGTTTTTGCGGAGGCAGGAGCATTCGTCGCGGCGCTGCGATTATGATCGAACGGCCGGACTGGGTTCCTGCCTTCGCAGGAACGCGGTAGAGCCGGGTCGTGAGCAAGCCTGGTTACGTCTATCTTATGGCGAGTGGTCGCAATGGGACGCTCCACCTTGGTGTGACCAGCGACTTGGTGCAGCGGGCTTGGCAGCATCGCAACGGCTTTGGCGGGGAGTTTTCGTCGCGTTATGGCTGTCGGTTTCTGGTCTGGTATGAAGCGCATGATGATCTGCAGGAGGCGCGTTTGCGCGAGTTGCAGATGAAGAAATGGAAGCGTGGGTGGAAGCTACGGCTGATCGAGCAGGTGAATCCCGATTGGCATGATCTGTTCGACGATATCGCCCAATAACCTGCCGTGCTCCTGCACAGGCAGGAGCCCAGTTGAAGCGGTGCGAATGTCGACGGGCGGCGGAACTGGGTGCCTGCCTTCGCAGGACACTTCGCCGCTACCGAAACACCCATTGCCGGTTGAGCCCGAACACCACGGCGGGCGTCACGAACAGCATGGCCGGGATGGGGGACCATTCCGGCCATTGCATATGGGTGACGCACAGGAACACCCAAAGTGCGTTGAGCGCGTAGCTGACCAGCGAGACCGCGACGAACTTCACGCCGCGCGCGGCCTGATTGTCCCGCCCGCCATGGCCGCGGAAGGTGAAGGCGCTGTGGGTGACATAGCCGATCATCACCGCCGCCAGATAGCCGATGCCGTTCGCCAGCTGCGGATGCAGGCCCACGGGTGCGGCGAGCGTCCAATAGATTACCGCCTGGCAAGCCGTGATGAACAGGCCGCTTACGCCATAGCGCGCGATCTGCCACAGCAGGGCCTGCCGTTCAGGCGGCAGGGATGACAGGAATTTCATGGCTTGCCCCGTTGCGCTTTGATGCAGAGCCTCTAATCCACCGCCCATGATCTTGCAAAGCGGCGATAGCTCACGCGGTCGTGCGACCCGCATCCTGACCGGTATGCTGGCATGGGCGGAAGAGCATTGGAAATGGCTGACCTTCCTGATGTGGGTGGTCGCCGTCACCTGGCTGCTCTATTCGCGCTGGGCCTCGATCCACTGGCTGACGCTGAACGACACGGACGATAATATCCGCTTCGTACAGGTAAGGGACTGGCTGGCCGGGCAGGGCTGGTACGACCTGCGGCAATATCGGCTGGACCCGCCGGCTGGCTTCGATATCCACTGGTCGCGGCTGGTGGACCTGCCGCTTGCCGGGCTGATGCTGTTCTTTCGGGCATTTCTGGATCAAGGGCTGGCCGACCGGCTGGCCTGCGGGATCGCGCCGACGCTGCCGTTGCTCCCGCTGATGCTTGCGCTCGGTTCCATTGCGCGGCGGCTTGCCGGAGGCAGCGGCTGGATCCTCGCTGCGCTAGCCCCCTTCGCCGCGCAGATGGGCATCAGCATGTTCGTGCCGATGCGGATCGACCATCATGGATGGCAGCTGGCGCTGACCGTGGTGATGCTGGCGGGGCTCATCGACCGCAACTGGCTGCGCGGCGGGATCACCGCGGGGGTGGCGAGCGCCCTGTCGATCGCGATCGGCATGGAGATGATCGTCTATCTGGCCGCGGGCGGCGCGCTCATCGCGCTGCGTTGGGTGTTCAAGGAGGGCGCGGCCCGACGCATGCTCCCTTACGCGCTCAGCCTTGCCGGCGCGATCTCCGTCCTGTTCCTGATCTTCGCCAGCTATGCCAACCGGCATATGGTGTGCGATGCGATCTCGCCCATCTGGGTCGCGATCTTCGCGGCAACAGGAGCGGGCATGACGCTGCTCGCGCTGCTCCCCCTGCGCAGCTGGCCCGCACGGCTTGGCGCCGGCATCCTCGTCGGAGCCGCAGTGGCGGCCTTTGCCTGGATAAGCTGGCCGCAGTGCCTGACGGGCGCCTACCAGATATCGCCCGAACTGCAGCGGCTCTGGCTCGCCAACATCCGGGAGGCGAAACCCATCACTGCGCAGGCGCGCAGCCTGGTCGTGCCGCTGATGGCTATTCCGGTGGCGGGGCTGTTCGGCTTGATCTGGGCCTTGTGGGAGGCGCGGCGAGACAGCGACCGGCTCTGGGCCTGGAGCACGGTGGGCCTCATGATGCTCTTTTCCACCGCCTTGCTCTTCTGGCAACTGCGCGCCGGGCCGGCGGCGCAACTGCTGGCGATCCCGCCCGCCGCCTGGGCCGCGCATCGCGTCCTGCGCGCGATCTGGACCGGCCGCCCGCTGGTGAAGGTGCTGGGGCTGGTGGGCGCGGCCCTCCTTGCCGTGGCGGCGTTCGCGACGCCGCTCTATCCCCAGTTCAACCAGCTGTGGGCGCGCGTGACGGGTGAGGCGCGCAAGCCCGCGCGTCCGGGCGCCAAGGCAAGGTTGCAAGCGATCAACAAGGCCAATGGCCGTTGCCGCACGCAGCCGGCGCTCGCGGTGCTGAACCAACTGCCGCCCGCGACCATCTTCACCATGGTCGACCTTGGCCCGCGCATCATCGCGACGACCCACCACAGCGCCATTGCCGGCCCCTATCATCGCAATGGCAAGGTGATATTGGACGTCCATCACGCCTTTGATGGTCCGTCAGACGCCTTCCGTGACGTCGCCGCGCGGCATCATGCCGCCTATCTGCTGATCTGCCCCGGGTTCCCCGAGGGCACGGTCTATCAGGCGCGCAGCCCCAGGGGCTTTTATGCCGGACTGATGCGGGGCGACGTGCCGTCATGGCTGCGTCCGGTGCCGCTCAGGACCGGCCTGACGCTGCCTTATACGCTCTACCGCATCGATTATTCAGCGCCGGGCCACGAAGAAGTCGCGCAGCAGCGCTGATGCCTCGGCTTCGGCCAGGCCGCCATAGACTTCGGGCCGATGCAGGCATTGCGGCTGGGTGAAAAGGCGCGGCCCCTGTTCTATCGCCCCGCCCTTGGGATCGGGGGCCGCATAATAGAGGCGGGCGATCCGGGCATGGGAGATGGCGCCGGCGCACATCGGGCAGGGCTCCAGCGTCACCCACAGGTCGCATCCGGTGAGTCGAAAGTCGCCGATCCGCGCAGCCGCTTCGCGCAGGGCGACAATCTCCGCATGGGCAGTCGGATCCCGATCGCGGCGGTTTCGATTTTCGCCCTCGCCCAGCACGCGGCCATCCAACGTCACGACCGCGCCGATCGGAACTTCGCCCGCAGCTTCCGCCGCACGGGCAAGGTCCAGCGCGCGGCGCATCGGGTCAGGAAGGGGAAAGGGCGAGGCCATGGCCCCGCCCCTATAGCATGATCGGCCGGCGAGAAACGATCAGGGCTTGAGAAAGGATCAGGGCTTCTTGACGTCCACCGTCGGCACTTCGACCGTCTCGTTGCGCGTGCCGACCTCTACCTTCGCAACATCCGCCTGGAATTTGGGCAATTGCCCGCCTTCCACGGCGATCTTGGGCAGACTGCCTTCCTGCGTCCGCTGCAGGTCGATGAAGCCGGTGGCGATGCCAGCGGCGAGGATCAGCAGCACGATCAGCAACAGGCCACCAATGAGTCGCATTTCGCTCTCCTATGGGATAGGGACGGGAAACGCTCCGGGCGGGGAAGGGTTGCGAAAGCGACCGGCTCGCCGGGTTCCGGCGGGTTGACGAGGGGGAGGAATCCCGCTATCGGCGCCGCTTTCCGAACGAACACGAATTCAAAGGTTGATTGACTATGTCGCGCATCTGCGAGCTGACCGGCAAGGGCCGCCAGGTGGGTCACAACGTGTCCCACGCCAATAACAAGACCAAGCGTGTGTTCCTGCCCAACCTGCAGAACGTGTCGCTGATCTCCGA
>DATEDR010000273.1:0-3564 GCA_035281605.1 Sphingobium sp.
CCGAACGCTCCAGCAGATCAACCAGCAGATCCAGTCGCTCCAGAATGAAGCGTCGATGCTGACCAACATGGCGAAGAATCTGAGCCGCATCAGCTTTCCCGAACTCACCGAGCTGACGAATAAATTGCGCGCCGTCGATCAATTGATGGTGACCGCTCAGGGCATCGACTTTCGGATCGACACGCTCGATGCGCAGTTAAAGCGTCTCTTTCCGGACAATTATGAAGTGGTGATGCGGAGCGACGAACGCCTGGCATCGGCGCGGGCGCGTTTTGACGCTGCCAGGCAAGCCTATCAGCAGAGCATGCGCATCCAGTCGCAGGTCGTCGGCAATGTCACCAATGACGCTGCCATTATTGAAACGCTGGTGGGGAAGAGCCAGGGCGCCGAGGGTGCGTTGCAGGCGGCTCAGGCGACCAACCAATTGCTGGCATTGGCCACCAAGCAGCAGCTCCAGATCCAGAACATGATGGCCGCGCATTTCCGTGCGCAGGCGGTCGAGGAGGCGCGCCGGATTCAGGCCGAGGCCGACGGTCGGGCGGCGACCAAACAGTTTCTCGGATCGGGCTCAGCCTACAACCGAAATTGAGATGAGGCAGCGCCGGTCCCACCGCTCCCCCACGGCCGGACGCTGCCTCGTCGCGGAGCCTCGCTCATCAACAGCCCCTCTCGCAGCGGGGCTCCGCGACACCAAAGTCCATGAGGACCCTGTCTCATGAATGATCTCAATGTCATCGACCAATTTCTCGCGGCCTTCATCGCCTATATCGACAGCGGCTTCGGCCTGCTGGGCGGTGATGTGCGGTTTTTGACGGCGACACTGATCGGCATCGACATGACCCTCGCAGGGCTTTTCTGGGCGATGGGCGGCGAGCAGGATGTGATTGGGCGGTTCCTGAAGAAGATCCTCTTCGTTGGCGCCTTTGCCTTCATCATCAACAGCTTCTCCTCTCTTTCCGAAATCATCTTCCGTTCCTTTGCCGCCGCCGGGCTGACGGCGGGTGGAGGCAGCATCTCGGCGGAGGATCTGCTGAAGCCAGGAAGGCTGGCCGGAGCCGGTTTCGAGGCGGCGTGGCCGCTGCTCGACCAGGCATCCGATCTGATGGGGTTTACCAGCTTCTTCGACAATTTCCTGACGATCGCCATATTGCTGTTCGCCTGGGTGATCGTCATTCTCGCCTTTTTCATCCTTGCGGTGCAGATGTTCGTCACCGTGATCGAGTTCAAGCTCGTGTCGCTGGCGGGTTTCATCCTCATTCCCTTCGCGCTCTGGAACCGCACGAGCTTCCTCGCTGAACGCGTGCTGGGTCATGTCGTGAGTTCCGGCATCAAGGTCATGGTGCTGGGCGTGATCGTCGGGATCGGCTCCAGCTTCTTTTCGCAGATGGTTGGCGCCCTAAAGGGCCAGGAACCCGATATCGGCGCCGCCATGAGCCTGGTGCTTGCGGCACTCGCCCTGTTTGGCCTCGGTATCTTTGCGCCGGCCATGGCATCGGGTCTCGCAGCCGGAGCGCCGCAATTGGGAGCGGGCGCCGCCGTTGGCAGCGCGGCTGGTGCTGCCGGGGTCGCGGCTCTCGGCGGTGCCGCAGCGATCGGTGGCGGCCGTGCGCTTGCCGGTGGGGCACTGTCCGCGATCCGGGCCGGCACCATGATGGGGTCGGCAGCGCAGGCATCCTACAAGCTAGGCCAGGAGACGTCTGGCTCTTCGGGCATGGCCGCCGGATTGGGCGGCGTCGTCAAGGCAGCCGGCCATGCCGTTCGCAACAAGGCGGCAAGCAGTTTGGGTATCGCCGCCGCCGCCGAGCGGGGGCGGGAGGCGGCCTGGTCGGCGCTGGGCACTGGCGGTGAAAAATCATCTGCGGCGCAGCGGGGAGATATACCGGACTGGGCGCAGGCGATGCAACGCCGTCAGGACGGGCGTCATCACCGTCACCTTGCCGCGCAGACCTTGAAGGAAGGCGATCGTGGCGGCGCGTCCGTCACCCCCGACATTCACGAAAAGGACGACTGAGATGATCTTTCGACGAGCAGTCCAGCGCTATGGTCAGACTCCCGCGCCCGAAACGCCTTATCAGCGTGCGGGTCAGCTCTGGGACGAACGGATCGGGAGCGCGCGCGTGCAGGCGCGGAACTGGCGATTGATGGCTTTCGGTACGTTGGCCTTGTCGAGCGCGATGGCGTCAGGCCTGATCTGGCAATCGCTGCAAAGCCGGGTGGTGCCCTATGTCGTCGAGGTGGATCGACTGGGTGAGGCGAGGGCGGTGTCGCAGGTCGAGGCCGACTATCAGCCTACCGATCCGCAAATTGCCTATCAGCTGGCGCGCTTCATAGAGAATGTGCGCGGCGTGTCGCTCGATCCTGTACTGATGCGCCGGAACTGGTTGCAGGCCTATGATTTTGCCAGCGAACGGGGCGCCATATTCCTCGGGGAATATGCGCGGGCGCGGCAACCCTTCTCCCGGATCGGCGAACAGACGGCTTCGGTGCAGGTGACGAGCGTCCTGCGCGCGTCGAACAGATCCTTTCAGGTGAAATGGACCGAGAGCGAATATGAGCGGGGAAGCCAGGCGGGCTCGTTGCGCTGGACGGCGATATTGACCATCGTCACCAAGGTTCCGCGAACCGCCGATGATCTCCGCCGTAATCCGCTCGGCATCTATGTCGATGCGATTGACTGGAGCCGGGAGATCGAGGGCGACGCCACCCAGGTACGATCGGCCCCGTCCCGGACAGCGGCGGCAACAGCCATTTCCAACCCATCGGCCGACAGGATGGAGGCGCAGCCATGATCCATAAATCAACCATTTCGTTTGCCATGCTGACCATGATCGCATCGCCCGCCATTGCCGATGGGGGAAACAGGTCGGCGCAGGCGCAGAATCGCGGCTTGGCAAATGTCGAACTCGCCAATCGCCATGCCACCTTGGCCCCCAAAACCGATGCATTCCTGAATGCGGTACAGGTCTATCCTTATTCGGCGGGGACGATCTACAAGCTGATCACCGCGCCCGAACGGATAACGGACATCGCGCTGGAGCAGGGGGAAATGCTCGTCTCCGTCGCAAGCGGTGATACCGTTCGCTGGGTCATAGGCGATACGTCCAGCGGCAATGGAGCGACCAAGCGGACTCATATATTGGTCAAGCCCAGCCTGACGGGCCTGTCGACCAATCTTCTGATTACGACCGATCGCCGTGCCTATCATCTCGCGCTGGTCAGCACCGGACGAACTGCGCTTACGGGTATTTCGTGGAGCTATCCTGAAGATGCCTTGCTGGCTTTGCGTCGCGCGAATGACGCTGCCCGTGCCGCCGAACCCATTGCGGCAGGCATTCAGGTCGAGCAGCTGCATTTCAATTATGTGATTTCAGGTGATACGCCGACATGGCGTCCGCTTCGCGCTTTTGATGACGGTCGCCTGACCTACATCGAGTTTCCGGCGACGATTGCCGTTGGCGATGCGCCGCCGCTATTTCTGGTCGCTGGCAAGGGGGAGGCACAGCTCGTCAATTATCGGCTCAGGGATCGCTTCTATATCGTCGACCGGATCTTTGACCAGGCTGA
>DATEDR010000274.1:0-3882 GCA_035281605.1 Sphingobium sp.
TGAAGCGCGAACAGACGCTGATTCCGATCGACATGGACCAGGAAGAGGTCGCGCTGCGATTCCAGAAATATGCGCTGATTTCTGCCGCCGTCGTCGACAAGGCGGGCCGGCTGGTCGGCATGATCACGGTCGATGACGTCGTCCACATCATTTCCGAAGAGGCGGGCGAAGACATCCTCCGCCTGTCGGGCGCGGGCGACGGCGACATCAACGAACCGGTGATGGACAGCTATCGCGCCCGCGTGCGCTGGCTTCTCACCAACCTTGTGACGGCACTCGTCGCCTCCTCGATCATCGGCATATTCGAAGGCACGATTGAAAAGATGGTGGCGCTCGCCACGCTGATGCCGATCGTCGCGGGCGTCGGCGGCAATGCGGGCAGCCAGACCATGGCGGTCACCGTTCGCGCGCTCGCCACCAACCAGATCACCGGCACCAACACCCGCCGAACCATAGTGCGCGAAATCCGCGTGGCGCTGCTCAACGGCTGCACCGTGGCCGTGGTGCTGGGCATCGGCGTCGGCCTCGTCTTCCAGAATGCGCAGTTGGGCGGCGTGATCGCTGCGGCGATGATGACCAATATCGTGACGGCGGGACTGGCGGGCGCCGCCGTGCCGCTGGCCTTCGACCGGGTCAATCTCGACCCCGCCGTCGCCTCTTCCATCTTCGTGACGATGATCACGGATTCGATGGGCTTCCTCGCCTTCCTCGGCCTTGCCACGCTGGCAGGATTGACCGGCTGAAAAGCATTGACTGGCAGGCTGGCGCGCCCATCTTGGGGGACGTGCCGCTCCATCTCACCAAGATCGCTTTCGGCGCGGAAAGCCCCGCGACGTTGCGCGCATGGCTCGAAAGCCATGCCGACGAGGCGCGCCTTACCACCCGCTACCTACCCAAGCGGGTCGCGGAAATGGAGGGCGGCTCCCTCTACTGGATCCATAGTCACACGCTGGTCGGACGCAGCCCGATCATCGGCTTTCAGGAAACCGGGCAGGGCCGCTTCTGGATCAGGCTGGAGCCGCGCCTGATCGCGGTCCGCTCCATGCCGAAACGCGCGCATCAGGGCTGGCGTTATCTGGAGGGTCAGGACGCGCCGCCGGACCTGGGGGCGGGCGAAGCGGACGATCTCGACGCCATGCCGCCGGCCTTGCTGGGAGAGCTGACGAGGCTGGGGCTAGTCTGAGGGAGGCCGGGCTTCAGGCTGCCTGCCCCCGGAGTGCCTTCTGGCGCCGCCGCTGCACCGAAGAGCCTATCCCCATGGCCTCCCGATATTTCGCCACCGTGCGCCGCGCTATGTCCATGCCCTTGCCGCGCAGCAGGTCGACGAGCGTATCGTCCGACAGGATGGCGTCTGGCGTTTCCGCCGCGATGAGCGCCTTGATGTGGCTCTTCACCGCCTCGGCCGACACCGCGCCGCCCCCATCCGCCGCCGCCACCCCGCTGCTGAAGAAATATTTCAGTTCATAGACCCCGCGCGGACAGGCCAGATATTTGTTGGACGTCACCCGGCTGACGGTCGATTCATGCATGCCGATCGCCTCCGCCACGGTCTTCAGCGTCAGCGGTTTCAGATGCGCTACCCCCTTGCGGAAGAAATCCTCCTGGCGTCGCACGATCTCGCCCGCGACCTTGATGATCGTCTTCTGCCTCTGGTCCAGCGCTTTCACCAACCAGTTGGCGCTGGCAAGGCAGTCGGTCAGCCACGCCTTCGACGTCTTGTCCTGCGGCCCCGACGTCAGTTCCGCATAATAGCTGCGATTGACCAGCAGCCGAGGCAGAGTGGCGGCGTTGATCTCGATCGACCAACCCCCGCGCGTCGGATTGACGAACAGGTCGGGCGTCACGGGCGCGGCGCGCTCGCTGGAATAGCGCAGGCCGGGCTTGGGATCATAGCCGCGCAGTTCGCGGATCATGTCCGCCATATCCTCCTCATCGACGCCGCAGATCCGGCGCAGCTGGGGCAGCGCCCCCTTCGCCAGCAAGTCTAGATTGGCGAGCAGCTTCGCCATGCAGGGATCGTGGCGGTCCGCCTCCTTCGCCTGCAGGGCCAGGCATTCCGCCAGCGATCTGGCGCCGACACCGGTCGGATCGAAGCTCTGTATGACGGCCAGCACCCGTTCCACCTGCGCCAGCGGCACGCCCAGTCCATGCGCCATCTCCAGCAGCTTCGCCTCCAGATAGCCCGCTTCGTCGATCTGGCCGATCAATTGGGTCGCGATCAGCAGATCCATGCCGGACAGGGCGCTGCGCGCCTGGTCCATCAGATGTTCCTGCAGACCCGGTTCGGCATTGGCGAAACTGTCGAAGTCAACCGCCTCGCCCCCGCCTGCGGCAACCATTTCCATGTTGCCGGCGCCGACCGTGGCGACGCGATCGCCCGGCCCATCGTCAATGAAGGTCTCCGCGCCATAATCGACGTCCAGCGGCGCGTCGGCTTCGCCCCTGCCCTGTCCGATCAACGCGTCGGCGGCGCCCGATTCCGACGCCAGCATGGGCCGATCCACATTGGCGTCGATGCCATCCGCCGGCGGCGGATCGATCGGCACGGCGGTTTCCAGCAGCGGATTCTTTTCCAGCTCGCCGGCGACGAAGGCGTCAATCTCCAGATTGCTCAGCGCCAGCAGCTTTATCGCCTGCTGGAGCTGCGGCGTCATCACCAGCGACTGGCTTTGCCGGATGTCGAGGCGCGGGCCGAGCGCCATCAGCCTTGTTCCCCGCCGTCATCTGCAAGGGACCGGTCAGCCGCCATGTCAGAGCGAGAAATTCTCGCCAAGATAGAGCCGCCGCACATCGGCATTGGCGACCAGTTCAGTGGGACTGCCCGCGAACAGCACCTGACCGCCATAGATGATGCAGGCGCGGTCGACGATTTCCAGCGTCTCCCGCACATTATGGTCGGTGATGAGAACGCCGATGCCGCGCGTCTTCAATTGCTTCACCAGATCGCGAATGTCGGCAATCGACAGCGGGTCGATACCGGCGAAGGGCTCGTCCAGCAGCACGATGGAGGGGTTGGCCGCCAGCGCGCGCGCGATTTCGCAGCGGCGCCGCTCGCCGCCCGACAGTGCCATGGCAGAGGAATCGCGGAGCCGGGTGAGGCCGAACTCGTCGAGCAACTGCTCCAGCCGGGCATGCCGCGCCGCCTTGTCCGGCTCCGCCAGCTCCAGCACCGCGCCGATATTCTGCGCCACAGTGAGGCCGCGAAAGATCGACGTCTCCTGCGGCAGATAGCCCAGACCCAGGATCGACCGGCGATACATGGGCAGGCCGGTAATATCCTGCCCGTCCAGGATGATGCGGCCATGATCGGGGCGCACCAGCCCCATCACCGAATAGAAACAGGTGGTCTTGCCCGCCCCGTTGGGGCCAAGCAGCCCGACCACCTCGCCCTTGCCCACGGTCAGCGACACATCGGTCAGGACGGGCCGCTTGTCGTAGCTTTTGGCGATAGAGATGACGGACAGGCCTTCGCCAACCTCATGGGGCGAAAGGGGCGATGCCGGGGCTGTTCTGTCCTGGATCGTCACGTCGTCCATTCTTCATCCTTGCTGCCACATGGCTGAACGCAGGTAAAACAAAAGCTGCGCCGCGGCAATTGGCAGGCTTTGTGCATGGCTTCGCGCGCGGGGCAAGGGGAAAATGGGTGACGGGGCGCCGGAGGGCAAGATGGCGGAAGCAAAGTCCCAGCGCGGTCGTTGCCGCGAAGCGGCCTTGTTCGCGACTTCGGGAAGCATCAGGGAAAATGGTGCGGTCGAGAAGACTCGAACTTCCACGGCCTTTCGGCCACAACGACCTCAACGTTGCGCGTCTACCAATTCCGCCACGACCGCACATTTTCCGGGAACCGGCGGGGCCGGTGCCTTGGTAGGAGGCGGCCCTTAG
>DATEDR010000275.1:0-5613 GCA_035281605.1 Sphingobium sp.
CTGCATGTGGCCCCTTCGTCTAGCGGTTAGGACGCGGCCCTTTCACGGCTGAAACACGGGTTCGATTCCCGTAGGGGTCACCACTTTCGCCTTCAGCGGCGAAGTTGTGCGGCAACGTCATCGGCTTGCCCTCTACCTGAACACCTTCCCACGAATTTTGCCTATGACGGGCGGCGATCTTGCGCGCCTGGACTTCGACCGTAGCAGACCGAAGCGCCACGGCAGGGATCAAAGCCGCGGGGGAGCCGTTCTTCATGCCTGTACCAAGCGGCATGAAAGGGCGCCATTCTCGTGCAATCGCTTCATTGGCCACGACAGCTCATCATCGTCCGGCACGGCCAGAGCGCCGGCAACGTGGCCCGTGATGCCGCGACAGAGGCGCAATCCGACCGCATCGAATTGTCCGTGCGCGATGCCGATGTGCCCTTGAGCGAATTGGGGCGGGCGCAGGCGCAGGCCCTGGGCCACTGGTTCGCCAGCGCCGCGGAGGATCACCGTCCCGAAATCCTGCTGTCCTCTCCCTATTTGCGGGCCTTCCAGACCGCGCAAATCTTTCGCGAATCCGGTGGGGCGCGGGCGGACGAGCCGGTCTGCTTCGACGAGCGGCTGCGAGAGAAGGAGTTTGGCATCCTCGACGGCCTCACCACGTCGGGCATCCACAATCTGGAGCCAGGGCAGGCTGAGTTCCGGCGCATGTTGGGCAAATTCTACCATCGCCCGCCGGGTGGCGAAAGCTGGTGCGACGTCATCCTGCGCCTGCGCTCGGTGATGGATACGATTTCGCTCCATTATGCCGGCCGGCGCGTGATGATCTTCACGCATCAGGTCGTCGTGCTGTGCCTGCGCTACATCATAGAAGGGCTGAACGAAGCCGAAATCCTGGCGATCGATCGGGCCGGCGACGTCGCCAACTGCGCGATCACCGACTATCGATACGACCCCGCTCAGGGCCATGGCGGCGGACTGGTGCTGCAGCGCTACAATGTCACGGCGCCCATGGAGGAAGAGGCAACGCCTGTCACGCGCGAACCCGACGCCATCGCCGGAGCGCGCGGATGAGCCCCGCGTCCCTGCTGGACGCCGCCTGGTTGCGGGCCCATCCTTTGCCGCAGCCCGACGGCAATTCGGACAAGAATGCGCGCGGCCGAGTTTTGGTCGCGGGCGGGGCGGAGTTTGTGCCCGGCGCGCTGCGATTGACCGGCGAGGCGGCGCTGCGAGGCGGCGCGGGCAAGCTGCGAATGGCGACGGTGCGCTCAGCGGCGATGTCGCTTGGCGTCCTCGTCCCCGAAGCGGCGATGATCGCGCTGCCGGCTGACGAAGATGGCGAGATCGCGGCGGGCGCGGCAGAGGTGCTGGCGCATCATATCGCTCGCTGCGACACGCTGATCCTGGGGCCAGGCATGACGGTCAGCGCGCAGACCGATGCGTTGGTCGCCGCCATTCTGTCGACCACGGAGCCGCCTGTCACGATCGTCCTTGATGCCGCCGCGCTCACCTCCGCGCGTGATATGGAACCGCTGATCGCCCGCCATGAAGGACGCGTCATCCTGACCCCGCATCATGGGGAGATGGCGATCCTGACCGGTCAGGACGCGGCGGACATCGCTGCAGACCCTGTTGCCATTGCCAGCCGGGTCGCAAAGCAGTTCCAGGCTACCGTAGTGTTGAAAGGCGACCGGAGCGTCGTGGCCAACTGCGATGGCGACTGCCTGTTGTACGAGGGCGGCTGCGTGGGACTGGCGACGGGCGGGTCGGGCGATGTGCTGGCGGGAATCATCGGCGGGCTTGCGGCCCGAGGCGCGAAGCCCATGACCGCCGCCGCCTGGGGAAGCTGGGCCCATGGTCGGGCGGGGCAGCACCTCGCCGCGACCGTAGGCCCGATCGGCTTCCTCGCGCGCGAAATATTGCCGCTGATCCCGGGCTTGCTCGAGGAGCCGGCGCGCTCGTAAGATAGCTCGTTGCGCATCCGATTTCATTGTCATGCGTTAGGGCGGCATGAGCGACACATTTTCTATCTTGCCCCACCTGATCCCCATCGCCATCGCCTACTGCCTCGCGCTCCCCATCGGATGGAACCGGGAACGGGAGGAACGCAGCGCCGGCCTGCGCACTTTCCCTCTGGTGGCGGTGGCAAGCTGCGGTTTCGTCCAGGCGGTCGAGACAATGATGGGGCATGATCCGGCGGCGATGGCGCGCGTGCTGGAAGGGGTGATAGCCGGCATCGGCTTCCTGGGCGGTGGCGCTATTCTCCAACAGCGGCGGTCGGTCAAGGGGACCGCGACGGCAGCCAGCCTGTGGGTCACTGGAGCGATGGGGGTTGCGGCGGGGCTCAGCAGCTATGACGTCGCGGTGGTCCTGACCGTCTTTACCTTGCTGACCTTCTGGATCATGGCTCCGCTGAAGCCTGAGGACAATGAGCGCGGGGAGGAGGAAAAAGGCGTCAAGGCGGAAACTGCCCGCCAATCGGACCAGCATTGATCACGGGATCTCGCGGCCTAGCCACAGGCGTCAATGCCTGACCTCTGCAAGCCAAGGCAGCAGGCGGCTTTCCAGATCTCGCGGCTTTTCTGCCGACAGGGCGCCGCAATCAAGGAAGGGAATGTCGTAGGCTTCCAGATCCTCCTTCAAGAGCCCGGCTCCCGTCGAAGGATGATGGAGATCCAGCACAGCTCCATCGGGAAAGCCGGACGCGATGGCGGCCACGCCGTCGGAGGCGCTCGCATAGGGGCCATCCACTTGATAATCCGCCTTCAGCAGCAGATCTACCACCCTGCTGGCAAGAGCCGGGTCATCCTCAATCAGCAGGATGCGCCCCTGAACGCCCGCCATCACGTCTTGTCCAGTCCGAAATGGGCACGATAGCGGTCGAAGCACCGCTCGCCGCAGCGCAGACGAATCAGTGCGCCTTCCGCAATGGCGCGCGCCCGGCGCGGATCTTCGGCGACCAAGGGTCGGATCGCGAGGTCATTCCAGTCGCGGCTATGCTTGACGTCCAGTACCGCGTGCAGATCGAAATAGCGTCGCCCGCTCTGGCTGAGACCGATCCGGCGGAGGGCCTTTGCGGTCTGGGCTGATCGACCCGGCGCTGTCAGTTCAATGACGCCCAGCGCGCCCACGCTGTGCCAGGCGTAGCAACGCTGCGTTGCCATGGCAGTCATCGCATTGGCGAGCGCCAGGCTTTCCCACACGGTCCCTTCGATCGAGGGTTCAAGGTCCAGCAGCTCGACAAGTTGGGCCAGCATCGGTCCATGCATGCCCTTTTCCCGGCCGCGACCCATCTCATCCCAATAGTTGCGCGCCAGTTCCAGCTTGGCGGAATTTGGCAGCTTGATCTGAGTAAGGGCGACGAGATCGTCGAACCCCGCCTCGCCTGCGGCTTCCTGGGTCAGGAACCATCGGATCTCATCGCGCGAAGCATGTTCCCCAAGCCAGGGAAAGAGCGGATCATGCTGTCCCGGCCCAACCTCCTTCAACGCTTCGAACCAGTCGATGAACGCATCAGGATCGGTCGGCGCCTTGGCGGCTTGCTCACCTATTTCGGCGCGCAATTCTTCCATGAAGCCATGTTCCAGCCGCAACATCGTGCGGTCCTGAGCGAACCGGTCATCCCAGTCTTCAGGAAAAGCGGGCGAAAGCCGGCCTCTGTTCCAATTGCTCAACTCTTGTTGAAAGGATTGCTGCAGAAATTGCGAATCATGTCGTGTTTCAAAAAAGCGCGTAGCCACGAATAATCTCTCCATATAATATTCTGTTCAATTCGGGGGACGTGGCTGCGTTCCCGGAAATCTGGTTAATCGTGATCAACTGCCCGTGGGAAAGGCGCAACCGAGCCATTTGGGCCTTGAGCTTGGTTCATGCGTTCAGTCGGCATGGCGCAAACCCGATCTCCCAGCCATGGCCATGGCGGCATGGCGTCCTTCCTGCCGCACAACGCCGTTCGCCACATGCTTCAACGCAATGTGTCGGACATGTTCGGATCGGGCGGCGAACGGATCGACCTGGACACGCCGGCGGGCGACGCGGGCTTGTTCGGCCCGCAATCCATGGCGTGGCGCGTCCATGCCGATTTCACGACTATGATGGCAGGAGGGATCGCCGCGTTGCTGCTGCAGATGCTGCATCCGGCGGCACTGGCGGGCATCTGGGATCATTCCAATTTCCGGCAGGATCGCAGCGGCCGCCTGCGCCGCACGGCACAGTTCATTGCTGGAACCACCTATGGTTCGACGGCGGAGGCGGAACGGCTGATTGCGCGCGTCCGGACCGTCCACGACCATGTCGGCGGGCGGCTTCCCGACGGCGCGTCCTACAGCGCCAATGATCCTGACCTGCTTTGCTGGGTCCATGTCGCGGAGGTCAGTTGCTTCCTTGCCGCTTACAGGCACTATCGCGCGCCCCTGCTGTCGGCGGGAGAGGCGGACCGCTATTATTCCGAGATCGCGATCATCGGCGATCGGCTGGGCGCGCGCGGCATCCCACGGACGGGCAGGGCGGTTGCCGACTATCTTTTCGCCATGCGTCCCGAACTGCGCTGTGACGACCGTACGCGGGAAGTTGCCTCCGTGCTGCTTTCGCCCTCGCCGGGCGTGCTTACCGGCCCGTTCAGCCGTGCCGCCACTGATGCCGCCATCGACCTGCTTCCCGGCTGGGCGGCCCGCATGCACGGATTTGATTTGGGCCCGCGCCGGCATCTGGCGCGCGTTGGCCTGACGGGCATGGGGATTCTATTGCGCTGGGCGCTGCAAGGTGGGTCTGCCGAACGGGCCCGAAGGCGCGTGGCGAAACGGGACTGACTTCAGCGGGCCAGGAACTGCGCGAGCTCGGCTGGTCGCAACTCGGCACGTAGTTGATCGCAGCCGCATTGGCGGGGCGCCTTGTCCGGCCGCCAACGCAGGAAACGCGTGCCGTGCCGAAAGCGCCCGCCGGTCACTTGGTCGTAGATGACCTCAACCACCAGTTCGGGGCGGAGCGGTTCCCACGGCGATTCCTCACCCCCGTTCCAGCGGCTGGGCCCACCGGGCGCCTTGCCGGTAAAGCCTGGACCGCCGACATGCTTTTCCAATCGTTCCAGCAACGCCGCGCGTTCGGTCGCCTTGAAGCTCGATGTGAAGCCGACATGATGGAGTGCGCCGGCATCGTCATACAGCCCAAGCAGCAGCGATGCTGCCCCCCGACTGTCGCTCGTGCGGCGAAAGCCGCCCACGACGCAATCGGCGCTGCGGGCATTTTTCCGCTTCAGCATCGCCCGTTCGCCTGAGCGATAGGGAAGGTCGAGCGGCTTGGCGATGATCCCGTCAAGCGCGCCGCCGTGGCGCTCCAGCCATGCTCGCGCGTCCTCGATTCGGCGGCTGGCGGGCGACAGGAGGAGTGTGGCGCTGCCCTCTGCGGCGTGGAAATGTTCGAGTGCAGCCCGCCGATCGAACAGAGGAGAGTCCTTCAGCACGTCGCCTGCCGCCATGAGGCAGTCGAACAGCATCAACTGGGCCGGCGTTTCTTTCGAGAGACGGCTGATGCGGCTTTCCGCGGGATGCAGCCGTTGCTGCAACGCATCGAACGACAAGATGTCGCCGACCGGGAGGATCAGTTCGCCATCCAGCACGAAGCGTTTCAGCG
>DATEDR010000276.1:0-6748 GCA_035281605.1 Sphingobium sp.
GGGTCTTCATAAGCCCGAGATCGGTGCCACAATGCGGCTCGGTGAGGTTCATGGTGCCGGTCCACTCGCCGGTCACGAGCTTGGGCAAATAGGTCCTTTTCTGCTCGTCCGTTCCCTTGATGTAGAGCGCGGCGACGGCGCCGGACGTCAGCCCCTGGTACATTTCGAAGCTGTGGTTGGCCGACAGCACATATTCGCCGACCGCTGAGGCGATGACGTTGGGCAATCCCTGCCCCCCAAACTCGACCGGCGCGTGCAGCGTCGTCCAGCCGCCCTCGACATAGGTGTCGAACGCTTGCTTGAAGCCGGTTGGCGTCGTCACGCTGCCGTCGGGATGGCGGGTGCAGCCTTCCCGGTCGCCGACCGCGTTCAGGGGAAACAGTAGTTCGGCGGCCATCTTGCCGCCTTCGGTCAGGATCGCATCGACCAGGTCCGGCGTCGCGTCCTGGAATCCGGGCAGATTGGCGTAGCGATCCAGCCCGACCACATGGTCGAGGACGAAGCGGGTTTCACGCAGGGGGGCGGCATAGCTGGGCATGATCTTCTCCGGGCTTTTTCTGTTCTGGGATGTTCAGGGATTTACGAGGACGTCCACGAATCCCGACAGTTCGGCGATCGCGGCGTCGATGTCGTCCTTCTGGCGGTTCAGCAGGTCGATGCGCGCCTTGCACTTGGCGATGGTGACGCGGCGTTGCTCTGCATGTTCCTCATCCGCATCATACAGGTCGATCATCTCGCGAATCTCGGACAGGCTGAAGCCCACCCGCTTGCCGCGCAGGATCCAGGCGAGGCGCGCGCGATCGCGCCGCGAATAGATGCGCGCAAGGCCATGGCGCTCTGGCGCGATCAACCCCTCATCCTCGTAGAAGCGAAGGGCGCGGGCGGTGACGCCGAACTCTTCCGACAGATCGGTGATGCTGTAGGTCTGGCGATCCTTGTGGTCGGGCAGTTCGATGCCCGCGAGCTTGCTGCGTTGATCCATGGGCGGTCACGCTACTTCTGGTTTACGTTAACGTCAAGCATCATGTCGGGTCCTGGCATTTTGTCCTGATGACAGGATGCTCGTGGGACGCTAAGCGGGCGCGTGATGATGGGGGCGATCAGACAATCGGAGCGCTGGCGCGGCCTGATGGCCGCGGTGGCGCTGCTTGTCCTCGGCATTCAGCTGATCGCGCCGTCGGGCTTCATGCCGGTGCGGACCGATCGAGGCGTCGTGGTGACGCTTTGCACGGGCCAGGGCGCAGTCAATGTGCTGGTCGATCGCGACGCGGCCCCGGGCAAGAAGCATCCGGGCGGCGACGAAGGCTATGCCGTGCAGATGCATTGCGCCTTCGCCGCTTCAGTGCAGCCGATCCTGCCGCCGCTCCTCGTGGCCGACCTCGCGCTGCCGGCGTGGCAGCTCGCGTCCGGGCCGATCGCCTTCGCGCTCAAGGCCGGCCTCATTGCACGTCTGGCAGCGCCACCGCCGCCGTCATCCGGACCCCCGACGACCTTCTGAAAATCCGTTCCAAAGGGGCCCCCAACCCCCTCGCATTTTCCAGAAGGTCTCGTTTCCATGCCCCTATCTGCTGTTTCGCGCAGCGTGTCGTTGTGCGCTCTCGCCTGTTCGATCCCGTCCATTCCCGCGCTGGCCGAAGAGGCCGGCGACCAGAGCCGCATCATCGTCACCGCCAGTCCAGCGGTGGAGGCCGCCGCGGCCCAGGTGCAGCGCACGCCCGGTGGCGTCGGCGTCGTGCCCGCCGATGAATTTGCCGACAAGGCCGCCGTGTCGCTCCGCGATGCGCTGAGCTTTTCGCCCGGCGTCTACACCCAGCCCCGCTTCGGGCAGGAAGTCCGCATCTCGATTCGCGGATCGGGCCTGTCGCGCGGCTTCCATATGCGCGGCCTGACCCTGTTGCAGGACGGCATCCCCATCAACATGGCCGATGACAATGGCGACTTTCAGGAACTGGACCCGCAGACAGCCCAGCATCTGGAGGTGTATCGCGGCGCCAACGCGCTCCGGTTGGGGGGCTCGACCCTCGGCGGGGCGATCAATGCGGTGACTCCGACCGGCCGCACGGCGCCCGGGGCGGATCTGCGGATCGACGGCGGTTCGTTCGACACGCTGCGCGCCAAGGCGGCCTATGGCCATGCCGCCGAGCGGGGCGACGTCTGGGCGGCGATCACCGCCGACCGGTCCGATGGCGACCGCGATCATGGGCGGCGCAAGGCGCTGCGCTTCAACGGCAATGTGGGCCTGAAGCTCAGCGCGCGAGTGGAGACGCGCTTCTACGCCAGCGCCCAGACGATCCGGCAGAAGCTGTCGGGCGCGCAGACCGAGGATCAGGTCCTGAACGATCCGACCGTCGCCAATCCCGGCAGCGTGACCGGCGATCAGGCGCGCGACATCGATTCGATCCGTCTTCAAAACCGCACCACCGTCCAGATCGATGGCGGCCAGCTGGCGTTCGGCGCCTATTATAATGCCAAGGCGCTGCATCATCCGATCTTCGAGGTGATCGATCAGAAGTCGGAGGATCGCGGCCTGTTCGCCAGCCTCGATTGGGCCGGCGATCTGGGATCCATGCCGGTCGAACTGACGCTGGGCAGCCAGGCGCGCTTTGGCCACGGCAATTTCCGCCAATTCGTCAACATGAACGGCGAAGCAGGGGCTCCGCGATCGCGGCTGAAGGCGCGGGCGCAGACGATCAACAGTTATGGCGAGGCGCGCCTCGCGCCCCTGCCGGGCCTGTGGCTGATCGCGGGCGGCATTCATACGCATGGCGAGCGACATATCGACAACCGCCTCGTCGCCTCGCGCAGCGGCGACGCGTCTTTCGACAGTTTCGCGCCCAAACTCGGCCTGTTGTTCGAACCTGCCGCGTCGGTGCAATTTTACGCCAATTACAGTCGCTCCGTCGAACTGCCGGGCTTTTCCGAACTCAGCCAGACGGCGCTGGGAGCGGGAGGCGTCGCCATCATGGGCTTTACGCCCGTCGGTCCGCAAAAGGCCTGGACGGCGGAAATCGGCACGCGTGGCACGCTGGGCTTCGCGCGCTGGGATGTCAGCCTCTATCGCGCCGACCTGCGCGGCGAGATGCTGCAATATGCCGTGCAGCCCGGCGTCATTCCCTCGGCGACCTTCAACGCGGATCGGACTCGACACCAGGGCGTCGAGGCGGGACTGCACCTCAAGCTTACCCCTTGGGCGAGCCTGCGGCAGGTCTACCAATATAGCGACTTCCGCTTCCGCGGCGACGTTCAGTTCGGCGATAACCGCCTCCCCGTCGTGCCGCGCCATTTCTATCGCGCGGAACTGAAGCTGGGCACCGACCGGGCCAGCGTCTCGCCTTCGGTCGAATGGGTGCCGCAGGGGGCGTGGGTCGACTATGCCAATAGCAAGCGGGTGGACGGCTATGCGATGCTGAACCTGACGGCGCAGGCAGGGATCGGAAAAGGGGTTACCCTGTTCCTCGACGCGCGCAACCTGACGGCAGAGCGGGCCGTAGGGGACATTGGCGCGGTGGTCCGCTACAGCGGTCAGGCGGCCTTCTATCCGGTCGAGCGGCGCGCCTTCTACGCCGGACTTCGCGCCCACCTCTGAAAAGACGCCGGCCTATCCTCCTGAGGGGGTGGAGCGGGGGGAGAAATGGGTCTAGAGGCGGCGCCATGTTGCGTCTGTCCGGCCTGAAACTCCCCCTCGACCACCCGGCCGAGGCGATGCCCGCCGCCATCTGCGCGCGGCTGGGGCTGGAACCACAGGAACTTGTCAGCCACGTGCTGGTGCGCCGGGGCAATGACGCGCGGCGCAGGAGCGCGATTCAGCTCGTCTATACCGTCGACGTCGAACTGACGGACGAGCAGGCGGTGCTCGATCGGTTCGCCGGGGATCATGATGTTCGCCCCCGTCCGGACACCGACTACAGGTTCGTGACCCGCGCGCCGCAGGATTGGACGGGCAGGCGGCCCGTCGTGATCGGCGCTGGCCCTTGCGGCCTGTTCGCGGGCCTCATCCTGGCGCAGATGGGGTTCCGTCCGATCATACTCGACCGGGGCAAGGTGGTGCGCGAACGGACCAAGGACACCTGGGGCCTGTGGCGCCGCGCGCAGCTCAACCCCGACAGCAATGTCCAGTTCGGCGAAGGGGGGGCGGGGACCTTTTCCGACGGCAAGCTCTATTGCCGGGTCAAGGATCCGCGCTTCCTCGGCCGAAAGGTGCTTGAGGAATTCGTCGCGGCCGGTGCGCCCGCCGACATATTGACCGAAGCCCATCCGCATATCGGCACCTTCCGCCTCGTCTCCATGGTCGAAAGCCTGCGCCGTCAGATCGAGGGGCTGGGCGGGGAGTATCGCTGGCAGCAGCGGGTCGATGAGGTGGAACTCGACCGTCAGGGTGATGGCGCGCACCGGCTGCGCGGGCTTTATCTGTCCGACGGCAGTTTCGTCGAAGCCGATCATGTCGTGCTGGCGGTTGGGCATAGCGCGCGCCCCACTTTTGAGATGCTGCACCGCAAAGGGGTGCATATCGAAGCCAAGCCCTTTTCCATCGGCGTACGGATCGAGCATCCGCAAAGCTGGATCGACCGGGCGCGCTTTGGTGATTGCGCCGGCCATCCGGTACTCGGGGCAGCGGCCTATAGCCTCGCCCATCATTGCGAGAACGGCCGCACGGTCTACAGCTTCTGCATGTGCCCCGGCGGCCGCGTCGTCGCGGCGACGTCGGAGGAGGGGCGGGTCGTCACCAACGGCATGAGCCAATATAGCCGCGCCGAATTCAACGCCAATTCGGGGCTCGTGGTCGGCATCGATCCGGAACGCGACTATCCCGGCGGGCCTCTGGCCGGGATCGAACTGCAGCGGCACTGGGAAAGCCAGGCCTATGTCGCGGGCGGCGCTTCCTATTGGGCGCCCGGGCAGAAGGTGGGCGACTTCCTTGCCGGACGCGCCTCCACCGAACTGGGACAGGTCGTTCCTTCCTACAAGCCCGGCGTGACCCTGACCGACCTGTCTCGCTGCCTTCCGCCGTTCGTGATAGAGGCGTTTCGCGAGGCGCTGCCCGTCTTCGGCCGCCAGATCGCCAATTACGACCATCCCGATGCGGTGATGACCGGGGTGGAAACCCGCACCTCCTCGCCGATCCGCATCACCCGCGGCAAGGATTTGCAGAGCCTCAACGTCGCCGGTCTTTATCCTGCTGGCGAAGGCGCGGGCTATGCCGGCGGCATCCTGTCCGCCGCCATCGACGGCATCAGGGTGGCCGAAGCCGTGGGCCTCGCAATCGCAGCTGGCCGGACCCCCTGACGCTACGGCACCCCGGCGCCGCTGAGTCGGGCAGGCCTGTTCCGCTGCTCCTTCGCCAAAAAGCCAGCCGCGTCCTTGGCTTGCGTCTGCTTCTTCACAATCTGGGGAAGTGGCGGCCCAAAAGTTCGTTTCGATCAATTCGCTGCCTCCGACGAAATAGTTTATATGTCGATGACTTCATTGGCGTATATTAATTATCAACGCGCGCTGCTTTGGAATATATAGCGACTACTGCTCTCGGCTGGTCCGACGCTGCCGCAGCAGTTCCATGAAAATCGACAGAAGCAGAGGAGGCCTCCATGCATGCCAAGCCTGTAATCGTGGCGCTGTGCGCCTGCCTGGTCGTTCCCGCTGCGGCCACCGCGCGGCAGGGCCCAGGTCAACTTACCGTCGTCGCGCCGGAGAAGGGGGCGATTGCCTATCAGAAATGGACCGATCGCACCGCCGACCGGCTGACAAGAAGCATCCGGCAGGCAAGCTCGCTTTATCGTGACGCCAGTTCCACCGGCTATGCCCGTGTGCAGTTCCAGCTTAGCGAGCAGGGCAGGCCCGAAAATATCGACCTTGCCGGTCCATCCTCCTCGTCGAGCATCAACCGTATCTCGGTGCGCGCCATCAAGAATATGGGTTCGCTTTATCCGCTGCCGCAGGAGGTGCGCTCCGGATCGAAGTTCGAAGCGTGGATCGTTGTCGCCAATGATTCCGATGAGAGGGACAGCATGTTGACCAGCCTGCGCGCGCAGCATCGTACGCAGACGATGGCTCAGGCGCCTGCCGACCGCCCGGTGCTGATCGCCCAGCGGTGACACGCCATCTCTCCGGGAAAGCATGACCCGTTCGGGGGCCGGTCCGGGGCAAGGGGGCGTCTGTGCAGAACGCCCTCCTGCCGCGCACCCGCCTTGATATTTGTTAGGGCCATTGCTCAAAAGGGTTATTGACCCCTAGGCACCCATGTGGAAATTTCTTTGGCGCAGGCAGGGAAATACATCTGCCGCTGGAGAGGATGCCCATGAATTTTCCCCCGGTTCGCCGTGAAGTCTTTCACACGCTTTTCAGAGATTGCCTTGCGCAGCAACGCTCGCCCACCGACGCGGAAATTGAGATCGTCGCCTGCAAGATATGGCAGGACGGCTTTTCCTCTGACGCCGATCGGCAATGGCAGGATCTAGAGCCCGGCTCGGAAGATTATGACCACAGCATAAGAGCGGCGTGGATGGCGTTCGGCTTGCGCCCGCTCGAGGCGTCCCGGCCCTGATCGCTCCATGACGGTCTGGGGCGCTCCTCCTGACCGACTCCCCTCTATAGAAAGCGACAACGTCGAAAAACTGGGGCAGGTATCCTTCATCGAGGCAGCATGTCCTCGCGTCCAGGAAGGAGCCCGCGATGATGGAGTCTCATCTCGCCCGGATCAGGTTTCGGCACCCCTTGTCTCCCGACGAAGAGCGAACGATCCGCGCTCTCGTGC
>DATEDR010000277.1:0-5529 GCA_035281605.1 Sphingobium sp.
CGAAGCCAGAATGGCGGGACGCACCCACGAGCATCACCATGTTCCGATTGAGGATCTGTCCCTTTCGAGCGGCGATCCCGTGGCTGCACTGGAGGCCCGTGACCGGTTGGCCCGCATCGAAGAGGGGGTGTTGCGGTTGAGCCCGCTGACGCGCGAGATATTTCTGGCTTGCCGTCTCGACGGCTATAGCTATGCCGAGATTGCCGAACGGACCGGATTGAGCGTGCGAGGGGTCGAGAAGCAGATGAGCAGGGCGATCAAACAGCTTGGACGGCATTTGCGGGCGCATGACTGAGCCTGGCGGGACAGAGATTCCCAAATCCATCCATGAAATTGCCGAAAAGTGGCTGGTGCGGCGTGCCGGACGATCCGATCCGGCGTCGGAACGCGATTTTGCGCTCTGGATCGATGCGGATCCCCGCCATCGCATCGCCTATGACCGGATCAAGCGCGATTGGCAGCTCGGCACGTTGCTCCAGGAACGGCAGGTCGGCCAGAATCGCTCGCTCCCCCGCGCACCATTCTGGATGCGGCAAAAGATACATATCGCGGCCGCCAGTCTTGGCGCTGCGGCGCTGCTGGGCGTGGTGTCAGTCGGCCTCTTGCGGTCTGGCGGACCATTGGCCATTTCCACGGCGGCGCAGGCCGCGGTCTATGAGACCGCAGTCGGGGAGATTCGTTCCGTCAGGCTTGCAGATGGATCGACCGTCATTCTCGACACTGCGACCCGTTTGCGGGTGCAATTGTCGGGCGGCGATCGGCGGTTCGATCTCGAGCAGGGAAGAGCTCGGTTTCATGTTGCAGCGGACCGGCACCGCCCGTTCCGTGTGCTGGTGGTTGGCGGTGAAATAACCGCCCACGGCACGGTGTTCGACGTGAGCATGATCGGCGCGCAACCGGCGGTGACCGTCCTGGACGGATCGGTGGAACTGCGTGCGCCGAATGCGGAATCCGATCAGGTGCGGACTCTCCCTCCGGGCAAGACGCTGGCGCTGGATGGCCATCTGACGGAGCAGGCGGCCTCTGCCGGGGACGCGCGCTGGGTGTCGGGTATGCTGGCGCTCGATGCGACGCCGCTGACCGAGGCAGTGGCGGCGATCAACCGCTATAATAAGGTGAAGCTTCGCTTGGCGGAGCGCATTGCCCCGCCCGTGCGGGTGACGGGCGCATTCCGGGTCCGCGATCCGGAGGCTTTTGCCCGCGCCGTTGCCACAAGCTTCCATCTGAAGATTGAGCGGCCCGATAGCGCCACAATCCTGCTGGTTGCCCCGGTGAGGTAGGCGGGCGCGGTCCTGTAAAAAAATCTGTCGGGTATTTTCGCTAACCGGCGTCTCCCCACTGTCCCGCCCAATGGCGGCACGGGGGAGATGGTCAAATGTCTCGGTTTTCAGTATCTGCACTCTATCTGTCCGGCAGCATCGTTGCCGCCACGCTTGCGGCCAGCGCACCGATTGTGCTGGCCCAGCAATCTGCCGAAATGGCCATCACGCTGCCAGCCCAACCACTCGGCGCATCGGTTCGTGAACTGGCCCTGAGCTCAGGGCAGACGATCCTTGTCGATGCCGACCTTGTCGCGGGAATCAACGGCCCCGCGCTCCATGGGGCCTTCACGGTCGAGGACGCGCTGGACCGACTGCTCGCTGGCACGGGTCTTGTCTGGACCCGGTTGGAAGGTAGCATCGTCATTCGAAAAGAGCATGTCTCTCAGCAAGAGAGGGATGGGGGCGTTGGCATTGTGGTCACGGGCAGCCGCATCCGCGGGGCGCCGATCCCGTCGCCGGTCATGGTTCTCGACAATCAGGCCATAAGAGATACCGGGCTTGCCGATCTGGGGGATGTTGCCCGCAGCCTGCCGCAAAGCTTCGGCGGTGGGCAAAATCCTGGCGTCGGTTTCAACGTGCCATCGAGCACCGGGGGTAATGTGGGCGGTGGGTCGTCGGTCAATCTGCGCGGCCTCGGCAGCGATGCGACGCTCACCGTGCTGAACGGTCGCCGGGTGCCCTATGACTCGGCCCGACAGGGCGTCGATATTTCCGCCATCCCGCTTGCCGCTGTCGACCGGATCGAGGTGGTCGCGGACGGCGCTTCGGCCATCTACGGATCGGATGCGGTCGGCGGTGTCGTCAACGTGATTCTGAAACGGGACTATGACGGCGTGGAAACCCGCGGCCGCATTGGCGGTTCGCCCGATGGCGGCAATTTTCAACAACAATATAGCCTGCTGGCCGGAAGCCGCTGGAATGGGGGCGGTGGCTTTCTGACCTATGAATATGGTCGGAACACCGCCCTCATGACGAACCAGCGAAAATATGGCCGGATCAGGCCGGACCTGACCTTGCTCCCGGCCAGTCGCCGACATGCCGTGGCAGGAAGCGTCCATCAGGATATCAGCGACAATCTAACCATCGAAATCGATGGCCTCTACAATCAGCGGACCGGCGAATTTTCCTATCCCACGAGCACTGCCGCCAATCTCGCGGTCAGCCGCATCACCCAGAGCTATGACAGCACTACGCTGGCGCTCTCGGGCGCTGCGCGGCTGACCCTGGGACAGTGGGAACTGAGCCTGTCGGGAAGTTTCGGCAAGGGGCGCACCTATTTCCAGGGCGACACCTTCCTCAACGACCAGTTCGCAAGCCGGGCCTGGGGTCGCTATAATAATCAGAGCATCACCGGTGAAATCTCCGGCGGCGGGCCGCTGTTCGCGTTACCCGGCGGGGACGCCAAGCTGGCCGTTGGCGCTGGCATCCGGGCGAATGATTTCGAGATATTCCGGGGTGTCGGCAACATCAACAACGCCAAACCATCGCAGGACAGCGTCTATGCCTTTGGCGAGGCCAGCTTCCCCTTGGTTGGGCCTGCTCAGGCCATTCCCCTGTTGCGGAGCCTCAGCCTCAGCGCCGCGCTTCGCTATGAACGCTATCGCGGCCTTGCCGATGTCGTCACACCCAAATTGGGCATGATCTACGCGCCAAGCGTTTTCCTCGACATCAAGGCGAGCTGGGGGCGGTCCTTCAGGGCGCCGAGCTTCATCCAGCTTTATTCGATCGAACAGGCGATCCTCTATCCCATCACGACCTTTGGCGGCAGGGGCTATCCGGCCGGAACCACCGCGTTGCTGGTGGGTGGGGGGAATAGCAATCTCAAGCCGGAAAAGGCGCGCAGTTGGTCCGCCACCATGGCTTTGCATCCGCCTGGCCTAGCTGGCGCATCGTTTGAACTGAGCTATTTCCACACTCGCTATGTCGATCGCATCGTGAACCCTATCCCCACAGCGGCGCGGGCTCTTGTCGATCCGATCTACGCCAACCAGATCATCACTGCACCGACGGCCCAGCAGCAGGCGGCGGCAATCGCCCATGCGGCTCAATTTCTCAACGGAGCAGGCGCGCCATATGATCCGGCCAAGGTGGGCGCGATCATCAATCGGGCCAACGTCAATGCCGGGCGCCAGACGATCCGGGGCATCGATGCTCAACTGAGCTACCAGACCGACCTTGCCGATGGGAAAATGGGGCTTTCGGCCAACCTCACCTATCTTGACAGCGAACAGCAGATCTCGGCAGCGGGTCCGGTCGAACAGTTGGTGGGGCGATTGTTCAACCCGCCGCACTGGCGCGGAAGGGGAACGGTCAACTGGAGCAACGGCGCTTTCAGCGCGGCGGCGACGCTCAGCACCATCGGCGGCGCCAAGGATGTGCGCTCGACCCCGGCACTGCGCATCGACGGGATGACGACGGTCGATATCAGCACACGATACCGGTTCCACGATGGCGCCGGACTCCTCAGCGGTGTCGAACTGGGCCTCTCGGTCCAGAATCTCCTCAATCAGCTGCCTTCGGTCGTCGCGACCAGCCTCTATTATGACACGCCCTATGACTCGACCAATTATTCGGCGGTCGGGCGCTTCATCGCGCTCGAACTGGTCAAGAAATGGTGAGCGTCATGGGCAGGACATCGATCGCACTGCTGGCGGCGGGCGTGGCGCTTCTGGCATTTTCCTGCCCGGCTATGGCGGGCTGTAACGGCCTGCTGGCCCATACCGCGCAACAAGCGAAACAGCGCGCCATTACCGCGGATGATCTCCTCAGCGTGCGCGATATCGGACGGGGCGATGGGGCTTTGCTCAGCAACCAGAGTCCGCTCGGACTTTCGCCCGACGGCAGGCGTGTCGCCTTCATCATCAGCCAGGCGGATATCTCGACCAACAGCGTTTGCATTGGCCTCGCACTGATGGACTTGCAGCCTGGCGCGACACCACGCCTTTTGGACCAGGGCGGCGAGTTCATCAGTGGGACCGGGGATTATCGCGGCGTCATCCTGCCGACAGGATTTCCCATCCTGCTCGCGCCATCATGGTCGCCCGACGGCCGATGGATTGCGTTCCTCCGGCGGGACCAGGGAATCACCCAGCTTTGGGTGATTGCCACTGAAGGTGGTCCGGCCCGCGCGCTCACGCATTCGCCGGTCGATGTCGAACAATTTGCGTGGATGCCCAAGGACGGGACGCTCGTCTATGCGAGCCGGGCGGGACAGCTGGCAGAGCGGTCGGCGCTGGCGCGCGAGGCTGTGACGGGCTTCCGCTATGACGATCGCTATGTGCCGATGATGGGTGACAAGCCCATGCCGCTCGCCACGACTGCCTTGTCGCTTTTTCGCATCGATCCGGCGGATGGAGCGACGCGACCAGCCGACGATGGTGACCGGGCGCTGCTGGGTGCCGATCCGATCCGCTATGAAATCCGTCCCCTCGAGGCCAAGGCCGATGATGGACGATCGGTCGTGGCCGAGCATGTTTCGGAAAATCCGGCCAGCCCTTGGTCGCTGATCGTGTCGGCCGCGTCTGGCGTGAAAATCCCTTGCCCGAGCGAAACCTGTCGCGGCCAATTCGCTGGTCTCTGGTGGATGCCCGATGGCGGTCCCTTGCTCTTCCTTCGCCGAGAGGGGTGGAACAGCCGATCGACGGCACTCTACCGCTGGCAGCCCGGCGAGAGAGAACCGCAAAAGCTATTGGCGACGAGTGACGTCATCAGCGGCTGTGGGCTGGCGGAGGGCGCTTTGGTCTGTCTGCGCGAAAGCGCTACGGTGCCGGCCCGGATCGTACGGATTGATCCCCATGATGGGCGTTCCGCACTGCTGTACGATCCCAACCCGGAATTCGGCGCGATCCGGTTCGGCAAGGTCGAACGGCTGGAATGGCGGAACGACCGAGGTCTGGAAGTCGCGGGCGATCTCGTGCTGCCGCCCGGTTATGACGGGCGTAAGCGGCTGCCCCTCATCGTCACGACCTATCGCAGCAACGGATTTCTGCGGGGCGCGACCGGCAATGAATATCCGATCCATCTGTTCGCGGCAAAGGGCTTCGCCGTTCTCAGCCTGGACCGCCCGCCGCATGTCGGGGCGATCAACCCGCTCAACAAGGACTGGCAGAAGCTGCTGGCCGAAAATGATCGGGACTGGGGCGAACGGCGCAGCATGCAGTCCTCGGTCATGACGGGGGTGCAGCGCGTGATCGACATGGGGATCGCC
>DATEDR010000278.1:0-2139 GCA_035281605.1 Sphingobium sp.
AGCCGTGCTAGGCTGACTGCATCGCGCCGGTTGGTTTTGATCCGGTCACCTGGACACCTGGGGATAAGCGATGGCGCCACCACTTGGCACTCATGTCCCATTTCGGTGATTTGACGATATAGATCGTATCCGGTCGGGCCCGCCTCATAACAGAAGTGGAGCCTCGCCCCGTGTTTTGCCAGCTTGGCGACCATCGACGCGACCGAGGTCGCTTCGGCGGAAATGTTGCCAAAAAAGCGCACCTCGCCGTTACGTTCCTTTTCCGCGACCGCAACCGAGATCTTCAATTTCGATGTATCGAGCCCGATGAAAAGTTCGCTATGCTCGTCCATGGTTCGCCCTCGCCTAAGCATGGGGATAGGCGCCGGCCCGTCCGGCGTAACCCCCGTTTCCTGCTTACTCCGAGGGCGGGCCAACTTCACCGCACGAACATACGGCCTAAGCCGGCTTATTCGTAAGACCGTTTCCTCTGCCGTACCCGGGCCTGTTGCGCGTGCCGCGTGATGATCAGGACGAGCGATCGCGCTGCGTCTATTTCACCGCAGATATTCGAGAGGCTTGCGAGATTGAAGGACGGGGTTCACCGGTACAGCGGCACGGCCGCAGCGGCTATATTGGGGCCGGTTTGAAAGCGGCTGCGACGGCGCGGAACGCGCTGGCGTCAGGACAGGCTGACGCAAAGGCATACGGATGCGGGTGGCGGTCTCGATGACGCGGGCGGCGACCTTGAGAAGCCGCAGGCGCAGCGTGGCGAACTCGGCGGCGGCGAGCGCGCTTGTCTTGGGGATGGCCTGCTGCATGCGCCAAATGAGCCAGTAGGCAGCGGTGTGGAGAATGAGCCGCATCTGATTGGCGTTGGCCGATCGGCATGAGGTGCGGTCGCTGTTGAGCTGGGTTTTATGCCGTTTGATCAGATGGGGTGGTTGCCGCCCTCCCAGACGGCATCGCAATGTGCCAAGTTTTGTGGCGAGCGCCACGAAGCAGGAAGGACGGCAACCGTGTTGAAGGATACAATTATTGGGGTTGATCTGGCCAAGAATGTTTTTCAGGTCCACGGGGCGACAATGGCCGGCGAGGTGAAGTTTCGTAAAAAGCTGGCGCGCTCGAAATTTCGTGAATTCATGGCGGACAGCCGCCGGCCGTCGTGGTGATGGAAGCATGCGGCAGTGCGCATTACTGGGCGCGCGAGATGATCACGATGGGCCATGAGGCGAGGCTGATTGCGCCGCAATATGTAAAGCCGTTTGTGAAGCGCCAGAAGAAAAACGCGGCGGATGCAGAGGCTGTTGATTGCCGTTGAGAAGTGACCCGGGAAGGGCCCAAATTTCCATTGAGAAGTGACCCATGTTGAACTCACCCCTGGCTTTGATGAGCGAGGGGTCATGGAGTGTTGGACATGGCGTTATTGAGCGTTATCCGGCGCTGGCATTTCCGCGATCATCTCTCGATCCGTGAGATCGCGCGACGTACCGGGCTGTCACGCAATACGATCCGTAAATATCTGCGGGCAGGCACGGTGGAACCGCGGTTCAAGGTGCCCGAGCGACCGAGTAAGCTGGACCCGTTCGCGGAACGGCTGTCGGCCTGGCTGAAGCGGGAGATGGGTCGCACCCGTAAGCAGAAGCGGACGATGAAGCAGTTGCACGCCGATCTGGTGAGCCTGGGCTATGACGGCTCCTACAACCGTGTCGCGGCCTTTGCGCGGGACTGGCGCGACGATTATCGCCGCCAGCAGCAGATGAGCGGACGCGGGACATTCGTGCCGCTGTCATTTGCACCGGGAGAGGCGTTCCAGTTCGATTGGAGCGAGGACTGGGCGATCATCGGCGGGGTCCGCACCAAGCTGCAGGTCGCCCACTTCAAGCTCAGCTACAGCCGGGCCTTCCTCGTGCGGGCCTATTTGCTCCAGACCCACGAGATGCTGTTCGATGCCCATAATCATGCGTTCCGCGTGCTGGGTGGCGTTCCGCGCCGTGGGATTTACGACAATATGCGCACCGCCATCGACAAGGTCGGGCGCGGCAAGGAGCGCAACGTCAACAACCGCTTCCTCACCATGGTCAGTCACTATCTGTTCGAGGCCGAGTTCTGTAATCCGGCAGCGGGCTGGGAAAAGGGCCAGGTCGAGAAGAACGTCCA
>DATEDR010000279.1:0-11527 GCA_035281605.1 Sphingobium sp.
GGCTTTGCCAACATCATGGCGGGCGATCAGGGCGGCAGCGCCATCGCCAACCGGATCAGCGCCGATGGTCACCGGCGGGTCCTGCATCTGGGCGGCACGACGGTCGCGCCGATCGACAGCGGGCCGCTGTCGATCGAACGGATCGCGGTCTACACCATGGCCGCGAAGAAGGAAGTGCCGCTCGCGCCGCTGCTGGAGCCGGGCGCCATCCTGCTGGTCCATTCGCCCCGTGCCGGCAGGCGGATCGCCGAACTGATCGCCCCCGACCGACGATCGGCCCTGCATGTCGTCGCCATCAGCGCCGCCGCGCTCGCCGCCTGTGGCGCGGGTTGGGCGAGCGGCGAAGCGCCCGATCGACCCGATGATGAGAGGATGCTGGCCCTCGCTGTCCGATTGTGCGAATGATCCCGGCCATATGGAAGAAAGGTCCCCGATGAGCGACGAAGGCGGCGCGACGGACGTCCAGGCAGCAGCGCCGATCCCCCGCCGGCACGGCCCGTGGCTGATGCTGATCCTGCTTCTGCTGGCCTTCGCGATCGGGGTCGTCCTGACCGTCTGGGCCATGCCTTATATCCAGGGCCGGTGGGGCAGTGGCGCCCGTCAGACGATGGTTGCCGATCCCTATTTGCAGGGCGCGGCGCCCGGCATGCCGTCGCGGGCGCTGTCCGCCAACGCTGCGCAGATGCTCGACGGCCGCGTCGTCCAGTTGGAAGAGCGGCTCAACCGCATCACTGTCGAGGCGCAGGCGGCGTCGGGCAATGCCGCGCGCGCCGAAGGTCTGCTGGTCGCCTTTGCCGCGCGCCGCGCGCTCGATAGCGGGTCGCCGCTCGGCTATATCGAGGGGCAGCTGCGGTTGCGCTTTGGCCAGGCGCAGCCGCGCGCGGTCGCCACCATCATCAATGCCGCGCGTGAGCCGGTGACGCTGGCCGACCTGCGCGGCGGCCTCGCCGCCATCGCCGACCAGGTGACGACCCCCGGTCCCGACACCGGATTGTGGGAAGCGGTCGAGCATGAAGCACGCGAACTCGTCACCATCCGCCGCGCCTCCACGCCCTCGCCTCGCCCACAGGCAGCGATGGACCGGGCAGTTCATTATGTCGACGCCGGCCGGGTCAGCGCGGCGCTTGAGGAAGTGGAACATATGCCGGGGCGCGCCGTTGCCGACCGCTGGATGCAGTTCGCGCGCCGCTATCTGGAGGCCCGGCGAGCGCTCGACTTGATCGAAACGGCGGCGATATTGGAGCCGCGCCAGCTTCGCGCCGCAGACGGCGGCGCTGTAGCACAGACCTCGCCGCTCGCCCCTTAAACGGTCCAGCGGGCGCCGCAAACCTCCCTTACCGCTCCTTGGTCGCGCTGAATTTCACCTTGGGATGGCGTTCCTGCTGATAGCCGATGTCCCAGGCGCTTTTGGCCATGAAGACGAGATTGCCGTCGCGGTCCTTCGCCATGTTGGTGCCGTTGAACGCGACAAGATCCTTGATCGCCGCATCCTCGCCGGAAATCCACCGCGCCGTGTCGAAGGGGGAGGGCTCCAGCCCTGCTGCGACCTTATATTCCGCTTCCAGCCGCGAAATCAGCACGTCCAGCTGCAATTGCCCGACGACGCCGACGCTCCAGTTGCTGCCGATCTCCGGATAGAAGACCTGGATGACGCCTTCTTCCGACAGGTCGTCCAGCGCCTTGCGCAGCTGCTTGGTCTTGGTCGGGTCCTTGAGCACCACGCGGCGCAATATTTCCGGCGCGAAGTTCGGCAGGCCGGTGAAGCGCACCCCCGCTTTCTCGCTGAGCGTGTCGCCCACCCGCAGCGTACCATGGTTGGGAATGCCGATGATGTCGCCCGGGAAGGCTTCGTCAGCGATCTCGCGGTCCTGGGCGAAGAAGAGGATCGGCGAATGCACCGCGATCGGCTTGCCGCTGCCGCTCGGCGTCAGTTTCATGCCGCGTTTGAACTTGCCCGAACACAGCCGCATGAAGGCGATGCGATCGCGATGCTGCGGGTCCATATTGGCCTGGACCTTGAAGATGAAGCCGGTCACCTCGCTATGCTCTGGCTCGACCGGCGCGGGCTCGGCCGGCTGCGCGCGCGGCGGCGGCGCATGGGCGGCGAGCGCGTCGATCAGTTCGGCGACGCCGAACAGCTTGAGCGCCGATCCGAAATAGACCGGCGTCAGGTCGCCATGGCGATAGGCGGCCAGGTCGAAATCGGCATAGCCGCCGACGGCCAGCTCCGCCTCTTCGCGCAGCTTTCCCAGCCCCCGTTCGGAGATATGCTCGGCCAGCGCGTCGTCGTGGATGCCCTCCACGAACGCTTCCTTGCCCTCGAACTCCTTGCTGGCGCCCGAAGGCTGGCGGAGCCGGTTCTTCGCGAAGTCGTAAATCCCCTCGAACGTGCCGCCCATGCCGACCGGCCAGCTCATCGGGCACACGTCCAGCGCCAGCGCGTCCGCGACCTCGTCCAGCAACGCGAAGGGATCGCGCCCCTCGCGATCGACCTTGTTGACGAAGGTGATGATGGGGACGTTGCGCAGGCGGCACACTTCGAACAGCTTGCGCGTCTGCGGCTCGATGCCCTTGGCAGCGTCGATCACCATCACCGCCGAATCGACCGCGGTCAGCGTGCGGTAGGTATCTTCGGAAAAATCCTCGTGCCCCGGCGTATCGAGCAGGTTGAAGGTGATGATGGATCCGTCTGCATTGGGGCGCTCGAAGGTCATGACCGAACTGGTCACGGAAATGCCGCGCTGCTGCTCGATCTTCATCCAGTCGGATCGGGCGCGCCGGTTCGCTCCCCGTGCCTTGACCTCCCCCGCCAGATGGATCGCGCCGCCTTCCAGCAGCAGTTTTTCGGTAAGGGTGGTTTTACCGGCGTCGGGATGGGAAATGATCGCGAAGGTACGGCGGGAGGGTATGGTCATGCGCGGCCATATAGCGATTTTGCCGGGATTCGCCAGTCGCGCCTCCGGGGATCAGCCTTCCACCAGAGTCACGTCCATGCGGAACCGCCGTTCGTCGCCGGGCAACAGGCGCATGATGCCCTGCTTGTCCCAGACATCGCCGTCGAACCCGACCAGATCGGCCATTCCCGCCCATGGCTCCACGCACAGATAATGCGCGCCGGGTTTCTGCCACAGCCCGAGCCAGGGCGTGTCCGGAAAGTCGATCTTCAGCCGCCTCGCTCCCGGGACGCCCCAAAGCAGGCTATGGCTTTCCAGCCGGTCCCATATCAGCGCGTCGCCTGCGAACATCGCGTGGGTTGGGATGAGCGTATCCCCCTCGACCGGGGAGACGACGCTTTCCCGCGCGATCAGCCCCGGCTCGTCCCCCACCTTGCGGATCGGGGCGGGCTCGGGCTTTTCAAACTCGATCCGATGCGCCTCGGCCGCTTCGCCATAGGGCAGCGGCCAGGCGAAGGCGGGATGAAAGCCGAAGGAGAAAGGCATGTCCGCTTCCCCCCGGTTCATAACCAGCGCCGTCATCATCAGCGTGGAGCCGGCCACGGCAAATTGCATGTCGAGCCGGAAGTCGAACGGATAGGCCGCGCGCGTGGCCGCGTCGGCCTCCAGCCGGAACGTCACCGTCTCGGGCTGATGCTCGATCTGGGCGAAGGCCATGTGCCGGGCGAAGCCATGCTGCGGCATGGGAAATTCATGCCCGTCGATCCGATAGACGTCCCCGCGGGATCGTCCCACGAATGGGAAAAGCAGCGGCGCATGCCCGGTCCACCAGCGCGGATCGGCATCGGTCATCAACTCGCGCCCGCCCGCGTCCTTGAGCGACCACAGCTCGGCGCCCAGCGGGTTGATGGCGGCGGTCAGGCCGTCCGAAGCGATGGTGACAAGCTCATCCGACACGCAAACCTCCGTTCCATCGCAGCGGGCTGGGCTTATCCGCGCAGCGTCCCGCCCAGCTTCTCCGCCGCTTTCACCACGCTTGCGCTGATCGCGTCCAGCTCCTCCTGCGAAAAGCTTTTTTCGCCCGGTTGCAGGGTGACTTCCACCGCCAGGCTTTTTTTGCCTTCTTCGACGCCCGGGCCGACGAACAGGTCGAACAGGCGCGCGTCGACGATGCTTTTCTTGTCGGCGCCCCTGATCGCCCGCACCAGCGCGTCGGCCTCCACCGCTTCATCGACGATGAAGGCGAAATCGCGCTTTACCGCCTGTAAAGCCGGCGGCGCATAAGGCGCGCGCATGAAGCCGTTCCTCCGCTTGGACGGAATCGCGTCGAGGAAAATCTCGCCGGCCACCACTGCCCCAGTGAGGGAAAATTGCTTAGCTAGCGAAGGATGTAGCAACCCGAACTCCGCCAGCACGGTCTTCGGGCCAAGCCGCAGCGTCCCCGACTGGCCGGGATGATAGGCACTCGACGCCTCGCCAAAGCTTTGTAGATTAGCGACCGGCGCTCCGGCGGCCGCCAGCAGCGCAATCACTTCAGCCTTGGCGTCGAAGGCGGAAAAGGGCTGCGCCTTCCCGGTCTCCCAGCCGCGAACCGCTTTCTCGCCTGCCAGCACGAAGCCGACGGTCGCCCTTTCCCTGTCGCTGAAATAGCGCCGGCCAAGCTCAAATAGCCGCACCGATGCCGCGCCGCGATCCATGTTCCGCCGCGTCGCCGAGAGCAGGCCCGGCAACAAGGAGGGCCGCATGACCTTCAGATCCTCCGAGATGGGATTGGCGAGCGTCCAGTCGCCGCCACCGACCGATGCGGCTTCCTTTTCGGAGATGAACGACCAGTTGATCGCTTCGGCCAGCCCGCGCGCGGCGGCCGTCCGGCGTACCCGCCGCTCCAACAACTGCTCTGCCGTTGCGGTCGGCCTTGCAACGCCGGGCGCGCGAGGGAGAGGTGTTGAGGGGACCTGATCCAAGCCAACGATGCGCACCACTTCCTCGACCAGATCGGGCCAACCGTCCACGTCCCGCCGCCAGCTTGGCACGGTGACCGTCCAGGCGCTCGATGCATCGGCGGGCGTGTCGCTGTCCTGCACGCCAAAACCCAGGCTTTCGAGGATCCGTTTCTGCTCGCTGTCCGCGACGTCCACTCCCGCCAGCGACAGGCAGCGCGATGGATCATAGGCCAGCGTCCTGATCGCGACCGGGGGCGATCCAGCGCGGGTCGCCGCACTGGGCGCTCCGCCGCACAGCTTCACCACCAGATCGGTCGCGATCGACAGCCCATCGTCAAGGAAGGCCGGGTCGACGCCGCGCTCGAACCGCCCGCGCGCGTCGCTCGTCAGGGCCAGCTTCTGCCCCGTGACCGCGATCCGCTCCGGCGTGAAATAGGCGCATTCGATCAGCACGTCGGTCGTGCCGTCTTGCGCGCCCGAATGCTCGCCGCCCATGATGCCGCCAATGTCATGCACGATGACGTCGTCGGCGATGACGGTGATCGTCTCATCGACGACATAGGTCTTGCCGTTGAGCGCCAGCACCTCTTCGCCGGCGCGGCCCTTGCGCGCGACCAGCGGGCCCCTGAGGGTCGCCATGTCATAGACATGGAGCGGCCGGCCGAGGTCGATCATGATATAATTGGTGATGTCGACCAGCGCGCTGATCGGCTTCTGCCCGATGGCCTGGAGCCGCTTCGCCATCCATTCGGGCGAAGCGCCGTTCTTCACGCCCCGCACGGCCCGCGCGAAGAAGGCGGGACATCCATCGGCGTCCTCGACACGCACATCCGGCCCGGGCCCGACCTCTTCTATGGTCGGCACGACGAGCGCGTTCAACGTGCCAAGCCCCGCCGCCGCCAGGTCGCGCGCAATGCCGCGCACGCCCATGCAGTCCTGCCGGTTCGGCGTGATCGAAACGTCGATCACCGGATCGTCCAGCCCGGCCCATTGCGCATAGACCTGCCCGACCGGCGCATCCGGGGCCAGTTCGATGATCCCGTCATGATCCTCGCCCAGCTCCAGTTCGCGGAACGAGCACATCATGCCGTTGGATTCGACCCCGCGAATGGCGGTCTTTTTCAGCACCATGCCGTTGACCGGCACCACCGCGCCCTCGGTCCCGAGCACGCCGACCAGGCCCGCGCGGGCATTAGGAGCGCCGCACACGACCTGAAGCGGGCCCTCGCCCGCATCCACGGTCAGCACCTGCAGCTTGTCCGCCTGCGGATGCGGATCGGCGGTCAGCACCCGAGCGATGCGGAAGGGGGCGAGCTTCTCCGCCGGATTCTCGACGCCTTCGACCTCCAACCCGATATTCGTGAGGCCCTTGAGGATCGCGGGCAGGTCGGCATCGGTCGCAAGATGCGTCTTGAGCCAGCTCAGCGTGAACTTCATGCGCCCACTCCTCCGCTCAACGTCGGCACATCCAGCGCCGAAAAGCCATAATGTTTCAGCCAGCGCAGATCGCCGTCGAAGAAAGCGCGCAAGTCGTTCATCCCATATTTCAGCATGGCGAGCCGGTCGACGCCGGTGCCGAAGGCAAAGCCCTGCCACTCGTCCGGATCGAGGCCGCACGCCTCAATCACGCGGCGGTTGACCATGCCGCTGCCCAGCACTTCCAGCCAGCCGCCACCGGGCGCATCGCCGTCGCCACCAATCACCCGCTGGCCGTTGGTCAGCGTATAGCCAACGTCCACTTCAACCGACGGCTCGGTGAAGGGGAAGTAGCTAGGCCGCAACCGCAGCACGATGTCCTCACGCTCGAAAAAGGCCTTCAGGAAGGTCTCCAGCGTCCATTTGAGATGGCCAAGGGTAATGCCCTTGTCGATCACCAGCCCCTCGATCTGATGGAACATCGGCGTATGCGTGGCGTCCGAGTCCGATCGATAGACCCGGCCCGGCGCGATGATGCGGATCGGCGGCTCGCCGTTCATCATCGTGCGGATCTGCACCGGCGAGGTGTGGGTGCGCAGCAGCATCTTTTTGCCGTCCCCATTCTCATCGGAGTCGTCGGGGAAATAGAAGGTGTCGTGCATCGCCCGCGCCGGATGCGTTTCGGGAATGTTGAGCGCGGTGAAATTATGCCAGTCGTCCTCGATCTCCGGCCCCGTAGCGACGGAGAAGCCCAGGTCCGCGAAAATCTCCGCCAGCTCGTCCATCACCTGGCTGACAGGATGCACCGATCCTTGCGCGCCCAGCTCGGCAGGCAAGGTCATGTCGATCTTTTCCGCCGCCAGCCTGGCGTCGAGCACCGCCTGTTCAAGCGCCGCCTTCTTCTCGGCCAGCGCGGTGGTCACGCTTTCGCGCAGATCCTGGATTGGCGGGCCTTTTTCCAGCCGCTCCTCCGGGCTCATCGGCCCGAGCGTCTTGAGCAGCCCCGTCACCACCCCATTCTTGCCCATGGCGCCCACACGCAGCGCTTCCAGCGCCTCCGGCGTGTCGGCGGCGGCGATGTCGGCGATCAGGCCGGCCTTCAGTGCGCTAATCTCAGTCATTCGTCTTCCAGATGGAGAGGGCGGAAATATGCTCCGCGCCTTAGCGGGCCGCGCCGCACAAGAAAAGGGTCAGGCCCGCGCGCCCAGCAGTGCCCCGCCAAAGCCGATGAACATGAGGCCCGTCCCCCGATTGAACAGCCGCTGCCGGTTTGCTGGCGCCAACCAGCGGGCGAGCTTCACCCCGCCCAGCGCATAGACGCACTGCCAGCCGAACTCGATCGCCACGAAGCTGACGACCAGAACCGCCAGCTGCACCGCAAAGGGCCGGTCGGTATCGATGAACTGCGGAAACAACGCCGCGGCGAAGATGATGAGCTTGGGGTTGCTGAGCCCCGTCAGCAGCCCGGTCCCATAGAGGGCCCGAAGCGAGCGCGCCCCCGTTGTGCCTACTTGGCCAGCGTCGCCCACTGGTGCGCGCCAGGCCTTGATGCCCAACCAGAGCAGATAGGCGACCCCAGCATAGCGCAGCCCATCAAACAATCGGGGAGAGGCCTTGAGCAACGCCCCCAGTCCCAGCGCCGAAGCGATCAGGCAGAACAGAATCGCGCTCATCAGCCCCGCCATGGTCGCAATCGCGCGTCGCGGCCCATGATGGATGCTCTGCGTCATCACATGCAGCATGTTCGGCCCCGGCGTCGCCGAGATCAGGAAAACCGCCGTGACGTACAACCACCAGACATGCAGAGACATGGGCTTGTCCTTGCGTCGCAGGCTGCCATCCATTCCCGTTCGCCCTGGGCCTGTCGAAGGGCTTCACTTTTCCCGAAGAAAAAAGAGGACTTCGACAAGCTCTGCCCGAACGGAGAGTGGTGACTAGCAAAATCCAAAAACAAGAAGGGCGCCGGAAGCATCTGCCCCGGCGCCCCTTGCGATCCAAGCGATCGTTTCAGCTCAAGCCGCGGGCAGCGCAGCCTTCGCCTGGGCGATGATGGCGCTAAACGCCTCGCCTTCATGCATCGCAATGTCAGCCAGAACCTTGCGGTCCAGCTCCACGCCGGCCAGCTTCAGGCCGTGCATGAACTGCGAATAGGTCAGACCCTCGGCGCGGACGCCGGCGTTGATGCGCTGGATCCACAGACCACGGAAGGTCCGCTTCTTGACCTTGCGATCCCGATAAGCGTACTGGCCGGCCTTTTCGACGGCCTGGCGGGCGATGCGGATCGTGTTCTTGCGACGGCCATAATAGCCCTTCGCCTGATCCAGAATCCTCTTATGCTTCGCCTTGGTGGTCGTACCACGTTTTACGCGTGCCATGTGCCTCTACTCCTTACTTCAGGCCGTAGGGCGCCCAGAGGCGCACATGTGCCACGTCGGCGTCGGACATCACCGAGGTGCCGCGATTCTGGCGGATATACTTCGCATTGTGGCTGATCAGGCGGTGCCGCTTGCCAGCGACGCCATGCTTGACCTTGCCGGAAGCGGTGAACTTGAAGCGCTTCTTCACACCGCTCTTGGTCTTGAGCTTGGGCATTTTCGTCTCCTTTATCAGCGCGACGATTACGGACAGCCACGGCAGCCCTGGTTAGCCGGGCGGTCCTTCTGAATATCGCGAAGGGCGGCCCTTAATCGGAAGTTTCCGACAAGGCAAGGCGATTCGGACCCAAAGCCGGGCTTCCGCGTTCAACCCGCATGGCTGACGCCGATCCCCTCCGGCCGGCATCCACCCCGGCGACGCAGGCGCCTCCGTCCGGCGACGGCGGGGCGGGCGGCGTCGGCCATGCCTGGTCCCGCGTCCGCGCCGGTTGGCACAAGGTGCCCCTTCCCTTTCGCATCCTCTCCTACATTATCGGCGTCATCTTCCTCCTCTGGCTGATGCTGTTCATCACCAAGGGCCGTTTCCTGAGAGGGCCGTTCGAGCGCTTCCTCACCAGCCGGCTTGAACGACAGGTCAAGGTCGACGGCGACTTCCAGCTGTATTTCGACCCCATCACCATTAAGTTCCGCGCCGAGAAGATGGGCATCACCAACACGCCTTGGGCGAGCCGACCGCATTTTTTCCGCGCCGACGTCATCGACACCCGCATCGCGCCGCTGAGCCTGATCTTCGGCGATAAATACCGCATCCGCTGGCTGGAATTGCGCAATGCCGCGGCGGACCTGGAATGGTCGAAGGATGGGAAGAGTAACAGCTGGACCTTCGGCGACCCGAACCGGAAGGGAGAGCCCCTTGAACTGCCCCTGATCCGGCGCGCGCTGCTGGCGGGCACGACCCTGCGCTATCGCGATCCGCGGATGCGGCTGGGTACCGATATCGCCTTCGAAACGGTAAAGGCGCAGGATACGCGATTCGCGAGCGACATCCGCTTTTCCGGAACGGGCACGATGCGCGATCGGCCCTTCACGCTGCGCGGCGGATTGCTTTCGCCCAATGAAACGGTGAGCGGCGGCAGGAACAGCCTGGCGCTGCACGCTCAAGCCGGGGCGACCATATTCGAAGTCAGCGGCACCCTGCCCGGCGCGACCGAGATCGAGGGCGCCGACCTGCGCGTCCTGACCCGCGGGCCCAACCTTGCCCTGCTATTCGACTTCCTGGGTGTCGCCATTCCGGAGACACGGACCTACCGCTTCACCTCGGCGCTGACCAAGCAGGGGGGCGAGTGGCGTTTCACGCATCTCAACGGCCGCTTTGGCGACAGCGATCTGTCCGGTCGCATGACCGTCTCTCTTCCCAACAACCGGCTGCTGCTGAACGCGACGCTGGAGACCCGGACGCTCGACATCATCGATGTCGGCCCCTTCATCGGCTATAATCCGCAAAAGCTGGAGGCGCAGGGCGCGGCGGGCGCAATTGAAAATGTCGGCGGCGCCCCGCGCGTCCTCCCGGATGCGCCTTTGCGTGTCGAGGCGCTGCGCAATTTCGACGCGCATGTAAAATATGACGTCCGGCGCATCCGCGCGCCCAACGTCCCGATCTCCAACGTCGCGCTGACCCTCGCCCTTGAGCGCAGCCTGCTCAGCCTGTCTCCTTTCAGCTTCGACATGTCCGGCGGCCATGTGAGTTCGGATATCGAGATCAACGCGCGCGCCCGACCGGTGAGGACGCGATACGACGTTCGCCTGTCACCCACGCCGATGGGCAAGCTGCTTGGCCGTTGGGGCGTCGAAGAGTCGGGCACAAGCGGCATCATCAAGGCGCGGGCCCAGATGACGGGTCTGGGCGACACCGTCCACGATTCGCTCAGTACCTCCAACGGCCGCATCGCCGTCATCCTGCCCAAGGGCACGATGTGGGCGCGCAACGTGCAACTGTCCGAACTCGACATCGGCACCTTCATCACCAAGATGTTCGAAAAGAAGCTGAAGGAACCGGTCCAGATCAATTGCGGCCTCATCGCCTTTACCGTCCGCAACGGCGTGGCGGCGGCCGATCCCATCATCATCGACACGACGAAAAATGTGATGCTTGGCCGGGGCGGCTTTTCGTTCCGCAACGAACGCCTGGACCTTGCCTTCCGCGCTGACGGCAAGAAGTTTAGCCTCTTTTCCGGCCAGTCGCCGGTGGGCGTCAAAGGCTATTTCGCGCGCCCCGGCATCGATATCATCAGTCCTGAACTCATCGCGCGGGGCGGCGCGGCGGCGGCGCTGGGCATCGTCGCGAGCCCGCTGGCGTCGGTCCTGGCCTTCGTGGATGTGGGCGACGCGAAGAGCGCGGCCTGCGGCCCGGTTCTTGCCGGCGCCACCGCCACGGCGCAACGCACCAAGGGCGGCAAGCCGCGCGACGATGTTGGCCGGGGCACCACGGCGAAGGACGAAGGCGGAAAGGGGAGCACGAAAGAGAAAAAGACGCAGGACAAGAAATTCCTGGGCATCTTCTGATCCCTCTGTAAACCGCTTGTCAGCACCCCGTCCAGCGGAGGAGAAGATGAAGGAAGCGCAAGACCCGGCGGGAGGAGTGACCCCGCACCTCACCATCGCGAATGACAGGGCGGCCGAAGCGATCGCCTTTTATTCCCGAGCGTTCGGCGCGTCGGAACTGATGCGTCACGTCGCGGAAGGGGACGAGCGTATCATGCACGCCCATTTGCGCGTGAACGGCGGCTCGCTCATGTTGAACGATCATTTCCCTGAGATGTCGGGCGGGGCGCCGGCTGCGCCGCCATCCGGGGTGACACTTCATCTGAACGTCGACGATGCCGACGCCTGGTGGGCGCGT
>DATEDR010000280.1:0-11133 GCA_035281605.1 Sphingobium sp.
GGGCGTCGCTCTGCCGCGTGACCAGGATCGGCGTGTTGCGGATATAATGCTGCTCGATCGAGACGCAGTTTTCCAGTTCGATCGCCCAGAAACCGCGCGCTTCCGGCCGGTCCCATGCCTTGTCGTCGAGCAGGGCGGAAAAGACGGGATCCCCGTCGACGCGGGGCACGCACGCCCATATGATCCGCCCTGCGCGATCGATCAGCGCGGATGCCTGGCAATTGCCGATGGGCCAAAGGTCGAGCGATCGCTCGTTCCCGGCGTGGATGCTGTGACTGGGCCTGCTGATCGGTCTGTCCCCCATTTGTTCGAACAAAGGGGGCGCGCAGTCGTCGGATCAGTCGGTCGCGGCGACCCCCTGAGCGAGATAATGCCTGACGGCGGTAACCTGTTCCAAAGAGAATGCGGCCAGCGTCGCCCTGGGCGGGCCGACCAGAATGCCGGCTCCCCCCAATTCGGCGGCGGCGGCGAATCCCTCCTCATCGGTCACATCATCGCCGATGAAGACGGGGACGCCGCCTGCCATGGGCGCGCGCGCCATCAGCGTCTGGAGTGCGCTGCCCTTGTCCGCGCCGCCGGGGCGCAGTTCGAACAGCATCTTGCCCGGTTGCACGGCAAGGTCGAGCCGTTCGGCCAGATCGCTGGCGATTTCGCCCGCCTCCGCGCCCCATTGCGGCGCGCCGCGGAAGTGCAGGCCGACGCTGATCGACTTGCGTTCCACCAACAGGCCGGGCTTGTCGGCGGCGAAGGCGAGAAAGGCCGCCTCCGCCTGGTCGATCGCCGGGCGGCGCGGGGGCGCTTCGACCGGCGCGCCCGGTTGCGCGAACTCCAGCCCGTGCGTCCCCGCCAGCAGAAAGTCGCCAAAGCCAAGCTCGCGCAACGTTTCCACAGATCGGCCGCTGACGATCGCCAGCCGGCCTTGCAGCACATCGCGCATTCTGCGGAGCAGGGCCAGGAGATCGCGGTCGACCACAACGCCATCGGGCGTGTCGGCGATGGGCGCCAGCGTCCCGTCAAAGTCGAGGAACAGCGCCGCGCCGATCAGCAGTGCGGTCGGTGGCGCAGGCAGATGGGGGATGGGGGAGGCTGGGGAATCAGGCACGGGCGCAAATTGGCGAACGGCACTGAATGTGCAAGCCCGGTCGCAAGTGATTGAGCGTTTTTCCTGCGACCTTGCCTCTTGCTCCTGTACGGTTGATGCTCATATATCATGCGCATGAATATGGAGAAACTCTCATGACGGAACATGCGCGCGACGGTTTTCAAACCCGCAAGCCCACCAATCTGTCACTGGACAGCGAACTGGTCGACGCTGCCCGGGAGCTGGGTGTCAATCTCTCGCGCGCCTGCGAGAAGGGATTGCGCGAGGAAGTAGCCGAGGAACGCGCGCGGCGCTGGAAAGAAGAAAATGCGGAGGCCATTGCCGCCTGGAACGCTTATGTTGAGGAACATGGCCTTCCGCTCGAGAAATACCGTCAGTTCTGATGGCACGGTTCGACGTCTATTCGCTGCAAAATGGCGGCGGCTATGTGCTGGACTGTCAGGCCGACATTCTCTCACATATCGGTACGCGCTTCGTGATTCCGCTGATGCCCGTGGATGCTGTGCCGGCGCCGTTGAGACGATTGCACCCCCGGTTTGAGATCGATGGGGAACCGGTCGTGATGGCGACACATCTGGCAGGGGCCGTGCCGGTTCGGTCCCTGGGCAAGCCGGTACTTTCCCTCGCATCGAAACAGGACGCCATCGGCCAGGCGCTGGATATGCTCCTGCTGGGGTTCTGATTTTCCAACGCCAGATAGTAGGGCCAAACTCCGTTTCCGTTTTCCGATGGCGCTGCTATTCCCGGTGCGATGACCGATTTTCGCGACCCGTTCGACGCTATCAAGGATCACCCGTTCGACGATGCGCTGTCCCAGCGCTATCTCGTCTATGCCCTGTCCACGATCACGGCCCGGTCGCTGCCGGACCTGCGCGACGGGCTGAAGCCGGTGCATCGCCGCCTCCTTTGGGCGATGCGGCTGCTGCGCATGGAACCGGCCGGGGCGTCGCCTGACATTCTGGTCGCCAATCCCGCGCGCAACACGACGGCCTACAAGAAATGCGCGCGCGTCGTGGGCGACGTCATCGGCAAATATCACCCGCATGGCGATGTGTCGGTCTACGACGCCATGGTCCGGCTCGCGCAGGACTTCTCGCTCCGGACGCCGCTGGTCGACGGACAGGGGAATTTCGGCAACATCGACGGCGATAACGCGGCGGCCATGCGCTATACCGAAGCGCGCCTGACGCAGGCCGCCGCCGACCTGATGGCCGGACTGGACGAAGGCACGGTCGATTTCCGCCCCACCTATAATGGCGAAGATGAAGAGCCGGAGGTTTTTCCCGGTCTCTTTCCCAATTTGCTCGCCAACGGCGCCAGCGGCATCGCGGTCGGCATGGCGACCAGCATCCCGCCGCATAATGTCGCCGAGCTGATCGACGCGGCCGGCCTGCTGATCGAAAATCCCGATGCCGAGCATGCCGATCTGATGCAGATCGTGCGTGGCCCCGACTTCCCCACCGGCGGCGTGCTGGTCGACAATGCTGCTATCATTTCAGAGGCTTATGCGACGGGCCGGGGATCGTTTCGAACCCGCGCGCGCTGGCACAAGGAAGATGGCGGGCGCGGCACCTGGGTCGCCATCGTCACCCAAATTCCCTTTCAGGTGCAGAAGTCCAAGCTGATCGAGCAGATCGCGGCGCTCATCAATGACAAGAAGCTGCCGATCCTGGCCGATGTCCGGGACGAGAGCGATACCGAAATCCGCATCGTCATCGAACCGCGCGCGCGCACCGTCGATCCCGATGTGCTGATGGACAGCCTGTTCCGGCTGACCGATCTGGAAAACCGCTTTCCGCTCAACCTCAACGTGCTGGACGCCACCCGCACGCCACGCGTTCTGGGGCTAAAGACCGTTCTGGTCGAATGGCTCAAGCATCAGATCGACGTGCTCGTGCGCAGGGCGCAGCATCGGCTGGACAAGATTGCTGCGCGGCTGGACCTGCTCGACGGCTATATCATCGCCTATCTGAACCTCGACCGGGTGATCGAGATCATCCGCACCGAGGACGAACCCAAGGCGGTGATGATGGAGGAGTTCCAGCTGAACGACCGTCAGGCCGAAGCGATCCTCAACATGCGGTTGCGCTCGCTGCGCAAGCTGGAGGAGATGGAACTGCGGCGCGAGCATGCCGAACTGCTGAAGGAACGGGACGAACTCACCAAGCTGGTGGACAGCCCCGCGCGCCAGCGCACGCGTCTCAAGAAGGACCTTGCCGACCTGCGCAAGCGCTATGCGCCCGACAGCGACATCGGCCGGCGCCGGACGCTGGTCGAGGAAGCGGGCCCCGCGCGGGAAATTCCGCTGGAGGCGATGATCGAGCGGGAGCCGATCACGGTCGTGCTTTCCGAGCGCGGCTGGATCAGGGCGCTGGGCGGGCATCGCGATCTGGCTTCGGCCGACACGCTGAAGTTCAAGGAAGGCGACGGTCCCATGATCGCCTTCCACGCACAGACGACCGACAAGCTCCTGCTGGCGACCTCCAACGGGCGCGTTTTCACGCTCGGCGCGGACAAGCTGCCGGGGGGACGCGGCTTTGGCGATCCGGTGCGTTCGCTCGTCGACATGGATGATCAGGGGCAGATCGTCTCGCTGCTGCCGGCGCGGGCCGGCAGCGAATTGTTGCTGGCTTCGTCCGACGGGCGCGGCTTCGTGGCCTCGGTCGCCGACATCATCGCCGAAACGCGAAAGGGCAAGCAGGTCGTGAATGTGCGCGCGGGTGCCCGGCTGTCGGTCGTTCACCCCGTAGCGCCCGAAGCCGACAGCGTCGCGGTGGTGGGCGAAAATCGCAAGCTGCTGGTTTTCCCCCTGATCGAAATGCCGCGCATGGCACGGGGGCAGGGCGTGCAGATGCAGCGCTATCGCGATGGCGGTCTGTCGGACGCGATCGCCTTCCGGATGAGCGATGGCCTCAGTTGGACGATGGGTGGGGATAGCGGCCGGACCCGGACCGAAGCGGACATGACCCCCTGGCGGGTCGCAAGAGGGGCGGCGGGGCGGATGCCGCCGGTGGGCTTCCCGCGCGATAACCGCTTCTGATCGAAGGCGAAACGACCGGCCTTCGGACGAAAATTTTAAAAATGTCGTTTCCCGAAAATTTACCTCCGCCGGCTATCGCGGAGGCATGGTATCCGTGTCCGCGCGAAGTCGGCCATCTCGAAGGCCCGACGGCGGCCCCTTGCAGGGGTTGGCCGACGCACATCTATGTGGACCCGATGAAGCCCGCGAATGGCTTGCTGCACTGCCGCAGCCTTCGGCGATTTTATTGCATGATCAGAATGGCTTGTCTGTCTTTGCTGAGAACGATTCTTTTTCTCGGGCGATGGGCCGGCCGCCGGGCGATGCCCCGCAGCCCTATGTCGAGGCATGGCGCCGTCGCATAGACGATTTCATCCGGTCCGGCCGGTGTTCGGAAATTTTCGAACTCCGCCGGGAAGGGGAACTGGGGCCGGAATATTTTCATTGCAGTGCCGGCCTTCTGCCCCCGTCCGATGCCTCGCGCAGGGTCATCCTGTTTACCGCGTCCGACCGAACGTCGGATCGCGCCACCGAAAAAAATCTGCGGCGGGAATTGCTGTCCGATGGCCTGACCGCCTTGCCCAACCGAGTCGGTTTCGGCGAAGAGATCGACGACCGGCTTGCCCACGGCCCCTGGCCGGAACAGGCTCAGTTCGGCATCATCGCGATCGACCTCAGCCGCTTCAGCCGGGTCAATGAATCCCTGGGACCGCTCGCCGGCGACGAACTGCTGATAACGGTTGCCAAGCGACTGAAATCGGGACTGCGGCAGGGCGACGTCCTGGCCCGGATCGGCGGCGACGACTTCGCGATATTCGCGCGTTTGAACAACGGCTTGTCGGATATTCTTCACATCGTGAACCGGGTCCGGGAAGCGCTGGATACGCCTATCCGGCTCAGCGACCTGAAAATTCGGGTGGACTGCGCGATCGGCTGCGCCGTGTCCGCCAGCCAGACGGACGATCCCGACGATGTCGTCCGCAAGGCGCAGGCGGCGGTCAAGATCGCGAAGCGCAGCGGCAAGGTGGAAATCTACCGCAATGGCGTCCTCAAGGAGGCGCAGCGGCGCTTCTCAATCGAAAGCCGGCTGCGCACCGCCCTGGTGCAGGGCGGGCTGACGCTCGCCTATCAGCCGCTGATCCACCTCCAGACCGGCGAGATCACGGGGTTCGAGGCGCTTGCCCGCTGGGAGGACCCGGACCTTGGCAGCGTGCCCCCCTGCGAATTCATCGCCGTCGCGGAGGAAAGCGGCCTCATCACCCCGCTCGGCCGCTGGGCGGCCTATGAAGCGGCGCAGGCGCTCAGCCGCTGGGACGCGAAATTCGGCCAGCCGCTCCCCGTCGGGGTGAATGTGAACCTCTCCCCGATCCAGATGGCGCGCGACGACGTCGCATCGATGTTCGAGGAATCCCTGCGCTATTCCGGCATAGCGGGCAACCGGCTGACCGCCGAACTGACCGAGAGCGCGATCATCGCCGACCCGGACAAGGCGCGCAAGCTGCTGGTGGCGCTCAAGGACCTGCAGATGCCGATCGCGATGGACGATTTCGGCACCGGCTATTCCAACCTCGCCGGCCTGCACAGCCTGCCCATCGACATATTGAAGATCGACCGCAGCTTCGTGTCGACCATGCTCGACGACAAGGACAAGACCGCGATCGTCCGGACGATCCTGTCGCTCGCCGAATCGCTCAACCTGCACGTGACCGCCGAAGGCATCGAGACGCAGCCGCAGGCCCATGCCTTGCAGATGATGGGCTGCGGCCATGGCCAGGGCTATTATTTCGCGCGCCCCATGCCCGAAGGCGAAGCGTTCGATTATTGGCGCGCGCGCTGGAATTTCGAGACGGTCTGATCCACGATCTCGGCCACCCGATCGGCGTCGGGAAAGCCTTCCTCCACCCATATGCGCTGCACTTCGCCCAGCGCCTTGGCGACATCGGGGCCGGGCGCAAGGCCCCGCGCGATGAGGGCGCCGCCCCCGATCGGAAGCTGCGGCGGAGTCCAGCCCTCCAGCAGCGCGACGGCGTCCACCGCCCGCGCGGGGTCCAGCAGGATGCGGTCGACCGCTCCCTCGACGCCGATGCGAAAGGCGAGCGAGCGGGGCGCAAGCCCGCCATCGGCATGCTCCAGCGCGACAACCAGCCGCTTGCGCGCCTTGTTGGACAGTTTGAGCCGCGCTCCCACCGCGTCGGCAACGCGCGGGTCGGGCGGAAGCAGGGCGGCGAGCCGGCGAAGCGCCGAGGGTTGGACCCCCGCCGCGCCCTCGCGCGCGACAAGCGCCCCGAGCCGCTCGAGCCCCGACCCGTCGATCTCGGGAAGCACGGGCAACAGGATGCCGCCGTCGATCATCAGCCGCAACGAAGCGAGCGGCGTCGCGACCGCCAGCAGCTTCAAAAACTCGTCCGCGATCCGCTCGCGCGACAGCGCCATCAGGCTGTTGGCGGCGTCGCGGCAGGCGGCGTAGGATTCGGGATCGGGATCGTCCCGGCCAAAGCGGGCGAGAAAACGGAAATAGCGCAGGATCCGCAGATGGTCCTCCGCGATCCGCTGCGCCGCGCTGCCGATGAAGCGCACGCGCCGCGCGTCCAGGTCCGCCACCCCGCCGAAAAAGTCGGTGATTTCGCGGCTCAGGGGATCTGCATAAAGCGCGTTGATGGTGAAGTCCCGGCGCGACGCATCCTCTCGCCAATCGCTGGTAAAGGCGATGGTGGCGCGCCGCCCATCGGTGCTGACATCGCGCCGCAGGGTCGTGATTTCGACCGGCCAGCCGGCGATGACCGCGGTGACCGTGCCATGATCGATCCCGGTCGGAACCGCCTTTATCCCCGCCTGCTTCAACCGATCCACCACCGCCGCCGGTTCCAGCACCGTCGCAATGTCCAGATCACTGACCGGCAGGCCGAGCAGCCCGTCGCGCACCGCGCCGCCCACGAAGCGCGCCATGCCCGATTGCGCGTCCAGCACCTTGAGCAGGCCGTCCAGTCCCGGCCGGTGGCGCCAGTCCGCGTCAGGCAAGAAGGCGGTCATGGCTCAGCCTCCGCGACAGGTTGGCAAGGATGGCGGCGGTAATGCCCCATATGCGCCGCTCTCCCCACATGATCTCATAATAGCTTCTCTCAACCCCTTGCAACTCAATTGATTTTCGAATCCGGTTCCTGGGATCAAGGGCAAAGGCCAGGGGCAGTTCGAACCAGTCGGCGACCTCGTCGGCCTGCGGCGTAAGCGGCAGGTCAGGGGGGATCACGCCCAGCACCGGGACGATGTCGAAGCCGGTGAAGGTGTGGTAGCGATCCGACGTTCCGATGATGTCGACGCTGCCGGGCGGCAACCCGATTTCCTCATGGGCTTCGCGCAGCGCGCCGGCAATCTCGTCGGCGTCGCCTTCATCGACCCGGCCGCCGGGGAAGGCAATCTGACCGGGATGCTTGCGCAACGAGGCGGACCGTTCGGTCAGGATCAGGCCCGGCTCCGCACGATCCGTGATCGCGACCAGCACTGCCGCGGGGGCGAGCAGGATATCGCCCTCGATCCGCGGATCGCGCGTTTCGCTGGGCAGCAGGTCTATCCCGCGCTCATGTCCTTCCGCCAACAGGAGCCGCAAACGGTCCGCGAGGGTCATGCCGATCCGTCCAGCGCGAAGAAGGCGCCGCCGCTCCACAGCCCCACCGGCTCTCCGCCTTCATCGAGCGCCAGGTTCATCAATTCATAATAGACGCTGCGCCCCACCAGCGCCTCCAGCCCGCCGCGAACATGGACATAGGGGTGCGGCCCGTCCGGCGTCTCGCGCACCCGGATCGCATTGTCGGGGCCAGCCGAGACCAGATCGCCTGTGTTCAGGCGAAAGGCGAGCGCGCGGGCGCTACCTTCGCCCTCGCTTTTCAGCTCGACCGCCACGAAGGGCGCGTCCTCGACCTCGATCGACAATTTTTCCGCAGGCGTGACGAGCACATAGGACCCGTCCTTTTCACGCCGCAGGATCGTGGAGAACAGGCGCACCATCGCCTCCCGTCCGATCGGCGATCCCTGGTGGAACCATGTGCCGTCGCGCGCGATCCGCATCTCGCTATCGCCGCAATGATCGGGATTCCATTTTTCCACCGGGGGCAGGCGATGGTCGGCCAACAGGCGGGCAATGTCGGTCAGCGAAAGACTGGCGAGGTCGGGCGGTGGCTCCATCGGCATGGCGTCGAGATAGGATCGCCGGGCCCCGAAGGCAAAAGGGAAATTCAGGCCGGCGTCGCGAGCCGCGGCGCCAGCATGCCGCTGCCGCCGATCGGCCGGCCATCGACCGACAGGGCGAGCAGGCGCCGCTGTTCGAACGGACCGGGGCAGTTCCATCCGCCCGTGCCCGCCGCCGAAAAGCCCCAGAAGCGGCCATAATATTCCGGATCGCCGATCATCATCAGTGGGTCGCTGCGGTGCGAACGCGCGGCGGTCACCACTACGTCCATCAGGGCGCGTCCATGGCCGGTACGTTGCAGCAGGGGCGTCACGGCCACCGGCCCGACCATGATCAGCGGGCTTTGCGTCCCGTCCGGATGCGTCAGCCCCACCGGCCAGCTTTGCAGCGAGCCGACCAGTTCGCCATGTTCGTCGACCACGCCGAACGACAGTTCGGGCAGCCAGGGCATGCCGTCGCGAATCAGATAGGCGGTCCGGCCATGACGATCGATGCCGAAAGCCGCGTCGAGCAGTCGCTCAACGGCGCCTTCCGCCACGATGTTCAGGGGCACAATGTGAGACACGTCTTGCCGATCCGCCGTCGATGGCGCATGGACCGCGCCGGGAGCGGCGGGCTTAGCGCCTGCTTCGCAAAATTAAAGTCCAAACTGGCCGGCGCCAGCAGCAGGAAAGCCATGAACAGCGGATTTGACGATTTTCTGACGCTGGAGATCAATCATCTGGACGTCGACGTCCTGACCGGCATCTATTCCGAAGAAACGCACCTGCCGCAGCCGCTGCGCATCTCGATCCGCGCGCGGTTGAAGATCGCCGATCATTATGAGGCCGGCACGCCGCTGACCCACTCGAAAAACTATATGGACCTGAAGCATGCGGCGACCCTCGCCCTGCCCGAAGGCCAGCATTTCACCCTGATCGAAGCCGTCGCCGATCATATCATCGACACCATCTTCCTTCAGGATGACAAGGTGACGCATGTCGAGGTGAAGATCATCAAGCTGGCGCTGAGCGAGAAGGGGGAGGAGATCGGGATCACCCTGGGACGCGGCCGGAAATAGCGCTCCGCTGCCCTATGTGATCAGGCCGATTTCGCGCAGCCGCTGCGTCAGATAGTCATGCGCGGTGATGGGAGCCTCCCGTCGCGGATGCGCCTCATCGACGCAATGCGGCAGGGCATCGATCAGGAAATCGGGCCGCAGATGCAGGAAGAAGGGCATTGAATAGCGCGGCAGGCCGCGCCGGTCCGCGGGCGGATTGACCACCCGATGGCTGGTCGATGGCAGGCGGTGATTGGTGAGCCGCTGCAGCATGTCGCCCACATTGATCGCGAGCGCGCCCGCAGGCGGCGTTACCGGCAGCCAGTTGCCGTCCCGATCCTGAAGCTCCAGCCCGCCTTCCTCCGCGCCCAGCAGCAGCGTGATGAGATTGATGTCCTCATGCGCCCCGGCCCTGATTCCCGGGGCCTGCGCCGAAACCGGCGGATAATGGAGAAGCCGCAGGATCGAATTGCCGTCGCGGATCGGGTCATCGAACCAGCGTTCGTCCAGTCCCAGATAAAGGGCGATGGCGGATAGCAATTCGGCCCCCAGCCGGTCGAACTCGCGATAGAGGCGCGTGAATATCGCGCGAAAATCCGGCAATTCGTCGGGCCAGACATTGGGCGGCATGGTCTTCGCCAGCGGATGGTCCGCGGGCAGGTCGCGGCCGACGTGCCAGAATTCCTTCAGGTCGTTTTCACTGGCGCCCTTGGCAATCTCGACGCCAAAGGCGGTGTAGCCGCGCTGGCCGCCATTGCCGCTGGCGTCGTAGCGGCGCTTGGCGGTTTCGGACAGGGCGAAGAAACGGCGGGCCAGCGACCAGGCCTGATCGATCAGGGCCTGATCCATTCCATGATCCTTGACCATGGCGAAGCCGAACCGCTGGAACGACTGCCCGAACGCGGCAGCGAACTCAGCCTTCCCCATATTTCCCATCGACAGGAGGGGCATCTGGTCCAGCTGGGGTTGCGGCACGTGCCTATTCTCCGGGGGCGTGAGGATGCGTCACATTCGCGCCTATCCTTGATCGGCCTTGGCGGCTGATGCAAGGATGCGGGCATGAACTACTGGCTGATGAAATCGGAACCCGACGTCTTTTCCTACGATGACCTGGTCAAAAAGGGGAAAGCGGAATGGGACGGCGTGCGGAATCATACGGCCCAGCTTCACATGAAGGCGATGAGGAAGGGCGACCTGTCCTTCTTCTACCACAGCAATATCGGGCTTGAGGCCGTCGGCATCATGGAGATAGTCGAGGAAGCCGCGCCCGACAGCACGGACGATACCGGCAAGTGGATCGCGGTGCATGTGGCGCCCAGGGAAAAGCTCGACAAGCCTGTGACGCTCAAGACGATGAAGGCGGATCCCACGCTTGCCGGCATCGTGATGCTGCGCCAGTCCCGCTTGTCGGTTGCCCCGCTGAGCGAGACCGAGTTTCGGCATATCGTCGCGCTTTCGAAGGGCTGACCCGGTTGCGCCGGATGCAATCGCCTTGTCGTGTTTTGCGATTGTGGCTTGGACGTCCCCCGCCATAGATCGCAGGGGACAGAAAATAAAAATCAGGGGTGTTTGATCGGCATTCACAAGGAGAAACCCATGCGAATGCTGTCGAAGATTGTTATTGCTGGCGCGCTGAGCGCCGTTGTTGCCGCCGTTGCGCCTGCTCATGCGGAAGAAGGCAAGCAGCGCTTCACGCACGAAGGCTATACCTATGTGTATGAAGTGAAGGAAACCAAGACCGGCCAGCGGATCTCCGGCCGTCGTTTCCCTGATGCCGTGGCGTTCAACCT
>DATEDR010000281.1:0-2841 GCA_035281605.1 Sphingobium sp.
GAACCAGGGCGCGGGATCGCGATCGCGCAAGTGCCTGCCGAGCGGCAGGCAGGCGAACAGATAGACGATATGGGGCAAGCCGAAGAGCCATCCGGCCGTGCCGGCACCAATGTCGAAAGCTTTCATGCTGTAGGGCACGAGGAAGGGGAAGGTGGAGATCATAGCGAGCGTGAACCCGGTCTGGCCGGCCATGATCGCGCCGCGCGAAAGCGCTTGCCGGCCATGGGCCAACGGGGTTGCATCATCCACGGCCGTGTCGGTTTTGAGACGGCCCTTCGCGGGAAGAGGCAGCAGCATCAGGACGGCGATCACCGGCAGGAGGGCTACGACGAGATAGACATTCTGCGGAACGATATGTTGATCGATCAGGAAGCCCACGGCCGCCGGAGCTAGGATGAGCGCGAGACGCGCGCTCGCCTGGGTCAGGTTCAGCGCCTGCGACAATTCGCTGCGCGGCAGGGCTTCCGAGAGATACGCGTTGCTGGCCGAGAAGGTGCCGCCCAAGAGGCCCTGGAGGCAGAGTGCCACCACGAACAGTGGTAGCGATCCTGCGAGACCAGCGACGAGGAAACTGACGGCCAGGCCGATCTGCGCGCGCAGCAGCAGCGGCTTGCGGCCCCAGCGGTCGGCCAAACGGCCCCATAGCGGCGCTGAGATGGCAAGACATGCGGTCGGCACGATGTAGAGCCAGCCGATCAGGCTTTCGCTGGCATCGGGCGCAAGCCCTATCAGGATGAGGCCCAGAAAAGGCGGCAGGCCCATGGGACCGAACGCGCCCGCGAAATGGCACGCGAGAACGGTGGCCTTGATGCGGCCGGGGCTCACCGCCCCATCTCGCCAAGAAGAAAATTAGGCGCCGTATGCCCATAGGCCTTGTTAACATCGGCGGCGCCGATCGCCTCGCGGGTTTCCAGCGTTGCGGCGCGCAGGAGATATTTGATCGGGAAATGGCGCGCTTCCAGCAGCGCGGCGCGCAGCGGCCCGGACACGATGCCTTCGTCGTCCAGCCGGTCGAGTTGCCGCTCGACGGACGCGCGCAACAGGCTTCGATAGGCGCCGGGCCTGCCGAGATGACGGCCTAGCCCTTCGATGACGGCACCCAGATTGAGCTGGATCGTGATGGTGATCAGCATCTGCGCGATAGACGCTGCGTCGGTTTGGGTGATCCGCCCATCCTGTAGCCTATCGATCCAGGCATCCGCTCCGGGAAAAGCCGCAAGCAGGGCGGACGCATCGATCCGGGGGGAATCATTGTCCTTGAGCAGCAGCCGCAACCCGCCCCCGTTCCGATCAAAGAGCAGCACGGAGTTCTGCTGATTCGCCTCGAGTTCGATGCCGTAACCCGCCGCCAGGCGAAAGTGGACGCTCAGGAGCAGGTCGCAAAACTCGCTGAGGAACCGCTCAACGTCGCCCCCATAATTCCTATCTGCCATGTGCAATGCGTAGGGACGGCCATCATGCATCGGCGCCATCAAGGCCGCGACCGGCACCGGTTCGCAGCCGTCGAGCCCTTCGGGATAGCGGCGGACGATATAGGCGAGGAATCGCTCCCCGCTGTGATGCGCGCCGCCACTTTCGTCGGTCAGAAGAAGCGTCGCCCGAAGCACGGCGTCATCGGCGCGGATGGCTTCCAGCAGAGAATGGGCGACATCGCCGTCGTTGATCGTGACTGGCTTGATCGCACGCAGGTTGAGGCGGCCGAGCGTGCTGATCGCGAGCGGCAGCTTGATATGGAGGCCAGGTTCTTCGACCACCGCCATGGCCCGCACCGAGAGCGTGGGCACGACTTCGAGATAGTCTCGCGGCGCCATATGCGCGCGATCGGCTATCACCGCGTCGGCCAGGAGCCGGTCCATTTTTTCGCCGCGCATGAAGGGATGAAACGGCAGCAGCGCGTGGCTGTGCTCCAGCGCCGGATCGAGGCCCACATCGGCGAACGATGGCCACAGGGCGGGCACTTCGCCCTGCACGGACAGCCCCTCCTTGGGAAGGGCAAGCCAGGCCAGACGAAACGTCTGCTGGTATTCCGGCCCGTAGGCGACGAGATCGTCGGCGGTAAAGCCGTGCTTCGCCCGCGCCGTAGGATAAAAGGGATGATCGATGAAGGAGGCCAGCCTGTCGTTGGCAAGCATCGCCCTGTGCCATTCGGGATGGGCGGCCAGGCGTGCCGCGGCGGGCGGGGAGATGTCGCGGGCCGCGTCGCAGATGGCGCCCTGTTCGATCGCGGCCTGGCATTCGTCGAGGAAGGCGGAAACGTTGGCGATATCTTCGCCTTCGAGCCCGGCCTTCATGATCTCGAGGAACTCGGTGACACTGTCGATGAGGCGCGCGCCCTGCCGGGCGACATGAACGAACGGCGGCGCGCAGACACGCCATGCCTGCATGAACCCGTCGGGTTCGACCGGCATGAAAAGCGTGCCGCCATCCGCGGCTTCATAGGCGAGATAATGATCCGTCGGCGCGATTAGCCTGTCGAAGGGAGCATGCTCGGCCGGAATGACCGCACCGAGCGCGATTCCCCGATAGTTTTCGCGCACGAGGCAATCGGCCACGCGCCTCAGGATATAACGGCTATGATCGCGGACCGATGGCGCAGGTTTGACAGCGGTAGCGATGTTCATCGTTATTCTCCTGAGGACGGTGGCTGGAAGCGGCTAGTCGATCGCGTATCGCAGCGTGAGCATCACGGATCGCGGAGCACCTGGCATGTTGAGGTTTCCGACGGTGCCGTGGCCCGACACGAAGTAGTCGCGGTCGAAGATGTTACGGATGTTGAGCTGCGCCTTGAACTTGCCCAGGCGCGCCCAAGCCATGGCGTCGGCGGTCACATACTCGGGCAGA
>DATEDR010000282.1:0-2036 GCA_035281605.1 Sphingobium sp.
TCGACCGCCGCCGTCTATGGATCACCGGAGCGCGTGCCGATCGGCGAGGACGATCCCAAGCTGCCGATCAATCCCTATGGCGCGTCCAAGCTGATGACCGAGCGGATGCTCGAGGATTCCTCGGCGGCGCACGGATTCAACTACGGCGCGCTGCGCTACTTCAACGTCGCCGGGGCCGATCCAGAAGGACGGGCGGGTCAGTCGACGGCCGGCGCGACGCACCTGATCAAAGTGGCGGTGGAGGCGGCGGTGGGTAAGCGCAGCCATGTCGCCGTGTTCGGCACCGATTTCGACACGCCGGACGGGACCGGGGTGCGTGACTATATCCATGTGAGCGACCTGGTGGCGGCGCATGTACTGGCGCTGGACGCGTTGATGGCGGAACCTGAGCGCAACTACCTGCTGAACTGCGGCTATGGGCGCGGTTTTTCGGTGCTGGAGGTGCTGGACGCGGTGGACCGCATCACCAACAGCCCGATCGAGCGGCGGATGGAAGGCCGGCGGGCGGGCGATCCCGATTCGCTGATTTCCGACAATCGCGCGATCATGGCGGCCTTCCCCTGGACCCCGCGCCATGCCGATCTGGACCAGATAGTGACGCATGCGCTGGCGTGGGAGCGCAAGCTGGGCGAAATCCGGGAGCGGTGACGGCATGCCGACCGAGCATCTTTTCATTGATGGCGCGCTGGCGGCGGCAGACATGGCGCGGCGGATCGGGGCGATACTGAACGACGCCATCGCCGCGCGCGGGGTGGCGAGCATCGCTCTGTCGGGCGGACGGTCGCCCAGGCCGGTGCTGGAGGCGCTGGCGGGCGCGGCCATTGCGTGGGACAAGGTGATCGTGACGCTGGTGGACGAGCGCTGGGTGGCCCGGTCGCACGCCGACAGCAACGAGCGGCTGGTCCGCGACACGCTGCTCCGCGGCGAGGCGGCAAAGGCGCGGTTCCTGGGCATGAAGACCAGGGCCGCGGATGCGCTGGCGGGGCAGGCGGCGGTCGAGGCGGCCTTCAAGGCGCTGCCCTGGCCGCTTGATATCGTGCTGCTGGGCATGGGCGAGGACGGGCATACCGCCTCGCTTTTCCCGGGCGCGGCGGAACTGGCGGAGGGACTGTCGACAAGCGCGCTGACGCTGGCGGTGATGCCGCCCGCCGCGCCGCACCAGCGCCTGTCGCTGAGCGCGACGGCCATATTGCGGAGCCGTCATATCTTCCTGCAGATCGGCGGGGCGGCGAAGAAGGCGGTCTATGACAAGGCACTGGAAGGCGGGCCGGTCGAAGAACTGCCGATCCGGCTGGCGCTGTGCCAGCATGGCGTGTCGGTGGAGGTCTGGATCAGCGAATAGGATCAGTCGCGCGGCTTGTGCTTCGAAATGAGGTAGCGCCAGACGCCGACGAGATTGATGAGCAGCAGCGCGACATTCTGATAGCCTATGCCTTCGCTGTCCTTAGCAAGGAAGCCCCAGCCGATCAGCGCGATCGACGAGGTGACGAACAGCACGAACCCCCAGCCCGTGACTCGGCGCCCGATATTGAGCGAGACGATGAGGGCTGCGATCGTGGCGACGGCGGCGCCATAATATTGGAGGGCGTCAAGGAGTGTTTCGTTCACCTGGGGCCCAACGCGGCGGGCGCGACATGGTTGCGGGCGCGGCGGCGCCAGCCTAGGGCAGGCGCATGGTTGCCAAGATCGATCCCTTCCACGCCATCGCCATCAGCGCAGAAGCCCACCGGCTGGAGGCCGAGGGCCGATCCATCCTGCACATGGAATTCGGGCAGCCGTCGACCGGCGCGCCGGGCGCGGCCATCGCGGAAGCGCACCGGGTGCTGGACAGCGACCCGATGGGCTATTGGGAAAGCGCTGCGCTCAAGGAACGGATCGCGCGGCACTATCGCGAGCGGTACGATGTCGGGGTGGACCCCGAGCAGATCGTGCTGACCTGCGGGGCTTCGCCGGGGCTGCTGCTGGCGCTGACCAGCCTGTTCTCGCCGGGAGCCAGGGTAGCGACGGCACGGCCGGGCTATGTCGCCTATCGCAAT
>DATEDR010000283.1:0-6110 GCA_035281605.1 Sphingobium sp.
TCTGGAAAAGGCGCTGGAGCCCGAACAGACGCTGATCGTGTCGACCCATCGCCATGCGCTGTTGCGGATCGTCGATCGGCTGATCGTGATCGACCAGGGCAGAGTGCTGGCCGACGGCCCGCGGGACGAAATCATCGGCCAGCTTCAGCGCGGAGCCGGGCTATGAGCGCGCTCGTCCGCAGCGTCGGCATTGCGGCGCCCGTCGCGCTGGCGGTCGCGATGGCGGCCTTCTGGCCCAGGCAAGCGCCCGCCCCAGCGGTGGAGACGAAGATCGCCGACGCGACGCCCGCCATCCCCCGCCAATATCTGGCGCTGGTGGAGATGACGGAGCAGGCGCAACCGGCGAGCGCGCAAGGTGAGGAGGCACGGCAGGACAATGCCCGCCTCGGCTTCGCCGCCGGCGCGCTTGCCTCGGCCAAACCCTTCCGGACGCTCGCCGGGGCAGGGGAGGATCATGACCGCGCGCTGCAGTGCCTGACCCAGGCCGTCTATTATGAAGCCGCGCGCGAGCCCGAGACCGGGCAGCGCGCCGTGGCGCAAGTGGTGCTGAACCGCGTGCGCCACCCGGCCTTCGCCCGCACGGTCTGCGGCGTCGTTTATCAGCGCTTCAATGCGTCGGTATGCCAGTTCAGCTTCGTGTGCGACGGGTCGCTGGCGCGGCAACCGCTGCCCGATCTCTGGGCCAGGGCGAAGCGGATCGCCGCCGCGGCGCTGGCCGGCCATGTCGAAAAGCAGGTCGGCACGGCGACCCATTATCATGCCGATTATGTGTTCCCGCGCTGGGCGCCGCATCTCGCCAAGCTTGCCCGGATCGGGGCGCATATCTTCTATCGCTGGCCGGGAAGCTGGGGCCTGCCGGGCGCCTTTACCGGGCGCTATGCCGGCGGAGAGGCCATCCCCGCCTTCGATCCGACGCGCTTGGCCACGCTGGCGGAGCCTGCGATCGACTATCCGGCCGTCGCGGCCTTGCCCGAACGGCGCGCCGCGAACGACGTCGGCGGGCGGATGGACCCGACCAGGGGCTGGGCGCTTTCCATCCCCGATCCTTCGGAAACGGGGAGGGCGCTGAGCAGCATGCTCGCGGCTCAGCAAAAAGCAGAAACAAGAGGTGGGCCGGTCGCGCTGGCGGCCGACGACCATCTTTCCCAAGGGGTGCAACCATGATTTCGCGCTGGATCAATTGGCTGCGGGGCCAACCGGGCAACAAGCAGGTCATTCTCTACAGCGGCGGCGGCATGCTGGTCTTCCTGATGTGGGCCAGCCTGGCGCCGGTGGATGAAGTGACCCACGGCCAGGGGCGGGTGATCCCGTCGAGCAAGGCGCAGGTCATTCAGTCCGCGGAACCGACCACGATCGAGGAGATACTCGTCCGATCGGGGCAGAAGGTGAGCAGGGGGCAGCTGCTGGTGCGCCTGGACGACGCGATAATCGCGTCCGAACTCGGCCAGATTCAGGCGGAGACGCGTTCGCTGACGGCGCGCGCGGGGCGGCTGGAGCGGGAAGGCACCGGCTCCGGTACGGCCTGCGCCACGGGGGGACCGGAATGCGCACAGGAGCAGGCCCTTGCCGCCGTCCGGCAATCCGCGCTGCGCAGCAAGCAGGATGCGATGTCGGCCCAGGTCGATCAGCGCCGCCGCGACCTCAGCGAAGCGCAGGCGACCATCGACAGCCTGAGCGGCAGCGTCCAGCTGGCCCGCCAACGGGTGGCGATGCTGGAGCCGCTGGCGGCGAAGTCGATCATCCCGCAGACCGAACTGCTCGACGCCCGGCGCGACCTGGTCGACGCGCAGGGCCGGCTCAACGCCGCGCAGCAGCAGGCGTCGCGCGCCTCGGCCGCCATCCGCGAGGCGCAGGCGCAACTGTCCGAAGCGAATTTCCAGTTCCGCCAGGACGCCCTCAACGAACGCAGCCAGCTGGAGGCGAAGATCGCGGTCAACAGCGAATCGCTGCGCGGCGCCAAGGGCCGGGCGCAACGGGCGGAGATTCGCTCGCCCGTCGACGGCGTGGTCAATGACGTGCAGGTGACGACCATCGGCGGCTATGTCAGTCCGGGGCAGAAGATCATGCAGATCGTTCCTGTCGGCGATAAGCTGCTGGTCGAGGCACGGGTCAAGCCCAACGACATCGCCTTCATCAAGACCGGCGACCGCGCCGTCGTGAAGGTGACGGCCTATGATTTTTCCATCTATGGCGGGTTGACCGGCACCGTGCAGCAGGTGTCCGCCGACAGCGTTTATGACGAAGCGACGCGCGAAGCCTATTTCACCGTGGTGGTGGAAACGGACCGGGCCTGGCTGGGATCGGGCGCGCACAAGCTGCCGATCACGCCGGGCATGGTGTGCGATGTGGAAATCCTGACAGGCCGCAAGTCGGTGCTCGCCTACCTGCTCAAGCCGATTATGAAGGCGCGGTCGGAAGCGCTGCGCGAGCGGTGAGCGTCAGCGCGCCGCGAACTGCACCGGATGCGGCGCGACGCGATAGCCATGGGTCCAGCGGCCATAGGCGTTGAAGCTCATGATCGGGCGATAGTCGCTGATGCTGGATGATGGCAGGACCCGGTCGGTCATATTGTCAAGGATCAGCAAATCGCCGCCGATCCGGACGGCCAGCACGGCATGGTCCGCCTGCCGCACCAGATCGCGCGCGATGACCAGGAACAGCGCATGGCGGTCAAAGCCCGCCGCTTCCAGCAGCTTCATCTTGGCGATGGCATAATCTTCGCAATCGCCCGCGCCGCGCTGCAGCGACTGGCTGGCGGAGGCCCAGCTGTCGCCGCCCTGCCGATCATCGACGAAGCGCAGGCGCTGGTTGACCCAGCCGTTGATCATCTCGATCTGCTGGCGGCCGCTTGTCTTCCGCGCGGCGCTGACTATTGCGCTCCACGCGCCCTTGCCGGGCACGGGCTGCGAAATGCCGGCCCATTTTCCATCCAGCGACGTGCGCCCCACGGCCATTGCGACGGACCCGAACACGTCGGGCTGGCCGTTGCGCGGTGCGCTGGACGGCGCCGGCGTGATGAAGGCCGCCGGCTGAACGGAAGTCGATGCAGGCGCTGGCGTGAAGCCGCGCATGAAGGCTGGCACCAGCTCGGGCTGGCGATAGGAGAATGCCGGCTCCTCCAGCCGCAGATGCACGCCTTGGACCTGCCATCCCGGAAGCGTGCCCAGGACGCTGCTGAGGCGCTGATCGTTGATGATCGCGGCGGGGATGCTCTGCGGAAGGGACGGCGGGGACAGGATACCGCCCTGCTGCGCGCTTATCACGGCGAGGCGGCTCATGCCCCCGGCGAGGAGCGTTGACGCGACGCGATCGGCGTTGCCATAGGCTGCGGCATTCAACGTGGCCGAGGTACCGATGAGGACCGGGGCGGCGGCCCCCTGCGCCAGAGCGGCACCGCTTGTCGCGGCCAGCAGCAGGGCCGGCGCGGTTCCGAGCGCGGCAGGGCGGAGGAGCGGGGCGAAGCCGGACATGCTTGCCCGTATCGCGCGGAAGATTGAACATCCGGTGCGCCGGGCTGGTTAATGCAGCGCTAGGCATGAAAGCAAGGGCGACCCGGGACGCGGTCGCCCGAGGATCAGGCGTCGATCGCCTCTTCGTCCACCGCCGCGGCATTTTCCTGGATGAAGGCGAAACGATGGGCGGGGTTGGTGCCCATGAGGCGGTCGACCAGTTCGCGCACTTGCTGTCGGTCCTCTATGTCATCGGGCAGGGTGACGCGAATGAGGCTGCGGGTCTTGGGATCCATGGTGGTTTCGCGCAGCTGGCCGGGGTTCATTTCGCCCAGGCCCTTGAAGCGGCTGACATCGACCTTCTTGCCCTTGAACTCCTTGGCCATCAGCTGCTCGCGATGGGCATCGTCCTTGGCATAGAGGCTCTTGCCCCCAGCAGTCAGGCGATAGAGCGGCGGCTGGGCCAGGTAGAGATGCCCGCGCCGCACCAGTTCGGGCATTTCCTGGAAGAAAAAGGTCATGAGCAGCGTGGCGATATGCGCGCCGTCGACATCGGCGTCGGTCATGATGACGATGCGTTCGTAGCGCAGATTGTCCGGGTTGCAGTCCTTGCGGGTGCCGCAGCCCAGCGCCAGGCTCATGTCGGCGATTTCCTGATTGGCCATTATCTTCGCCGTGTTGGCGGAGGCCACGTTCAGGATCTTGCCGCGCAGGGGCAGGATCGCCTGCGTCTTGCGGTCGCGCGCCTGCTTGGCCGATCCGCCCGCCGAATCGCCTTCGACCAGGAAGATTTCGGTGCCTTCCGGATCGTCGGTCGAACAGTCGGTCAGCTTGCCGGGCAGGCGCAGCTTGCGCGCGGAGGTGGCGGTCTTGCGCTTGACCTCCTTCTCCTGCTTGCGCTTCAGCCGCTCGTCCATCCGGTCCAGCACATAGGCGAGCAGCGCCTTGCCGCGCTCCATATGGTCGGACAGATAATGGTCGAAATGGTCGCGCACCGCATTTTCGACCAGCCGCGCGGCTTCGGGGCTGGTCAGGCGGTCCTTGGTCTGGCTCTGGAACTGCGGGTCGCGGATGAAGACCGACAGCATGATTTCCGACGAGGTCACGATGTCGTCGGCGGTGATATCCTTCGCCTTCTTCTGTCCGACAAGGTCTCCAAAGGCGCGGATACCCTTCACCAGCGCCGCGCGCACGCCGGTTTCATGGGTGCCGCCATCGGGCGTCGGGATGGTGTTGCAATACCAGCTGTAGCTGCCGTCGGACCAGAGCGGCCAGGCGATCGCCCATTCGACGCGGCCTGCGCTATCGGGAAAATCCTGCGCCCCGGAAAAAAAGGCGCTGGTGGCGCATTCGCGTGCTCCCACCTGTTCCTTCAAATGATCGGCAAGGCCGCCGGGAAACTGAAAGACGGCCTCAGCGGGCGTGTCGTCGCTGATGAGTTCGGGCGCGCACTTCCACCGGATCTCGACTCCGGCGAACAGATACGCCTTGGACCGGGCTAGGCGGTAGAGGCGGGCGGGCTTGAACCTCTGTTCGCCGAAAATCTCATGATCGGGGACGAAGCTGACCGACGTGCCGCGACGATTGGGCGCAGCGCCGACCTTTTCAAGGCCGCTGGTGGGAAAGCCCTGGGCGAAGCTCTGGCGGAACAATTCCTTGTTCCGGGCGACTTCGACCACGGTGACCACCGAAAGCGCGTTCACCACGCTGATGCCGACGCCGTGCAGGCCACCGGACGTCGCATAGGCCTTGTCGGTGAACTTCCCGCCCGAATGGAGCGTGGTCATGATCACTTCCAGCGCCGACTTGCCGGGGAATTTGGGGTGCGGATCGACCGGGATGCCGCGGCCATTGTCGGTGATGGTCAGCTTGTTGCCGGCCTCCAGCACGATCTCGATCCGGGTGGCATGGCCGGCCACCGCCTCGTCCATGCTGTTGTCCAGAACCTCGCTGGCAAGATGATGCAGCGCGCGTTCGTCGGTGCCGCCGATATACATGCCGGGACGACGGCGAACAGGCTCCAACCCTTCGAGGACTTCGATGGCGGAAGCGTCGTAACCGGGGGAGGAGAGCGGCTGGCTCGCGAAAAGATCGGACATGCGCTTAAGCTATAAGCGGACCGGTGGCCGGCGCAAGAGCGCCAGCCCCGCCTCGCACGTCATCCCAGCGAAAGCTGGGATGACGAGATGCTGGCAGGTACCGGCGTTCAGCGAACCCGAGGGCCGCCGAAGGGAAGCGGCGGCGGCGGACGGCGGGTGCCGCGGGGCAGCTGGGCCTGATAAGCGCGGCCGCAATGTTCGACGCAGTAGGGAAAGCCAGGATTCACCTGCTCGCCGCAGAAATGGAAGTCGGGTTCGCCCGGATGACCCATCGGCCATTTGCAGATGCGCTCGGTCAGGTCGAGCAGCGTCGTCTTGCCGGCGATTTCCGGGCTTGGCTTGGCGGGCACCAGGCGGCGCGGGGGCGCGGGCGGGATCGGGGCCTGCTGATCGCCGGGACCCTGGCGCAGGAAGCCGCCGGGGCCGACCGAAATGATACGGGGCTGCGGCTTGACAGGCTCGCCGTCCGTGACCGCCGATGCGACCGGGGGCGCCGCTGGCGTTGCCGGGGCCGGCGCGCGGGCGGGCGCGGGCGCGGCGTGGGCCGCCGCCGCAGGCTTGG
>DATEDR010000284.1:0-8990 GCA_035281605.1 Sphingobium sp.
GATCTGCCATCCGTGATGATCAATCCTGAGGGGGCCGAACTGCACCAATATGGTGGGCGTCGTCAGCAGCAGCGCCGCCGCAAGCAAAGCCAAGGGTTTGCCTGCAAGACGGGAGGTCGCGACATAGGTCACGCCGGTCAGCGCTCCCAGCAAGAGCAGCGGGACCAGCACGCAGGCGGCGGTTTCCGCCAGGATCGGTCCAAACAAGGGACGCAGCAAGAGGATAATGCCTGCAATCGGCATGTCGACGAGCCGAGACCAGTGCATCGGGCCGCCATGGGGCGGATTTACCCGGTGCTGGCTGACGTCCAGGAAGGGCTGGCCCGCAATCCAGTCGCGCACCTGCTGAAGACGCATGGCATCGTCGGGATCGCGGAAATTCAAGCTGCCCAGATTGTCGCGCGATAGCCACAGGAGCACTGCGCAGCAGACGAGCCAGGCCACCACGGCCCAACCGGCGCGCGGAACGAAGCTTGCGCCCCTGTCCCGCGTCAGCGCCTCGTGGAATTTATATAGAGGCGAAGACGCCATATTTCCGGATCGCATAGACCGTCAGGAAACTGACGGGAATAGCCACCAGCTTGCCGATCGTGGGCGCCAGGCCAGCTCCCGTCAGGCCGCTGACAATGGCAAGCGTGATCCCCATGCCGATCACCGCGCTGGCGACGAAGCCGGCGCGCTGAACATGGGTCGCCCGTCCCGCCGAAAGAAAGACGAACCGCGTGCTGATCAGCCAGTGGACCAGAAGTCCCGCCATATAGCCGGCAAAAGCGGCGGCGGCCGGATGAAGATCCAGCCGGATCAGCGCCAGGAACAGCAGCATGTCGCTGCTGAGCGCGCAGATGCTGGCCAGCAGGTAACGGATGAAGGTGAAGCGCGCGACGATCGCGCCGGTCAATGCGGCGAGAGCCTGCGGACGTTGTCCCATCGGCTTCAGGCGGCCTTCAAGCGGCTCGGCACCAGCCGGACGCTGCCCAGCGCGGCCTGCTCGTCGGCCATGTCTTGGCCTTCCTCGCCCGCCTCATGATATTCCGCGTCCTCATTCACCGCCCAGATGTCGTAGAGCGGCTGGCCTGCCTCGATGTTGCGGACGGTCAGCATCGCGGTCATCATCGCGTGATCCTGATTATTATAGCGGTGCATGCCGTTGCGCCCGACCAGGTGGAGCGTGGGATAGAGCTGTTGCAGCTCGGTCCGCATCGCCAGCACATTGGCGGCATAGTCATCATCATAGACGGGATAGGCCTTTTCCTGGCGCACGACTGCGCCGCCCACTACGTCCCTGGGATCGCACAGGCCCAGTAGCGCCATCTCCTTCTTGGCCAGTTCGACGAGCGCGTCGTCGCTCATCGACCAGAGGCCATCGCCCTCGAAGCAGAAATATTCGAGGCCGACGCAGGCGAGCGTCGGATCGGGCACCATTTCGGGCGACCAGCTGCGGAAATTCTGGATGCGGCCGACCTGCACCTTCGAATCGTGGATGTAGATCCAGTTGTCGGGGAAGATATCCTCGCCCCTGACCATCAGCGCCACGGTCAGGAAGTCGCGATATTTCAGGTCCATCGCATGGGCGAGCGTGTCGGGCAGGGGATGGATGCGTCCGGCCAGTTCGCGCATGGGCGCCGAGCTGATGACATGGATCGCCTTCACCATGACTTCGCCTTCGGGACCCTGGGCCAGCATCTGCCATCGGCCGCTGGCATCGTCGCGCGACAACTGCTTCAGGCTGTGCCCCATCAGCACGTGATTGCCCCGCTGGACGACGAAGTCACGCGCAGCCTCCCACATCATGCCCGGGCCTAGCCGGGGATAGCGGAAGCTTTCCAGCAGGGTCTTGGTCGCCATGCCGTCATTGGGTTTTTTGTTGAGCCCGAGCGACCGCTTGAGGCCGTCCACGACTGCGCCCCAGAGCGACAGCCCCTTGATGCGCTGCGCCGCCCAGTCAGCCGACATTTCGTTGCACGGCATGCCCCACACCTTTTCGGTGTAGGTCTTGAAGAAGATGGAGAAGAGCTTGTGCCCGAAAGCGTTGACCGTCCAATCCTGGAATGACCGGATGTCGCGATTGGGAAAAAGCCTCGCCTTGGCGAAGCTCGCCATGCACAGGGTCGAGCGCCAGAGGCCCAGATTCCACAACGCCTCGAACGCGCGCAGCGGATAGCTGTAGAATTTGCCCTCATAATAGATGCGGCTCATCCGGGGCCGCTGGATGAAGTCGTCCGGCAGGATCTCGTTCCAGAGATCGACCACTTCCTTTGATTTGGAAAAGAAGCGATGTCCGCCAATGTCGAAGCGGAACCCGTTCAGTTCGACGGTGCGGCTTATGCCGCCCACATAGACCGGATCCTTTTCGATGACGGTGACGGAATAGCCTTTTTGGGTGAGCAGGTAGGCAGCGGTAAGGCCGGCAGGGCCCGCGCCGATGACGGCGACGTCCACATTCTGATCAATACCCGGCATTCAATGCCCCCCGATGGAGTTCCTTCTACCAGCTTGAGTGAAGGAAATCATCTAAGGAATGGTTAATGGCCGGTAAGGATCGGGGCGCGCCGCCGCTGGCGATCAGTGGCGGAAATGGCGCATGCCGGTGAAGACCATGGCGAGGCCGGCTTCATCGGTAGCCGCGATCACGTCTTCGTCGCGGATCGACCCGCCCGGCTGGATCACCGCGGTCGCGCCGGCTTCCACCGCGGCCAGCAGGCCGTCGGCGAAGGGGAAGAAGGCGTCGGAGGCGACCGCGGACCCGATGGTGCGCGCCTCGCTCCAGCCGGCCTTTTCGGCGGCGTCCTTTGCCTTCCACGCGGCGATGCGGGCGGATTCCAGGCGGTTCATCTGACCCGCGCCGATGCCGGCAGTGCTGCCGCCCCTGGCATAGACGATCGCGTTGGACTTCACATGTTTTGCAACGGTCCAGGCGAACAGGCAGTCAGTGAGCTCCTGCTCGGTCGGCGCGCGCTTGGTCACGACCTGAAGCTGGTCGCGCGTGATGCGGCCATTATCGCGGCTCTGGACCAGCATGCCGCCGGCAATGCTCTTCATCATCAGGCCGGGCCGGGCCGGATCGGGAAGCTCGCCGGTCAGCAACAGGCGCAGATTCTTCTTCTTCGCGAAGATCACCTTGGCTTCCTCGTCCGCGTCGGGGGCGGCGACGACTTCGGTGAAGATACCGCTGATCGCTTCGGCGGTAGGTCCGTCGAGCGGGCGATTGACGGCGATGATCCCGCCAAAGGCCGAGACGCTGTCGCAGGCCAGCGCGGCTTCATACGCCTCGATCAACGTGTCGCCGGTCGCCACGCCGCAAGGGTTTGCGTGCTTGACGATCACCACGGTCGGCGGGCCGTCGCGAAATTCGCTGACCAGCTCCAGTGCGGCGTCGGCATCGTTATAATTATTGTAGCTCAATTCCTTGCCCTGGATCTGCTGCGCCTGGGCGATGCCATTGGCAGACGGGCCGACGGGCAGGTAAAGCGCGGCCGACTGGTGCGGATTTTCCCCATAGCGCAAGGCGGAGCCGAGCTTGCTCGACACGGCCAGCGTTTCGGGGAACTCGACCCCCTGATCGGAAAAGGCAAACCAACTCGCGATCATCGAATCATAGGCGGCGGTGGCTGCATAGGCCTTGGCCGCGAGCATGCGGCGGAAATCATAGCTGGTCGCGCCGCTCTTTTCCGCCATTTCCGCAATCAGGCGCGCATAGTCGGCCGGGTCGGTGACGATCGCCACGCTTTCATGATTCTTTGCCGCCGAACGGACCATGGAGGGCCCGCCAATGTCGATATTCTCGATGATCTCGTCGCGTTCGGCGCCCTTGGCGACGGTCGCGGCAAAGGGATAGAGGTTGACGACGACCAGGTCGATCGCGCCGATCTCATGCTCCTCCATCGATGCGACATGCTCGGGGTTATCCCGCACGGCGAGCAGGCCGCCATGCACCTTGGGGTGCAGCGTCTTGACCCGGCCATCCATCATTTCGGGGAAGCCGGTGAGGTCGGAAATGTCCTTCACATCCAGGCCTGCCTCGCGCAGCGCCTTGGCAGTGCCGCCGGTCGACACCAGTTCGACGCCATGCCTTCCCAACGCTTGCCCCAGTTCGATCAGGCCGGACTTGTCCGACACGGAAAGAAGGGCGCGCTTGATGGTGACGTCGGTCATCGGAAGGTCCTGTGATGCTGCGGTGAGGCTTGCCGGTGCCTCTAGTCCCGCTTGGCCGTGGCGGCAAGAGAATGCGGGATGACGGCTGACGGCCGGGAAGCGGACCCCCTTCTTCCCTCCTTTGAAGGAGAGGGCTCATTTGTTGAATTCACCCTTTTCCGTCATGCCAGCGAAAGGCGAGGCACGTGACTCGCCTCGCCATCTCAGGGGATGGCGCGGGACTTGGCCTGAGACCCGAGCGTTGGCTTCGCCGCCCTTCGGGTCGCTGGGGTGAGGTTTTTTGGGGAATCTTCGCAACCCACCCAAAACCGCGTTCTGCTCAACCCATCCGCTTGAACAGCCAGCCGACGCTGGAGCCGCCCGGCAGCGCCTCGGCCGTCACGACAAGCTGCCGGGTGCCATGGGGACGGCCGTCGCCGTCGGTCCACAGGCTCTCCTCGATGGCGAGCTTGCCGGCGCTCGCGCGGAACTGCCAGAGCGCACCCATATCGAGGCGCAGCACCGCGCCCATGCCGTCGGCTGTGGGGGTCGGCTCGACCCCCGGCGCCAGGTGAAAGCGCAGCTGGACGGGTAGCTTCACCGGCCGCCTGCGCCGGGCCGCGGGGGTCAGCATATCTTCGCCGCGAATTTCCCGGCCGTCGCCGCTCACCAGCAGCAGGCGCCGGTGGACATAGCCCAAGCGCCGAACATAGCCGTCGTGGCTGATTTCGATCCGGCTGCCAGTTTCCTGCTCCTGCCGGTGCAGCTCCACTTCCGTGACGCCCCGTCCCAGCGTCCCGTCGGGCAGCAGCGCGGTCGAATTGCTGTCGTCCAGCACCAGCGTGCTGTGCGCCGCGGTCGTTCGCAGCCCCTGCGCCAGATCGGCGGGCATCCAGGCCCCGGCCAGCGCAGCGCCGCCGCAATTGACGACCAGGCGCTGCGGCCCGTCGCTGATTTCGATGGCGGCGGTGGAAGCGCATCCGGCCTCCGCCAGCCGCGCGACGGGCGGTGGCGCGGCATCGATCTGGACCACCGTCGCGCCAGCAACCAGCCGTTGATAGCCCCATTCGTTCGCCTGCCGCAGCGGACGCGCGCGCACGCGGCTGGCGCGGACCACGGCCTCCACGCTCGGCGGGTCAATCGCGCCGGCGCCCTGCCAGTTGGCGAGGCCACCGTCGCCGTGCAACAGGCCGAGCAATGCCGGCACCGCACGCGACACCGCTTCGGTCACGAAGGGCGGAAGCTGCTCACGCCGTACCTCATAGACTGCCATCACCATCGACAGCAGCATGACTGCCTGCATCTGGTCGAGTGGCGAGCGCGAGATGATGCCGCCATCGCCGTGGAACACAGTCTCGATCGCGCGCTTGAGGCCCGCTTCGCCGAAAATCTTGCGCGCGGCCCCGCCCGGCAGCAGCATCGACGCGGCAGCGATCCCGCCCCAGGCGACGAGGCGGGGCAGGCCGAGATGCGCCTTGTCCGCGCCGCGATCGAGATGCCGGGCCGTGCGCGCGATGCAGTTGAGGACGAGCGAGCGATAGACGAGATCGCTCGAAGAGAGGATCAGCGGCGCGTGCGCCGACCAGAACAGCAGGCGCCAGCCGGCATTGTCGGCGCGCCATGCGGGCTCGCTGGGCGTGTCGCAATGGACCGCCAGCCATTTGCGCATCACCGCTTCGGCGATCGGCGCGCCCTGTTCGCGCGTGCCCCCCGCGGCGAGATCGCGCAGCCAGGCAAAGCTGTGGATATAGTCGGCAAAGGCGGGAGGGAGGTCGAGCCGTGCGAAATCGAGCGTATCGATCGGCTGCTTTAGGCCGCGGAAGAGGAAATAGCCGGCGCGGATCGCCTGACCGGCGCGGGGATCGCCGGGGATCTCGTCGTCCGGCACGGCCAGCAGCTTGAGCGGATATTTGCCCTTCAGCCGCCGTCCGTGGATCGGCGTCTTCCAACTCATCAGGTAGAAACGGTTGGCGATCCTCTGGGTCAGCGAAAGCCCCTTGTCATCCGCGACGCGGATGAGCCGCTTGCCCTGTTCGATCCCGTCATCCGCCGGATCGGGTCCGGCGACGTCCGGAAGCGATGGGGAAGGGGAGCGCCGGGTGTCGCTCACCCGCCCCTGAGCTTCCGGATATTGTCGGCATAGGCCGAAGGACCGCCGCGGAAAGTGGCGGTGCCGGCGACCAGCACGTCGGCGCCCGCCTCGATCGCCCGGGGCGCGGTAGCGAAATCAATGCCGCCATCGACCTGCAGGCGAATGTCGCGCCCGCTTTTCTCGATCATCCGCCGACAAGCCTCTATCTTGCGCAGCTGGCTTTCGATGAAGCTCTGGCCGCCGAAGCCGGGATTGACGCTCATGACCAGAATGAGGTCGACGTCATCGATCAGATAGTCGAGCATCTTCGCCGGGGTGCCCGGGTTCAGCACCACGCCTGCCTTCACGCCCAGCGACTTGATGTGCTGGACCGACCGATGGATGTGCGGCCCTGCCTCCGGGTGCACGGTCAATATGTCGGCGCCGGCCTCGGCGAAGGCGTCCAGATACTGGTCGACCGGCGAGATCATGAGATGGACGTCAAACGGCTTTTTCGTGTGCGGGCGCAGCGCCTTGACCACGCCGGGGCCGATCGTGATGTTGGGCACGAAATGGCCGTCCATCACATCGATATGGATCCAGTCGGCGCCCGCTTCGTCGATGGCGCGAACCTCCTCCCCCAGGCGGGCGAAGTCGGCGGACAGGATGGAAGGCGAGATAAGGATTGGGCTGGTCATTTGACCCTTGGCCTTAGCGGTGGCCGGGGGCTAGGGCAACGCTCCATTTAAGCTATCCACAGGGGATTTTGCGGGGCCGTCAGGGAAGGGTGAAAAGCGTGGGGTCCAACCCGCGCGACGGGGCGGAACCGCGCAGCAGGAACTGCTTGACCCCATGCAGCGCGACCACGCGCGTACCCTGTACTACGGGCGCCGCGATCAGGCGCATCGCGCAGATGCCGCCGCCCAGCGGACGAATGTCCACGTCCAGCGTGAAGCCGCGCCGGTGCCGGATGGCGTAGGCGCGCAGCCGCTCCATCGCATCGCGCGAATCCGGCGCGTACAGCGACGCGGCGAGGGGGCGCGGCACGGCCATGTCCCGTTCGATCCCGAAAATGTCGTAGACGCCGTCTGTCCAGTTCAGGCTGTCATCGGACAGGTCGCAGTGCCACAGGCCCAACCCGCGTTCGGCCAGCGCCTCGTCATCGCGCGCGATCCGGTCGTCCAGGCTTACGGGCGCCAGATGCTCGCGCAGGTCGTGCAGCGGCCAGCTATGGTGCAGGGGAAGGGGCTCGGTCGGGCGCAAGCGGGGGCCTCTCAGGCGGACGGGTCGAGCGTCGGCAGCCTATGGTTAAGGCCTATTGCGGTGCGCTCGCAACCCGCGCGATGAAAAAGCCGTCCGTGCCGCCCTTCTCCGCCAGCGTGTCGGGGTCGGTCCGCAGCCATCCCTGGGTCGTGGGGACCATGCCGGCGGGTAGTTCATCGGCCAGGGCGGGCAACAGCGAGAAATCGGGATGGTCTTCAAGGAAGCGGGTGATCTGCTCCTCCCCTTCGGCCTGTTCGAGCGAGCAGGTGGCGTAGATCAGGCGGCCTCCAGGTTTCAGCCACTGCCCGGCGCGGGCCAGCAGTTCGCCCTGCAACTCCGCCATCTCGGCAATCTGGCGCGGGCCGACGCGGTGCAGCACGTCAGGGTGCCGGCGATAGATGCCGGTGGCGCTGCAGGGCGCGTCCAGCAGGATCGCATCGACCGGACCGGGGGGCGTCCACTCGCGCAGGTCGGCCTGGACCACCTGCGCGGACAGGGCGGTCCGGCGCAAATTGTCGCTCAGCCGCTCCAGCCTTTTCTTGGACTGATCGACCGCCGTCACCTGCCATCCGGCAGCGGCGAGCTGCATCGTCTTGCCGCCCGGCGCGGCGCACAGGTCGAGTACGACGCGACCCTCGCCGGTCCCCAGCAGGCGGGCTGGGCAAGAGGCGGCAAGATCCTGCACCCACCAGGCGCCTTCGGCAAAGCCGGGAAGGTCGATGACGGACGCGTGGTCGGGCAGGCGGACATGGCCCGGCGCGAAACTCTGACCGCTCAGCCTTTCGGCCCATTGCTCCGTCTCGCTCGGGTCGCGGAGGGTGAGATCGACCGGAGGCCGCTGGGCAAAGGCGCGGGCGGCGGCGGCCGGCATGGCGGCGCCCCACTGCTCGGTCCAGCGTTGCGTCACGCCGCTGGGCAGGGTCGGGGGATCCGGCAGGGTCGGTTCGGCGCGCGTGACCGTGCCGAAAACGCCGTGGACCAGCTTGCGCGGTCCCCCATCGACCAGGGGAAGGGCGGTCGCGATGGCGGCATGGGGCGCAGTGCCGAGCGCCAGCACCTGGATCAAGGCGATGCGCAGCACCATCCGCGCTTTCGCATCGTCCGGCAGCGGCTGGCGGGTGGCGCCGTCGATCAGCGCGTCGAGATCGGGCAGGTGGCGCAGCGTTTCGGCGGCGATGGCGTGCACCAGCGCCCGGTCGGCCGGAGGCAGTCCCTGGCCCGCGCCGTGCAGCGCGACCTCCAGCGGTTCGCCTCGTCGCAGCACTGCATCAAGCAGGCGCAGCGCGGCGCGGCGGGCCGGAAGGCCGGGAATGTCGTCGGGGCGGGGGGAACGTGCCATCAGCGGCGATTAGGGCAAATGTCTCAGGAAAGTAACCTCCGTTCGCGCCGAGCCTGAACGGAGGCGGGCAATTCAATTTCGATTTAACGGATCGAGCGCGCTCGCGCGGCGGCGTGGTGGGGCTGCTACCGGCGAGAGGGCGGAGGCGCGCGGGGTCGCAGGCATCGCGCCCGCCATCTCCTCCAG
>DATEDR010000285.1:0-3077 GCA_035281605.1 Sphingobium sp.
CAGGCGCAGGCGGCGGCGCAGGCGAATGTCCCGACCAGTTCGGTGACGGTTACCCAGACTCTCGAATGCGGGGGAACCGCGACCAGTTGGAGCACCAGTTCCTGTGCGTCAGGGGAAACGGCGCGCTATACGCAGATCCAGATTTCCACGAACTTCACGCCGTCCTTTGCGCTCGGCGCATTGGCGCGGATGCTGGGGAATTCGAATGGGGTCGTGCCCATTTCCGCGACGGGCGTGCTGAGAATCCAATGACCAAGCTTCTTCGCCTGTGTCGCAAGCTGTTGTTCGACTGCCGCGGAATGAGCGTCCTGGAATTCGCGTTGGTCGCGCCCGTGCTGCTGGCGATGCTGATCGGGATCGCAACGCTCGGCATCGTCTTTTACGCGCAAGCGGGGCTCAGAAGCACCGTGGAGGACGCGGCCCGCTATGCCACGACATGGCCCAAGCCCGGCGAGGCGGACATCCAGGCGCGAATGACCGCCAAGCGATTTGGCATGGACCCGGCGAAGATCGTCGCCCCGACCGTGACATTCACGAACTCTACGCCAAACTATGTAACCATAACAATGGGTTATAACATCACGATAAACTACCTGATCGGCACCAAGACCATCGCGCTCGCGGAGACCCGCAGAGCCTATGTCACCAGCTAAGGACGAGATGCTGACGATGCTGTTCTCCCAATGCGTTGCTCGCCTTCGCGAGTTCTGGTCCGACGCGCGGGGCAACGCGCTTATGCTCACGGCCTTGGCGCTGCCCGTCGTCATCGGCGCCGCCGGACTGGGCGTGCACACGATTCAGCTGTCGCACGTGAAGCGGGAGCTGCAGCGAGAGGCTGATTCCGCCGCCTTGGCCGGCGCCTATTCGCTATATCAGAGTCAGACGGATAGTGTCGCCACCGCTCAGGCAAACAAGGCCTTGACGCAGAACCCCCTTGTACCGGGGGCGACCGCCACGATCACGCCAGGGGCCTATACCAGCGGTGGCACGACCTTCACATCGGCAATGTATGTCCGCCTGGTCAGCACGCAGCAGACCCCGCTGATGGCTTTGTTTGGGCGTTCCACTTCCGACATATCCGCCGATGCGCGCGCCGCGGTGGTTTCCGATGGAAAGGTCTGCTTTCTCGCCAAGGAAAATGGCAATAATACGGGAATTACTTTCGCCGGCAATTCGACCCTGGATATGGGGTGCGGGGCCGGAACCAATTCCACCGCCGCGAAGGCGGTGGATGTGAACGGCCAGCCAACGGTGAAGGTGTCCCCGATTGTGGCCGTGGGCGGAATCCCTTCGTCGACCGCTTATGCAAGTGGCACCGCACTGATGGCGAACCACGCCGCGCTGACCGACCCTTTCGCGGGCCTTAGTCTGGACCCGAGCAGCAGTGACGTGTCCAACGGCAACTGCAAGAGCGGCAACAACAACTGGAAGGACATCAACATCGCGTCAGGTGGCAACACTGATGACATCACTGGCACTCTTTATCCGCCTGGCTGCTATGGCACGATCAGTGTTCAAGGCATTCTTAGACTGAAGCCGGGTGTCTACTATCTCGCCAATGGTGCGAATAACGCGGGTCTTCAAATCGGTGCGCAGGCCAAGTTTACGTGCGAGGGTTGCACATTCGTTTTGACGAGTACCGGGAACAACTATGCCACGATGGACATCAACGGCGGAGCCGAACTCCATCTGTCTGCATCGACCAGCGGCACCTATAGCGGTATAACCATCTATCGCGACAGCCACGCAGCAGCGAGTAACCAATGCTGCCAGATCAACGGCAATTCCGCGTCGACGTTGAGCGGCGCCTTCTATTTCCCCAACGACACGCTCACGTTCAATGGCACCTCCGGCATGTCGCTCACTTGCTTCCAGATGGTCGCGATGCGCTTGTCCTTCAGCGGCAACGCCACCATTAACAACACGTGCGATGATTTGCCCAACGGCAAAGAGAAATGGTCATTGACCGCTGTCCGGCTGATAAGTTGAAGCGGCCGGTGTACAGCCGCTTCACCTGAAGATCACACGTCCAGATTGGCGACGTTGAGCGCATTGTCCTGAATGAACTCGCGCCGCGGTTCCACGACGTCGCCCATCAGGCGCGTGAAAATCTCGTCGGCAACGTCCGCCTGCTCGACTTCGACGCGCAGCATCGAGCGGTTGTCCGGGTCCAGCGTGGTCTCCCACAGCTGCTCGGCGTTCATCTCGCCCAGTCCCTTGTAGCGCTGGATCGACAGCCCCTTGCGCCCGGCGGCGAGGACCGCTTCGAGCAGTTCGCTCGGGCGGGTGACGAGCGCCGACCCTTTGGTCGCGACCGGCAGATCGTCGCCGCCCGCTTCCTCGGCAGCCTGCGCGGCCTTTGCGGTCACCAGACGGCTGGGGGAGAGATAGCTGTCCGATTCTTCCGCCGCGATGGCATGGAGCTTGCGCGCTTCGGCCGATCCGATGAAGCCATGTTCGATCATGTGGTGATCGGTGACGCCGCGCCACAGCCGCTCGAAATGGAAGCCGCCCTCTTCGGCGATTCGTCCGGTCCAGCGGCCTTCTGCATCCTGTCCGCCCATCCATGTGACGGTGGCGGCGAGACGCTGCGCCTGCGCATCATGGTCGAGTTCGGGGTCCAGCGCGCCGGTGAGGCTCAGCGCTTCGATAATCGCGGGATTATAGCGGCGCGGCACGTAGCGCATCACCGCGCGCATCCGGCGGGCATGTTCGATCAGCGAACGCAGGTCGTCGCCGGAACGGGTGCCCCCGGCCGTGTCGAGCGCCATCGAATCAACGCCATTGTCGACCAGATATTGCTCCAGCGCGGCCTCGTTCTTGAGATAGACTTCCGATCGGCCGCGCGTCGCCTTGTAGAGCGGCGGCTGGGCGATGAAGAGATGCCCGGCCTCGATGATCTGCGGCATCTGGCGGTAGAAGAAGGTCAGGAGCAGCGTACGGATATGCGCGCCGTCGACGTCGGCGTCGGTCATGATGACGATCTTGTGGTAGCGCAGCTTTTCCAGGTTGAAATCGTCGCGGATGCCGGTGCCCATCGCTTGGATCAGCGTGCCGACTTCCTTGGACGAGAGCAT
>DATEDR010000286.1:0-2878 GCA_035281605.1 Sphingobium sp.
CCTCGATCGCGCCACTGCCGTCGGCATAAGGATAGCGAAGCGTCCAGAACTTGCCGGCGACCTCCTTCGTCTCGACCTCGAGATCGGAGATCGCGGTCTGGAACTTGGGATCCCAGTTCACCAGGCGCTTGTCGCGATAGAGCAGGCCGCGCTTGTGCAACTCCACGAACGTCTTGATGACGGCCTTGGAAAAGCCCTCATCCATGGTGAAGCGCTCATTGGCCCAGTCCATCGAACAGCCCAGCCGCCGCAGCTGGCGCGTGATCGCGCCGCCGCTTTCGGCCTTCCATTCCCAGACCTTCTCGATGAACTGGTCGCGGGTGTAGTTGGTGCGCTTGTCCTGCCGCGCCTCCATCTGCCGCTCGACCACCATCTGGGTCGCGATACCCGCATGGTCGGTGCCCACGACCCACAAGGCGTCCTTGCCGCGCAGCCGCTCATAGCGGATAACGATATCCTGCAGCGTGTTGTCCAGCGCATGGCCGATGTGCAGGCTGCCGGTCACGTTCGGCGGCGGATTCACGATGGTGAAGGGTTCCGCGTCGGGCCGTTCCGGGCGGAACAGGCCTTCCTTTTCCCAATGGGCGTACCAGCGGGACTCGATTTCGGCGGGGTCGAAGGTCTTGGGCAGTTCGGTCATGGGAAGGCGCCTTAATGCGCCTTCATCGCTTGGTCCAGCGGCCGAACAGCACCCCGACCGGATCAGCGCCCCGTGATGCGCGCGATTTCCCTGGCGACCATATCCTCGACCAGCGCCGGGAGACGCGAGTCCAGCCATTCCTTGAGCATGGGCTTCAACATCGATCGGACCAGGCCATCGAGGGTGTTGTCCTCGTCCTCCTTGGGCGTCACAAGCATCGAGGAGAGCGCCGAGAGCGAATGCCGCGTCGCGACTTCGCTCTCTACCGAGAGAATCGAACCGTCGCCCTGCACGGGATCGATGCGGTCGGCACGGGACGTCTTGTGGGCAGGCATCGCTTCCTCCGCTCCAACCTCGTCGGTCAGTTCCAGCACTTCCTCGACCGCAGGGGCAGGCTCAGCCGGCGCGGCATCCGCCGGTTTCGCCGCAGAATCGGCACGGCCCCGGCGCGGCACGCTCTGCGCAGCCTCTTCCCCTTCCTCAGCGATGATCCGCTTGATGGACGAGAGGATGTCTTCCATCGAGGGTTCCTTGCTCATGTCGCCCACGAATACCCCCTGTTAACCCTAGGGTTGCTGCGCCAAACCAGCAGGCACATTGGCATTTTGCGGCGGCGTGTCAACGGTTCGCGTGGCTTGCGGCCTCGGCGCGGGGTCGAAATCCCAGTCGAACCACTTGCCCTTGACCCGTTCGTAATTAACCACAGGGTCGTACAGAGCGCCGCTTTCCAGGCTCAGATCATCCGCTTCGGCATGGCCCATGGCCGCGAGCAGGCTGAAACCCGCGACATAGGCATTGCGCCGCGCGGACACGAGTTGGACCTTCGCGTTCAGCGCCTCCTGCTCCGCGTTCAATATGTCGAGGATGGTGCGGCTACCCACGGAATTTTCCGCCCGCACCCCTTCCAGCGACAGATTGGCAGCGTCGACCGCCTTCTGGTTCGACTGGATGCTCTGAAGCGAGGCCTGCCAGCTCGCATAAGCAGACCGGGTCTGCGCGATGACGCTGCGCTCCACCTCTATTTCCTGCTCGATCGCCCGGGATTCCAGCGCCTGATTCTGCCGGACCTGCGCCCCGGGGCGACCGCCCTGATAAAGAGGCAGGGTCAGGGTCGCACCCGCCACCACCTGCTTGTTTGTCTGCGACGGGTCGGGGTCCGAAGCGTCGCGGAGCGAACCCAGATAATGGGTGTAGCTCCCCTGCGCGAAGCCCGACAGCGTAGGCAGGACGCCAGCCTTGGCGACCTTCACATCATAGCGGGCCGCGTCGCGCAACTTCTTGGCGGACGCGATGTCGGGATTGTCGGTGAGTGCCACCTGCACCGCGGTTTCGGGCGAGGCGGGCAGGCCTGGCAGAGGGGGCGGCGGCTGCAGATCGTCGGGCGTCGATCCCACCAGCGCGATATAATTTTCGCGGCTGGCGATCAGATTGGCCTCGGCCGTCTGCAGGTCTGACCGGGCGAGCGCAAGGCGCGACTCGGACTGCGCCACGTCGGTGCGGGTCAGGTCGCCGACTTCGAACCGATCGCTGCTCGCCTGGAGATTGACATCCAGCACATTCACATTGGCCATATTGAGCGAGACGATGGCGCTGTCGCGAATGACGTCCATATAGGCGGCAACCACCTGGGAGAAGATCGACGCCTCCGTCCCACGCAGGTCGGCGCGGCCTGCCTCGACGCGGACCTTGGCGGCTTTCACGCCGTTGCGCACCGCCCCACCCTGGTAGATGGGCACGTCTAGAGTGGCGGTGCCGTTGACCGAACGGTCGGGCGCCAGGAAGGACCGGGCTGGCTTGACGATGATTTCCTGGAATTCGGCCCTCGTGTTGAGGCTGGGCCGTCCGTCTGCCTTGCGCAGCGGCACATTTTCGTTAGTGGCGCGCTGCTGGGCTCTGGCGCCGGTTAGCGTGGGGTTGGCGCGATAGGCTCTGGCGAGCGCGCCTTGCAGCGTTTCCGCGCCCGCCGTGCCGGCCATGGCGGAAGAGACGAGCAGCAAAGCCGTGGCGGCATAGCGCCGGGTGAACTGTTGCCTTGCCCTCATGACTTCCCCGGCTGATTAAAAACTGAAACGCTCCGGCGCAGCGAATCCCGGCAGCACGACCATTTCCAGGTCGGCCAGACTAGCAAGACCAAGCACGCCGCCGACGACGCGTCCACTGCACAAACGGGCTACGCCTCGCGAAACGATGCCGGTCACGACGCGCGCATCTTCGCGCAACTGCCGAACCAGGGCGGCG
>DATEDR010000287.1:0-5233 GCA_035281605.1 Sphingobium sp.
AAGGCGCTGCTGGCGCGGACGCTCACACCCAAGATCGCCAAGCGCTTTGGCGGGCGGATGAAGGCGCTGGTTTCGGGCGGCGCGCCGCTCAATCCCGATGTCGGGCTGTTCTTCGACGCGGTGGGGCTGACGCTGCTGCAGGGCTATGGCCAGACCGAAGCGGGGCCGGTGATCAGCTGCAACCGCCCGCGCGCGGGCATCGCCATGGACACGGTCGGCCCGCCGCTCGACGGCGTGGAGGTGCGGATCGCCGAGGATGGCGAGATATTGGTGCGCGGCGAACTGGTCATGCACGGTTATTGGCGCAATCCGGGGGAGACGGAACGCGCCTTGAAGGATGGCTGGCTCTACACCGGCGACATTGGCGAGATCGACGGCAAGGGCCGCATCCGCATCACCGACCGGAAGAAGGACCTGATCGTCAACGACAAGGGCGACAATGTCGCGCCGCAGAAGGTCGAAGGCATTTTGACGCTGCAGCCCGAGATCGGGCAGGCCATGGTGCATGGCGACCGGCGGCCCCATCTGGTCGGATTGCTGGTGCCCGACGCGGACTGGACGCGCGAATGGGCGGCGGCGCGGGGATGCGATGCGCAAGGCCTGGATGGCGACCCCGCCTATCAGGCGGCGCTGCGCGCGGCGGTCGACCGAGTGAATGCGGATCTGTCGGTGACGGAGCGGGTCCGGCGCTTCATCCTGGCGGACGAACCCTTCGCCATCGCCAATGGCGAGATGACGCCGTCGATGAAAATTCGGCGTCATGTGATCCGCGCGCGCTATCAGGAACGACTGGACGCCTTGTACAAGGCATAGCGCCGCCCTTCTCGCCCCGGACCGGTCGCCGGAGAGAAACGCCAGCGCGCGCTGCGTTAAATCGGACGCGGGTCGCGCGCTTCAAGCTTTCGTCGCCGCATCGTTTTGCGCAAAACCGGTTTCCGCTTTTGCGCACGATGCTCTAGCGGCCGGGCGTCCGGTAGGGCGTGAACGAGCCCAAGGCGCAGGCGCCGGTGATCATGCCGCTGACGAGGTCAGCGCTTTTGGCCATGTCGCCACGGCAATATTGGGAGCCGAAAGTGGAGACGACCAGCGTGTCGCCGCGGCTGAGCCCATTGCAGCTGCCGATCAGGTCGTTGCGATAGATGAGCCGGCTGCTGACCCGGTAGAGCAGCACCCCGTCACTGATGACCCGAAGATCCGACTGGGGATACCGGCTGACGCAGCTTACCGGATCGCCCGCCACCTTGCCCGCGAGGGTGGCTTCGAGCCGCGCGGCCTGCTTTTCCGTCAGCCGCGGCGGTTCGTCCCCACCGGCCGCACAGCCCGCCACCAGCAGCGACGCAAGGAACAGCAATTTGCGCATGGCACAATCCTCCTGCACATGCCCTTCACCTTTGACGTCCGTGGCGCGCGGAAACCGTCACGCGGCGTCCTTCGCGCTGCGGCGTCGGGCAAGTTCGGCCACGTCGGGGGCGCGCATGAAGATGTTTGTGGCGCGCTCCAGGCCGATGGTGGTGGGCACCGTCGCATCGCCACGGGCGCGGGCCGAGTCCACATCCGCCATGCGCCTGACGAGCGCATCGTTCCCGGGTTCGACTGTCAAAGCGAAGCGGCCGTTGCCCTGCGTATATTCATGCGCGCAATAGACCGCGGTGTCGTCGGGCAGCGCGGCCAAGCGCGCCATGTTGGCGAACATCTGCGCCGCCGTCCCTTCGAACAGCCGGCCGCATCCCATGGCGAACAGCGTGTCGCCGACAAACAGGATATGGTCGTCGGCCAGGTGATAGGCGATGTGGCCGGCCGTGTGGGCGGGGACCTCCATCACGCTGGCAACATGAGCGCCGACGCGGGCGGTATCGCCCTCCCCCACCTGGACATCGAGCGTGCCGATCTTGCCCGCTTCGGCAGCGGGGCCCGTGATGGCACAGCCCGTCGCGGCCTTTATACCGGCATTGCCGCCGACATGGTCGCCATGCCAATGGGTGTTCCAGATCTGGCTGATCGTCCAGCCACGCTCCGCCGCGGCCGCGAGCACGGGCTCAGCAACGGCCGGGTCGATGGCGACCGTCTCTCCGCTGATGTCATCGTGCAGCAGCCAGACATAATTGTCGTGAAGGACGGGGACGCGGACGACCTGCAGCATGTCACCAAACTCCGACATTGGGCATCGACGCCCATGGCTCGCAGGAATCCAGATGACCGTCCTGCAGCAATTCGATCGAAATATTGTCGGGCGTGCGCACGAACGCCATGTGACCGTCGCGCGGCGGCCGATTGATCGTCACGCCGGCATCCATCAGCCGCTGGCACACATCATAGATATTGTCGACGCGATAGGCGAGGTGACCGAAATTGCGCCCGCCCTCATACTGTTCGGGCGGGCTGCCGTCTTCCGACGGCCAATTATAGGTGAGTTCGACCATCGCCGCTTCGTCCCCCGGCGCGGCGAGGAAGAGCAGCGTGAAGCGGCCCTGCTCATGATCGATGCGCCGCTGTTCCACAAGGCCGATGAGGTTGAAGAAGGCGATCGTGCGGTCGAGGTCGGTGACGCGGATCATGGTGTGCAGATATTTGGTCAAATCAGGCTCCATTCGTCGCTATAAAGCAACAGTTCATCTCGGGCATGGCAGGAACATCTCCAAGATAGGATGGCGCATAGGCGGAAGGAAGGGGAGACGAGCATGGACTTGCGGGACAAGGTGCTTCTGGGTTCGGCCGGACTGCTGGCGATCGGCATGGTTTGCGGCGGCTATCTACTGGGCGACGGATTGAAGCGCGCGAAGGCGGCAGACCGATCGGTGACGGTGCGCGGCCTTGCCGAACGCAATGTGACGGCGGACCTTGCCACCTGGTCGATCAGCTATGCGGCGACCGGGTTCGACCTGCCGGCGGTGCGCGCGGAGATCGACGCCAACACACGCGAGCTCAAGGCCTATTTCGCCAGCCTGGGTTTCAAGCCGGAAGCGCTGACGCCGACGGGGGCCGGGGTGAACCAATATATCAACAATGGCGTCAACACGATCACCATCACCCAGCGGATGCTGCTGCGCACCACCGACATCGCCCGCGCCCAGCGAGCGGTCGCGCAGCAGTTCGACCTGGTCCGCCGCGGCGTCACGCTGCAGGAAGGATCGGGCATGCGCTACAGCTTCACCGGGCTGAACGACATCAAGCCGCCAATGGTGGCGGCGGCGACAAAGGACGCGCGGGCGGCCGCGGAGCAGTTCGCGCGCGACAGCGGCGCCAGCGTGGCCGGGATCAAGAGCGCCACGCAGGGCTATTTTTCGATCGACCCGCGCGACGGCGAGGCCGACGGGGCGAGCGACACGCCCTACAAGAAGGTGCGCGTCGTCACCACCGTCGACTTCTACCTGAACTGAAGGGCGGCCGGGCTCAACCCGGAGGAAGGCGGGTCAGATTGTCGGCCGCGGCCTTTCCGGCGGCGGATTGCGGGGCCAGCTTCACTGCGCGCCCCCAGGCGGAGCGGGCGATGTCGGGATGGTCGGTGAGCACGGCGATATTCCCCTCCTCCAGCGCGACCGAAGCGTCATCGGGGGAGAGCTGGACCGCGCGGGCGATATGCGCCTGGGCGAGCTTCATTTCGCCGGATCGACGCGCGAGCGTGGCCGACAGCAGCCAGGCGAGCGGATCCTGCGGCGCCTGGGTCAGCGCGACGTCCAGCGAGTCCCGCGCGGCCTTGATATCGCCCAAGGCCACCAGCGCGCGGGCGCGGTCGAGATGCGTCTCCCCTTTTTCAAGGCCCTCCGGCAGGCCGCGGGCGAGCGCCGCATCGAAGCTGGCGCGCGCCTTGGCGGCGTCCCCCGCGGCGAGCGCGGCATTGCCCGCCTGCGCCCACAGCCGCGCGCTCTGGGCCATTTCGCCGCTGCGCTCGGCCTCGTCGGCGGCCTGTTCGAACGCAACCATGGCCGGCGCCCAACGCTCGGCCCGGGCATAAGCGAACCCCATGCAGTGGCGCGCGTAGAAGCTGCCGCCCTCGATCCGCCATTTCTGCGCGAAGGCAATGGCCTGATCGGGGGACGCGATCGCCTGGTCCAGGCAGGCCTGGAAGGGCTTGGCGAATTTTTCCGGCACCGGGAGGCGGCCCTCCCTCGCGGCCGCGCCGGCTTGCGCCGGGGCGGCGGGGGCGGAGGTCGGGGCTGCCGCTTCCCTCTTGCGTCGGTTCATCACCGCCTCGATCTCCGGATCATAGCCCTGGGGCGTCAGCAGCAACAGGGAAAGCAGGAGGGCCATCAGAGATTGTCCAAAAGGCTGGCGACGGTACGGATCAGCAGCGCGATGTCCCCGTCGCGGGAGAGGCGATGGTCGCCATCCTTAAGGAGCAGCGTCTGCACATCGGATGAACGCAGCCGCTGGGCGGTCCGCAGCGCCGTCTGCCAGGGCACGTCGCGATCCTGCTGGCCGTGGAGCAGGCGCACGGGACAGTCGATCGGGATCTCCGCGCCGAGCAGCCGCAGCGCCTGCCCCGATTCCCAGAAGGCGAGCGTGGTGACATAGGGCTGGTCGCCATAGGCGGTCGGCTCGATGATGCGGCCCTCGGTGGCGAGCAGGGCCTTGTCCGCGTCGGTAAAGCCCCAGTCGGTGAAGTCGGGCGCCGCGGCAATGCCGACCACCGCCGCCACCCGCTCCGGCCGGGCAAGCGCGATCAGCAGCGCCAGCCAGCCGCCCATGGAGGAACCGACCAGCACCAGCGGTCCTTGCGTGAGCGTGTCGACGAGCAGCAGGGCATCATCGCGCCAGCTTGCCAGCGTGCCATCCTCGAACCGCCCCTCGCTCGCGCCGTTGCCGCCATAGTCGAGGCGCAGCATCGCCCTGCCCGTCTCGCCCGCCCAGGCATCCAGAGCGACCGCCTTGCCCCCTTCCATGTCCGACATGTAGCCCGGCAGGAACAGGATCGTCGGCCCCGTCCCGCCACGGTGGCGATAGGCAAGGCGCAGCCCGTCGGGTCGAGCGAAAAAGGCAGGCGGGGCGGCGTTCGGGCTTTCCATGGCGAGTCTCCGGCGGTGGGCAGGACAATGTCCTGCGACGCCATAGAGGGGGATGCGGAGAAATCCAAAATAGTGGAAAATAATGCGGGACATGCGATTGACAGCCATCGGACCAGCGGCTAATCGCCCGCTCCTACCCCGTGCCCAGATGGCGGAATTGGTAGACGCACCAGCTTCAGGTGCTGGCGATCGCAAGGTCGTGGAGGTTCGAGTCCTCTTCTGGGCACCAT
>DATEDR010000288.1:0-3297 GCA_035281605.1 Sphingobium sp.
AAGGGGCGGTGCCCGCCTGCAGCGCAGGCGCCGCCGAACACGGTCTCGTAGCCCAGCGACTGGAGACCCACCAGCGCGCTCAGGCTAATGGCGGGGAAGAAGTCGGCATGGGCCACCTTGATGCGCTTCGCGGCGGCCTCGGTCCGCGCCAGCGCGGCGGCGATGTCGGGACGCCGTGCCACCAGATTGGTCGTGACGTCGGCGGGCAGGCCCGATGCCGCCAGCCGGCCAAGGCGCGGCGGGGCGATGGCAAGCCCCCGGTCCGGCCCGGCCCCGATCAGCGCGGCGATCTGGTGCCGGCGGACCGCGATGGATTGATCCAGCGCCGCAAGCTGGGCGCGGGCGCTGGCGACGGTGGCGTCCGCCTGCCGCAGGCTGCCGCGCGTTTCCAGCCCGTTCCGTTGCCGCTGCGACACCAGCGTCTGGCTGGCGGCGCGGATGTCCAGCGCCTGCGCCTGGATCGCCCGGGCATCGTATAGCCGGGCAAGATCGGCATAGGCCTCCGCCACGCCAGTCGTCAGCGCCAGCCGCGCCTGCCGCGCGTCGATGCGCGCGGCAGGCGCGGACGTCGCGGCGGCGAGCGCAGCGCGGTTCTTGCCCCACAGATCGAGATCGAAGCCAAGGTCGAGCGCGACCCGGCCCGTGCCGAGCCAGCCCTGCGGCACGAATTCCTTGGGAAAGCCCATATTGTAACTTTGCCGGGTTGCGGCGGCGCTGGCCTCGACGTCGGCAGACGGCAGGAGCGGCGCGCCCGCCTGTTGCGCGGCGGCGGCGGCTTGACGGAAGCGCGCGGCGGCCGCGACGACGTCCGGAGAGGCAAGCAGCCCCTCCTCCATCAACTGGTCGAGCTGCGGATCGCCATAGGCTTTCCACCAATCCTCCGCCGGCCATGCCACATCGCTGCCCGCCAGGCTCCGCCCGGCGGCGATGCTGTCGGGCGTGCGGACAGCGGGCTTTGCGCCCAAGTCCGGAACCGCGGCGCAGGCTGACAGCAGCAGCACCGCCGAAGCGACGAGGCCGGGTTGAAAAGAGAGGGGGAAACGACTCACTGACATTTAACCGTACCAGCTAGTATGGAAATTGCCCATGCGCCCGTTGCGGCGCCTTGTCAACAGAAATACCATACTATATGGTACGCTTATATGACGCAGCTGAACGCCCCCCCTGCCCTCAGCCGCCGAGAGGCGCGCCGACGCGACCGGCATGACGCGATTATCGACGTGGCGAAACGCTCCTTCCTGGAAAATGGCTATGCCGCCACGACCATGTCGGGCATTGCCGCGACGCTGGGCGGGTCGAAGGGGACCTTGTGGAACTATTTCCCCAGCAAGGAGGAGCTGTTCGCCGCCGTGCTGAGTCACGCGACGGCCTCCTATCGGGCGGATATGGCGCAGATTCTCGATTCCGAGGGGGAGCTGGAACCGACGCTGCGGTGCTTTGCCACCGAAATGCTGCTCAAGATGACCTCGGCGCAATCCCTCGCGCTGCACCGGCTGGTCGTTGCCGAAGGCTGGCGCTTTCCTAAGATGGGCGCGATCTTCTTCGAACTCGCGCCAAAAAATACCCGCACCCTGCTCTCCCAGTTCCTCCGGCGCGCCATGGATCGGGGGCAGCTGCGGCGCGAGGACCCCGCGCTCGCCGCTCGGACGCTGATCACGCTTATCCTGTCGGGCAGCTATCAGCATATGTTGTGGGGGCAGATCACGACGACCACGCCGGAACAGATGGAAGCGGACACTGTTCACGCCATCGGCTGCTTCCTGCGCGCCTACGCTCCCGATAATTGACGGCGGCACGTCGCGAACCCTGCGTTAACCATTTTTTCGCGCTCTGCCTTTACACCGCGAGGGTCAGGAGGCACTTGCCATGTCGTTTTTCAAACCGCACTCGTTCCGGCGGAATGAACCCGAAGACAGGGTCGAACCTGTCCGCCCGCCGCGCCGCCTGCGCGTGCTGCTGGTGGAGGAGGATGCGACCGCGCGCGCCGTGATCGCCCGCCGCCTGTCCTATCTTCATTATGACGTCGCCCTGGCCGAAAACGGCTTCGTCGCGCTCAACCGGCTGATTGCGCGGCCCGTGGACATCATCCTGATCGACATGGGGCTGACCATCCTCAGCGGCGTAGCGACGATGAAGAAGATCCGCGCGGCAGGCCTTGTCGGCAATGCGAGCGTCGTGATGATCTCCGGCCGTCAGGACAGCGCCGCCCTGCTCGAAGCGCTTGCCGCCGGAGCGGACGATCATGTGATCAAGCCGTTCGATTTCGATGTGCTGGACGCACGGATGCGCCATCTGTGCCAGCGCGCCGAGCAACTGGGCGCCCTCGCCCGGCACAATGCCGAACTCGACGCCCGCATCGCCCGGCGGGCGGTGGAGCTTGGCGAAACGCGCGAGGAACTCAAGGAAATGCAGGCCGACCGCGCCCGGCTGGTCTCGTCCATCCAGGCATTGCAGGACGAAATCGCCCGGTTGAGCGCCACGCACAACTGATCGAGGCGGATCGGGATGGGGTGCTTTTCCCCTCCCGCTGCCCCCCCATCGGCCCCGTCCCGCTCGTGCCTGTCCCTACCGCTTCAGCCAATGCGTCGCGATGAACCAGCCGCCGATCGCCGCCGCCATGCCCACGCATACCGCCACCACGCCCCAAAAGGCCCAGGGTTCGTGGGCGAAGGGAATGCCGTTCACATTCATGCCCAGCAGGCCGGTCAGGAATGTCAGCGGCAGGAACACCAGCGCCACGATCGAGATGATCAGCGCCTGGGCATTCATATGCTCGGCGCGAAGGTCGGTCAGTTCCTCATGCGCCAGCGCGGAGCGTTCGCGCACTGCTTCCAATTCTTCGGCCATGCGGGCGCAACGGTCTGCCGCTTCCTGCAGATGCAGCCGGTCGTCGGCTTCCAGCCAGGGCGCGTCCGCCGCCGACAACCGTTCCAGCGCCTGCCGCTGCGGCGCGATGAAGCGGCGATAGCTGATCGCGGTCGCCCGGATCTGCGACACGCGGCGGCGCACATCGGCCGCGCCTGTGCCGCCCAGCGTGCTTTCGATTTCGTCCAGCCCGTCGCCAAGGTCCGCGACCTCCGGGTCCAGAGCCTCGGTGATCTGCTGGGCCAGCGCCGCGATCAGGTCGCCCGGATCATGGATGTCGCCCGCCAGCATCCGCGCCATGACCGGTTCCACCGCCGCCAGCGGGCGATAGCTGACCGAAATGACGCGCCCATGTTCGGCCCACAGGCGGATCGACACAAGCGCATCGCCGGTCGGATCCTCAACCGTGCCCAGCCCGCGCAGGTTTACGAG
>DATEDR010000289.1:0-3096 GCA_035281605.1 Sphingobium sp.
CCTCGCGACCGCCGCCGATGCTGGCGTTCAGCCAATACATGCCGGGCTGCGGCCAGGTGATGGACAGCTTGCCGTCCGCGCCGGTCGTCAGGTCCTGCTGGCCCAAAGTGTCGCGATAGCGGATGCCGCCGGGGATCACCGTGACCTTCAGGCCCGCGGCAGGCTTGCCGTCCAGCAGGAACTGGAAGGTCGCGGCCTCGGCCGACACCAGATCATTGGGATGGGTCACCGGCACCAGCTCGATGCCGACGCCGGTCGGCTTGAAGATGGTCGTCGTCGGCGCGCCCAGCGTCACGAAAATCTCGTTGCGGGTGGCGGCTTCGGCGGTCTGCACATTGGTCGCCCCGGCGGGGATCGCCGCGGCGAGGTTGTCCTTGGTCGTGCCGCGCGGCAGGCGCTTCGTCTCGCCGTTCAGCGTGTAGCTGCCCATGATCATCGACGACACATTGGCGATGCGATAGGTGCCCGGCTGGGTCAGGTGCACGTCGAAGGTCGACCGATATTTGCCGGTCGCGGCATTTTCGATCTTGCCCTGCGACCCGTCGGGCTGCGTCACCGCGACGCCATCGATCCGCATCGGATTATGTTCGAAATAGAAGACGTCGTTGGACACGGCGGCGTCGACCGTCACCCAGCTGTCCTCGCCCGACAGGCTGGTCGAGGACGGCAGCATCCACTGGCGGTGCGCCTGCGCCGCGCCCGAAGCCAACAGGGCGGCAAGCGCGCCCGCGATCATGAATCTGGCTTTCATCCACTTTCCCCTTATTTGCCGAAGCCGAGGCTGACTGCCCCCAATTCATGGCTGCCCTTCGCCCGCACGACCGCGCCCGGCTTGGGCGGCCAGCTGAAGGGCAGGCGGACCAGTTCGCGTCCGCCCACTTCGCGCGCGGCTTCCACGACCAGCGTGTAATTGCCGGCGGCGATCTGGCCCAGCGGACCCTTGCCGGTGGTGAAGGCGATCTTCTGCTCTCCGGGCGCGCGGGTGGCGCCGGTCAGGCCGTCGGCGGGGAAGCGCATGGAACGGCCCGACACGCGCCACCATTGGCGGACGTCGCGCAGCCATTTGGTGCCCTCGCCCTTCGCCTTGTCGACATCATACCAGACTGACAGGGTGCGCGGCGTCGCGCCTTCCTTTTCCAGCCAGATGGCGACATAGGGCCGGTGATATTCGGCGACCGACAGGCGCGGAATGGTGACGCTGACATTCATCGTCTCCGCATTGGCGGGCATCGCCGCCGCGCCGATCGCCGCGCCGCCGCCCAGAATGAGTTTATAGCCGCTCTGCATGAGGCCCTTTTCCCCTTAGTGAATGAAAACGATCGCGAGGACCGCCGGAATGGCGAGGCCGACGGCGACCAGCGGCCAGGTGCTGGTCCGCTTGGCGGCGTGAAGCTGCAGCAGCAGCAGGCCGGTCAGCGCAAAGAGGAAGCAGGCCACTGCGAAAATATCGATGAACCATTTCCAGGCGGTGCCTGTGTTCCGTCCCTTGTGCAGATCATTGAGGTAGCTGATCCAGCCGCGGCTGGTCGCCTCGCTCGTGACCGCCCCGCTATGCCGGTCGATCGAAACCCAGCCATCGCCGCCCGGACGGGGCAGGGCCAGGTAGATTTCGTCGGCCGACCATTCCGCATCGCCGCTGCTGCGGGAGCCGATCTCCCGTTCCACCCATTGCGCGACCGGCGCGGGCAGGGGCTTCTTGCTGTCGGGCGCGTCGTCCGCCGCGACATGCTTCAGCAGCGCGGGCGGCAGGTTGGCCGATTTCTCGACGGTCTGCGGCGATCCTTCTACGTCGGCGGCATGGTTCAGGGTGATGCCGGTGAACGCGAACAACAGCAGCCCGATCAGGCTGATCGCGGAACTGATCCAGTGCCAGCTGTGCAGCTGCTTCAGCCAGAAGCTGCTGATACGCTTCTTTTTCTTCGGCTGAACGCGGACGGGAGCATGCATGGGACAGGGCAGGTCCTGGAGTGGGATAAGTTGTTCGCATAACGCGAACGACTCGCAATTGCAAACCTGTCCTGCGCCAAAATTGTATCAAAATGTATAAGCTTCACTTTCCAAGAAGCCCGCGCGCCTGCCCCGCAATCTCGGCCAGCATCGCCACATTGGGCACGGCAGCGGCCTTGGCGCGCTGCACCAACGCGCGAAACTGCAGGATGCGCGCTGCCCGGTCGCGCAGCCAATCCTCGACATGGCCGGCAATGTCCTTGCCGCTGCCCTGCGCCAGGAAATCCAGCCGCACCTGCTGCATGTCCCGCGCCACGCCGGAGATAAGCAGCCGCTCCCACGGATCGGAAGGCTCCATCCGCGCCGCCGTGGATTGCACCCAGTCGATGCCCACCGCCTCGCCCAGATGGGTGAAGGCGCGGGTGAGCGCGACCTCGTCGACCTTCATCCGCACGGCGAGCGCCGCGATGCCGACCGCGCCGTCCAGCTTGAACAGACCTTCCGCGCGGCGCACCAGCTTTTCCGGCGCGCCCAGGGTGAGCAGCCGATCGGCGACCGCGCTGGTGCGGCGGATCGCCTCGCTGGTCAGAAGGTCATCGACCTGTCGGGCGAGCTTGTCGACGCCAGCGGACAGGATCGCGTGACCGGCGCTGGGTAGCGTGCCAGAGGGCAGGCTGCGCAATATGTCCGCGATCTGCGCGCGCATCCCGCCCGCGATGTCCGCGAACAGCGCCAGCCGCGCGGTCTCCGTCATCTCCGCCGCATCGATGTCAGCCCACAGCGCGCCAACGCCATACAGCTGCTCCGCGATCAGGAAGGCGCTGGCGAGGTCGGCGAGCGAGCAGCCTTCTTCCTCCGCCAGCTCGAACGGGTGGATGAGGCCGAGCCGGTTGATGATGCGGTTGGCGACCTTGGTCGCGACGATTTCCTTCGCCAGCGCATGGGCGGCGATCGCGTCGGCCTCCCGTTTCTGCATCGCGGGCGGGAAGGCGGCGGCCAGTTCGGCCCCGATGCCCGGATCGCTCGCCAGTTCGCCATGCTCGATCGCGTCCTGCAGCGCGAGCTTGGCGGTCGACAGAAGCACCGCCAGTTCCGGGCGGGTGAGGCCAAGCCCATCCTGCCCGCGGCGCAGCAACTGGTCGTTGGCTG
>DATEDR010000290.1:0-6223 GCA_035281605.1 Sphingobium sp.
ATGAGCCTGATCGCGCTCGGTGTGATGCCCTACATCACTGCCTCGATCGTGGTGCAGCTCGCCGCCTCGCTCTCGCCGCAGCTTGCGGCGATCAAGAAGGAAGGCGAGAGCGGCCGCAAGCGGCTCAACCAGTACACCCGCTACGGCACCGTCGCGTTGACTGCGGTGCAGGGCTATTTCATCGCCGTGGGTCTGGAGAGCTTCGGCGCCCAGTCGGGCGTGCAGGCGGTGGTCGATCCGGGCGTCCTGTTCCGTCTCGCCGCAGTCGTGTCGCTGATTGGCGGCACCATGTTCCTGATGTGGCTGGGTGAGCAGATCACGTCGCGCGGGATCGGCAACGGCGTGTCGCTGATCATCATGGCCGGCATCGTCGCCCAGCTGCCGGTGACGCTGAGCAACCTGTTCAAGTCGGGCAGCGAAGGGTCGATCTCCGGCCTGCTGATCGTGCTGATCATCGTCATGGCGGTCGGCCTGATCCTGCTGATCTGCTTCATGGAGCGGGCGCAGCGCCGGGTGCTGATCCAATATCCCAAGCGCCAGACGCGTCAGGGCCTGATGCAGGCCGACCGCAGCCACCTGCCGCTCAAGGTCAACACCGCGGGCGTCATTCCGCCGATCTTCGCCAGTTCGCTGCTGCTGATGCCGCTCACCATCTCGCAGTTCGCGGGCAACACGGTGGCCGGCGAGAGCAGGCTGGGCGACTTCGTTCTGACGCTGAACCAGTATCTGTCGCACGGCAGCCCGGTCTATATGGGGCTCTATGGCCTGGGGATCGTCTTCTTCTGTTTCTTCTACACCGCGGTTGTGTTCAATCCGGAAGAGACAGCCGACAACCTCAAGCGCAATGGCGGCTTCATTCCCGGCATCCGTCCGGGCAAGAACACCGAAAATTATCTCGACTATGTGCTGACCCGCATCACGGTGATCGGTGCCGCCTATCTGGCGGTCATCTGCCTTGTGCCGGAATTCGCCATCGCGCGGGCAGGAATCCCCTTCTATCTTGGCGGGACTAGCCTTTTGATCGTGGTCAATGTTACCGTCGACACGGTCACCCAAATCCAGAGTCACCTGCTCGCCCACCAATATGGCGACCTGATCAAGAAGGCGAAGCTGAAGGGTCGCCTGCGCTAAGGCTGCAGGATAAACTTGCGCGAAAAGAACAGGGGAGAATGCGCGTAATGAATATCATTCTGCTTGGTCCTCCGGGCGCGGGCAAGGGGACGCAGGCCGCCCGCCTGGTGGAGAGCCGCGGCATGGTGCAGTTGTCGACCGGCGACATGCTGCGGGCTGCGGTCAAGGCTGCTACGCCGGTCGGGCTCAGGGCCAAGGCCGTGATGGAAGCGGGCGAACTGGTATCCGACGAGATCGTGTCCGGCATTATCGGCGAAGCGCTGGATGGGCTGTCCACGGAAACCGGTGTTATTTTTGACGGCTACCCCCGCACGCAGGCTCAGGCCCATTCACTGGATGCCATCCTGTCTGAGCGCGGCCGTTCGCTCGACCATGTGATCGAGCTGGGCGTTGATGAGGATGCGCTGGTCGAGCGCATCACCGGCCGCTTTACCTGCGCCACCTGCGGCGAAGGGTATCACGACATGTTCAAGACGCCCCGCGTCGAGGGCGAGTGCGACAAGTGCCACGGCCATGACTTCAAGCGCCGTCCCGACGACAATGAGGAAACGGTGCGGACCCGCATGGCCGAGTATCGCGCGAAGACCGCGCCGGTCCTGCCGATCTATGAAGCGCGCGGCATCGTTTCGCGCGTCGACGGCATGGCCGACATGGAAGATGTGACCGTCGCGATCGCCGCTATCTTGGATGGCAAGGACGCCTGAGTTACGCTTGCCCTCCGGCACGAAGGGAGGGCGTCATGATCAAGCGGTTGGCTTTGATAGGGGCTGGCGTGGCGATGGCCGCGCCGGCCCCTTCCGCTGTCACGAGCAGCAGCGATATCGGCTTTGCGGTGGAGGAGAGCGTCGAGATCGCCGCCGATGCCGCGACCGTCTATCGCCTGCTGGGCGAACCCGGCAGCTGGTGGAGTAAGGACCACAGCTATAGCGGCAATGCCGCCAATCTCAGCCTGGAGCTGAAAGCCGGTGGTTGTTTCTGTGAGTTGCTGCCGGGCGTGAACGGCAGCGCCGGCAGCGTCGAACATGCCCGTGTCCTGTACGCCGCGCCGGGCAAGCAGCTGCGGCTCTCGGGCGCGCTGGGCCCGTTACAGGCGGAGGCCGTGACGGGGACGCTCACCTTCCAGATCAGCCCCGGGGCGCGGGGGACGCGCGTGACGCTGAGCTATGTCGTCGGTGGCTATGTCCGCGCCGGAGCCGCACGCATTGCCCCAATCGTCGACAAGGTGTTGGCGGAGCAGCTTGAAGGGTTGAGACGTGCTGCGGAGGCAAGGGGGCGCAGCGGAAAGTGACAGGTGGGTGGGAGACTGCCGGCGGAAAGGGCCACGATCTTTTCTGGAGCTTATCTTTCGCCGATCAGACCCGCATCGCGTTGAGCGCGGGCGCAAGAGGGATGTCCCTTCGCACGCTCCGGCAATGGAAATGAGCATTAACAGCCGGGCTTAACCACCTTCTTAACGGAATGATTGCTGATTCGTTGCTATGGCGGCAGCATGAGTGGACCCTTGCCCTCCCGTTCCCGGCTTACGGAACTGGATGCCCTGCGCGGCTTCGGGGCGCTGTGCGTATTGGTTTTTCACTATTCCACGCGCTTCCACGAACTTTTTCCGCAGGCCGCCCACGTGCCGTTCCGCTTTCCGGGCGGCAATTATCGGGTGTTGCTGTTCTTTGCCATTTCGGGCTTCGCGATCTTCTTCACGCTGGACCGGATAGGCACCGTGGCCGATTTCGTCGTGAACCGCGTGGCGCGCCTTTATCCGGCCTATCTGGTGGCGATGCTGTTGACGCTGTCGATCGAATATCTTGCCCGCGCGTCGCAGCTGCTGATCGGTCCGGGCGCGATATTGGCGAATGTCACCATGCTTCAGGGCTTTGCCTTCCTGCCCGAAGTCGACGGGGCCTATTGGACCCTCACGGTCGAGATCGCCTTTTACTTCTGCATGATCGCGCTTTGGAAATGGGCCGGCATGCGGCGGCTGGAGCCGTTCCTGCTCGGCTGGCTCGCGCTACGCGGACTCTATGGCCTGTGGCCCAACATGCCCGAGCGGGTCGTGATGCTGTTCGTGCTGCGCTATCTTCCGTTTTTCGTCATCGGCATGCTCAGTTATCGTGTCTGGAGCGGGCAGCGTGGCTGGCGGCAGCAGGCCCCTTATGCCGCACTGGCGCTGCTGTCAGTGGCGGCAATGGAGAGTTGGGACGTCACGCTGGTCGCGTGCCTTTTGCTGGCGGCTTTTGCGGTGCTGATCGCTGGGCGTCTACGCGTGATCGCGCTGCGGCCGCTCGTCTGGATGGGCGGGATCAGCTATTCCTTCTACCTGATCCACCAGCATGTCGGTTTCGTCGTGATGCTGAAGCTGGCCGAGGCGGGCTATAGCCCTTGGATCGGTTTTGTCGCGGCCTTCCTGGTCGCGCTAATGCTGGGGACGGCGATCAACCGGCTGGTCGAACGCCCTGCCGGCGAAGCGATCCTTGCTTGGTGGCGGCGGCGGACCGAGCGCCGGGAAGCTGCAGCGGCGCTCGCCGCCCGCGTATAGAAAGGGGCGCCGCCGGCAGACCGGGAGCGCCCCTTTGTTGGCGAGTTACGCGCGCTTATTGAGCGCGCGGAGCCGCTGCCGCCGCATTGGCGGGCAGGCCGCCCAACTGGGTCACCAGCTTGGTATAGGCGTCGAGATAGGCGAGGACGATAACCTGGCCGATCTCCGTATTCTGGTAGCCGCCGCCACCGGCCGCTGCGAAACCGCCCCACCAGCCGGCGCCGCCGCCGCCACCGAAGCTCAGGTCCGATTTGCGCGCATAGCCTTCGGTCAGCGCTTCTTCTTCGGTGGTGCGGGCGTTGACGATCGACAGCGTCACATTCGCCTCGCTCTTCTTGATCGAAATGCCGCCGGCGAGCGCGCCAAGCGTGCGGCCGCCGAGGAATCCGCCAAGCATGCCGCCCAGCGCGTTGCCGCCAGAATTTTTATTGGAAGAGACGATGTCAGGCTGCAGATAATAGTCCGCCGCCTTCACCTGGCCCCGGCCCAGGTTGGACCCTGCCTGAAGCTCACCCGAGTCCGCCATGGCGCGTTCCAGGTTGCGGCTGGCCATGGCGCGGCCGCGATTGACGATGCCAAAGCAGCCCGACTGCTGGATGAACACCTTGAGGATCGCTTCCGGACTGCCCAGGTTCAGCTCGCGCCACCACTGATTGTCGGGCTCGACGATCGCAACCGTGCCGAGACGACGGGTGCAGTGAGGGATTTCGGCGGTTTTCTTGGATTGCTGCTGGCGGGCCGACGAGCCCTTGTCGGCGGCCAGCGCCGGAGATGCCGTCGCGGCCAGAACGGCTGCGGCGGCGATGAATGTCGTGAACACACGCATGGTCTGCACCCCTGAAAGTTGCTGATGACTGTTCTTTGCCTTTGGCGCCCCGTTAGTTGTTCAAAGCTCTAGCACAACAATGCATGGGTTCAAGCGAACCGTTGGAGGTTGGCCGGGATCGTCATGCGCGAGGCTGCTGACAGGCCGGCAAATGGCTGCTAGGGCGCGGCCATGACCGACCTTTCGCATATCCGCAATTTCTCGATCATCGCGCATATCGACCATGGCAAGTCGACGCTGGCCGACCGGCTGATCCAGCGTACAGGCGGCCTCACCGATCGCGAGATGAGCGCGCAGGTGCTCGACAATATGGATATCGAGAAGGAGCGGGGCATCACCATCAAGGCGCAGACCGTGCGCCTCGACTACAAGGCCCGCAATGGCGAGACGTACGAACTCAACCTCATGGACACGCCGGGCCATGTCGACTTCGCCTATGAAGTGAGCCGGTCGCTCGCCGCTTGCGAGGGCGCGCTGCTGGTGGTGGACGCGGCGCAGGGCGTGGAGGCGCAGACGCTCGCCAACGTCTATCAGTCGATCGAGCATGACCATGAGATCGTGCCCGTCATCAACAAGATCGACCTGCCTGCCGCCGAGCCCGAAAAGGTGAAGGCGGAGATCGAGGAAGTGATCGGCCTCGATGCGTCCGAAGCGGTGCTGGCGAGCGCCAAATCCGGCATCGGCATCGACGAGGTGTTGGAAGCGATCGTCGCCAAGATTCCTGCGCCCTCGGGTGATCGGGACGCGGCGCTGGAGGCGATGCTGGTCGACAGCTGGTACGATCCCTATCTGGGCGTCGTCATCCTGGTGCGCGTCGTCAACGGCGTCATCAAGAAGGGCCAGAACATCAAGTTCATGATCGGCGGGACCGAGCATCTGATCGACCGCGTCGGCTGCTTCCGCCCGAAGATCGAGCAGTTGGCCGAACTGGGGCCGGGCGAGATCGGCTTCATCACCGCGCAGATCAAGGATATCAGCCAGACCCGCGTCGGCGACACCATCACCACGGTCAAGAACCCGGCCACGGACCCGCTGCCGGGGTTCAAGGAAGTGCAGCCGGTGGTCTTCTGCGGCCTGTTCCCGGTCGATGCCAATGATTTCGAGAAGCTGCGCGACAGCATTTCCAAGCTGCGGCTGAACGACGCCAGCTTCTCCTTCGAGATGGAGACGTCGGCGGCGCTGGGCTTCGGCTTCCGCTGCGGATTCCTGGGCCTGCTGCACCTGGAGATCATCCAGGAGCGGTTGACCCGCGAATATGATCTCGACCTCATCACCACCGCGCCGTCGGTGGTCTATGAGATGCACATGAAGGACGGGACCGTGCGCCATCTGCACAACCCGGCCGACATGCCCGATCCCAATCATATCGAGATGATCGAGGAGCCATGGATCGAGGCGGTGATCTACTGTCCCGACGAATATCTGGGCTCGATCCTGAAGCTCTGCCAGGACCGGCGCGGCATTCAGAAGAACCTGACCTATGTCGGCGGCCGCGCGCAGGCGACCTACGAGCTGCCCCTGAACGAAGTGGTGTTCGACTTCTATGACCGGCTGAAGTCGCTGTCGAAGGGCTATGCCAGCTTCGATTACGAGCAGATCGGCTATCGCGAAGGCGATCTGGTCAAGATGGGCATTCTGGTCAACGAAGAGCCGGTCGACGCGCTCAGCATGATCGTCCACCGCAGCGCTGCCGAGGCGCGCGGGCGGCATATGTGCGAGCGGCTGAAGGACCTGAT
>DATEDR010000291.1:0-4965 GCA_035281605.1 Sphingobium sp.
GAATATTACCTCGCCAGCCTTCGCACCCGCTGCACCCAGCAGCGCATCCTTGCCCACATCATAGACGCTGTTCCCATCGGACAGAAGCGCACCGCCGGCGGCGCCTTGGATAAGCGCGCCGCCGGGTAGAAGCATCGTCGGGACGGTGCCGACCATATTGCCGGAGAACTCCCCAAAGCCGCTGGGGCGATAGGGCGCGGCATCCGCAATGCGTTGCTGCTCCTGCTCCGCGGCGGAAACATCGGGCGCGAAGCCAAGGGAGGAGCTGAGGCCGCGATAACTGTCTCCGAGGCCGATAGCATCGAGGCCGCCTTCAGCCCATCGAGCGGCATTGTTCAGCGGTTTGTTGATGCCCTGCGCCAGCCCTTCGATAAAGCTGGTTTCGCGCGTGTCTGGCGGCCGTTCATACATGCCCGTCTGCGGGTTTAGTTTAAGCCCGTCAGCTTCCATTTCAGCGATCTGCTCGACCGAAAAATTACGGGGGTCATATGGCCCCCCTGTGTCCGTAACGGTTACCTCAAGGCCTCCAGAAGCCTCCGGGAACTGGCGCAGGACTTCCGCCTGCACCTGATCCTGGGATGCCCCTTCCGGGCCTTCGATCTGGTAGGTTTTGCCGTTGGGCGCCTGGATAGAATAGGTCTGCATCAGCGGTTCACCACAGTTGCTTTGCCCCAACCTTTGGTCGGTGCGGGAGAGCCGGCAGGGCGGCGCGGTCCGTCGGTATATTCCTTCGCGATCCGGTCAGGGCCAATCTCATAGTCGTTGGCATAACCGCGATATTCCCGCGCCCGCTCGTTATAGCGGGACCGGACGCCGAGATATGTCGAGGTCGCAGCCTGGAGCATGTTGTTTCGCTGCTGCGGATTGAGGCGCGTTCCGTTCATCGCCTTGTTATAGGCGTTGCGGATATTGTCGGGCACGCTGCCCGCGTTCTGGGCGGTGGCGAATTCACCTTCACGGACAACAGAGGTCGGGTCCAGCGCCTTCATATAGGCGAAGACCAGCGCAATATCGTCCTGCGGCGTCGGGTTCCTTTTCTCCGCCAGCGACTTGATATTGTAGAAAGCCGACCGAGCGCCCTTGAAGTCCTTGACCTCTTGGAGCTGGTTGAACTCCTTGCGTAGGTCGGCCTCGGCTTTGCGGTCGCCACCGGGCTTTCCGGCACCCGGTCCACCGGGAATAGGCTCCAGTCTGGTTTGCGAAGAATCGGCCCAGCGATAGCCGGAAGGCGGATCTTTCTGCTTCGGTCCACCCTGCGCCACGACGCGCGAGCCGCCATCCGCGCCACCCATCAGGCGTGCAGTTACCTCGTCCGCATATTGCCGCGTTTTCGGCCCCCATTTCGACTGGTCAGAGCCGCCATGATAATACATCGCCATCGCGCGTGGATCTCCGCCGCTCGCGTTCACAGCTTCCTGCACCGCAGCGCGGCCGACTGCGTCCTGATAGGTCCGGCCCTCTGGCGTGTCGCTCGCCATCAGTTCCGGACGCCACGGCAGGCCAAGCCTACCCGCCAGCGTCTCTGCAGTCGCCGGCATGACCTGATAGGCTCCAAGCGCTCCGGTCGAGTTGTTGCGGGCCGCATAATTCCCGCCCGATTCCTGGGCAACGATGTGGGGCAGCACGCTATCGACAGACAGCGGGCCGCCCGCACCCGTAGATGCTGGACCACCTCCTCCCGGTTGAATTTCGACAAGGGTGTCCCCGGCACCGACGCTGCGGAGCTGAGGCGCGAAAGCCTGCTGGCGGATGAGATTGCCCTGCGCGTCATATCGCGCTGAACCCGGCGCCAGCGTATATTGCTCATTGGCCTTCGTGTGGGCGGCCAAGGCATCCTTCGCGGAAAGCGCCTGATTGATATAGCCGTCAAGCACCTGATCGGACCAGCCGCTTTGTTGCAAGCCCTGATAGGCATGTGCCAATTCTTCCCGGCTGAACATGCCGCCAAGGCGCTGCGCAACCTGGCTGAACGCTTGCGCGCGCTGCTCGACCGGCAGGGATTTCAGGCTATAGGCCGCCGATCCCAACGCTTCCGCCTCGGCATCGAACTGCTTGCGCTGATCGTCGCTGTAGCTGCCGATCGCCTTGGCATAGTCGAAGTCTCCCGATGCCATGGCGGTTTGCTGGGCCTGCGCGACATTGCCCGCTGCGAGCTGCTGCGAGGCCCGCGCCCGTCCCGCCTCGCGGGTGCGGATTGCGTTCTGCTCGATCGTGGCCTTCCGGCCAGCGTCGAAGGCGGCCATGGTGTCCATGGCTGCGCGACCGCTATCGACCAGACCGAGACGCCAATCCACCGCCATTATGCGAAGTTCCTGTTGAGGCGATAGCACAGAACATAGGGTGCGACCGGGTTCGGGCCGCTGCCAAATGTTGGAGCAGGCGTATATCCGCCGCCACTGCCACTGCCATAGCTGGAGCCGTAAGCACTGGCGGCAGCTTGGCCGATACCCTGCAATGCCTGCGCCCAATTCTGTCCAGCGACCAGCGAGGCATTGGACGAGGCGTCGGCGCCGGTCTGGGTCGCGCCATTGATGGCATTGACGCTATTCGTCCCGACGCCTGCGACCAGTCCGCGCGCCTGCGCGCCGTAGTTCATCAGGGTATTGAGATTGTTCAGCCAGCCAGACGACGACTGATTCGCGAGCGTTGTTCCACGCTCCTGAAGCGCCTTGAGGGTCGCCCCGCTGCGCCCCATGCCTTTCGCATAGGCGTTGGCATTGACCGCCTTCAGCCCTTCATCGACAAGATCCTGATAGCCCGACGATGAGCGGAACGTGTCGAGCGCGGTTTGCGACGCCGCAGGATCGCTGCCCGCGCCGATGAACCCGGCGAACAAATCCGAGGCGGTTTGCCCCTGGTTGATCGTGGGTGCGTTCAGCGAATATTGATAATCTCGGTTGCGCTCGGTCGCCGCGATCTGGTCCTGCACCGCTGCGCGCTGGATCTTCGCCGCCTTTTTCGCGCCCTTTCCGCCAGCGATGCCGCCCAAAAGCGAACCGGCCGCCGCAATGCCTGCTGCTACAGCGCCCATTTACCGACGCTCCATCCAGAAGAGTTCGCAGGCACCCGCTTTGTGGTGCATGTGAAGGCCGCGAGATTCGAAGCCGACCTGGCGATTGAGCCACCGAGCGGCGCGGTTGTCGATCGGGGTCTGGCCCCATATGATGCGGGCCTGCCCCTTGGTGAAGCACCAATCGAGCATCCGACGCATTTCGACAATCGCGCGGCGTCCCCGACAGGTTGAGCCGAAGAGATAATGCCCCTGCCAGATATTGGGGCCGGTCCATTCGAGAACCGCCCCGGCATCTTCCCCGTTGCAGAGCAGGATATAATCGTCGCGAAGCGGGACCAGTTCATCAAAATATATGTCCCCTTCTTCGACGTGCCCGAAATAGGGCTTCACCTCGGGCAGGTTGGCGATGCGGTTCAGCACCGTTGGGTCATAGGTGCGCATGGCTTCGGATAGAGCTGGAGCGTCTGCGGGGGATGATCTGTTTATCGGCCTTCAGACGAGCTGATAGGTGAACGATAACATCATGCGGTGCTGGGCGGTGTTGGCCGAGACGAATTGAAGCTGCGCCCGGTCATTGGTCGTATCAGCGAAAATACCCGCTGCCTCCTGTGCCCCACCGACCGCCGAAGCCGTGCCGCCGCATTCATAATCATTGGCGAAGTTGGAGGCGATCGGCAGGGAAATTCCCAACTGTGTCGAAGTCGCCAGCGCCGTAGGCTGGATGTCGATCTTGCCGCTGACGGTTACGGTGTTGCCGACCCGCATATATTGCAGAGGGCTGGCGATGGATGTTGTGACATTGGAAACATTCGTGAGCGTGGGGGTGTAGGTGCCGGAATAGAGATTTCCGTCTGCCGCGACCGGAGAAGTCACCGAAAAGCGCCCGATCGAGAATCCAACGCCAACATCGATAACGACAGAAGCGCCATTATCGGATACCGACGAGGACGAAAAAGCCCCGGTGCCATTGCCTTTCAGGAGCTTGGTCGAGATAAAGCTGCCAGCGCCGGTCCCGCCTCGCGCCACAGGGAGTAGGCCGGTCACGGCGCCGGAAGATGAGAGATCTACCGCACCGAAACCCATAGTTGAGCCGGAACGACGCAGCACCTGTCCGTCCGATGCGGCTGTTATGTCCGCGACATTCCCGGTCGTGTTGCCGCTGCGGCCAATCACGGAAAAAGCTGCGGACTGTCGCAGCAGGGCATCCGTCACACCATTTGCAGCGACCGCAATCGCCCCGGTGCCGCTATTATAGGCAATTCCCGTCCCGCTGCTAAGCGCAAGGCGCGCGCGGGCGTCGGTATAGTAGAGGTTCGCCCCCTCCGGGACATCGTCCGTATCGCCGGAAAATGCCGCCGTGATGGTTGAACCCGCGCCGCCATCGGTGATCGTGATTGTGGTCGTGCTGGTAAAAACGCGGCCAGAGGGGAAGCCGCCCGCAACGGACAGGACAACACCACTACTCGCCAGGGCTGTAAGATCGTCGTTCAGCGCGTCCGTGATGCCGTATAGCTCCACGATCTGATCCAGCGTCGTGAAGATCGACTGGAACGCATCATTGAGCGCGCGAAGTCCCTCGTTCGACAACCGCCCTTCGCGGTCCACCAAGGGGAGTCGTTGCTGAAGCTGGGGTCGGCTTATTGCCATGCTTCGGTTGCCGCCCCGGAAATGCGGACCCGCACCCCGTCGTTGCCGGAAACCTCGAACGCCCGGTATGGCGGCTCGATCGAGCCGAGCCGATACATGCTCACCATGTCAGCCGGTGCCCTAGCCCCCAACTCCTCATAATAGGCGGGATAATCCTCGCGGGCATCATGCCAGCGCAGGCGGATCGTGCAATCCTCCGCGCAGCCGACGCCGAGGGCGAAACTGTCATTGCGCTGTGGCGGCCCAAGCATCGCTACATTGCCTGTCACCCGCCATTCGATCGCCTCCGCACTGTCGTAGGCGGA
>DATEDR010000292.1:0-33232 GCA_035281605.1 Sphingobium sp.
CGCCCTGCCGAAGCTAAGCGACGGAACAGAAATTCCCGGAAATCGCCACCTCGACGCACGCGCCGTGGATCAGAGGATTGCAGCGATCCATAGGCCCTATCACCTCGCAATAGGAGGGGAGATCGAGAAGCGCGGGGCCGCCGATCGGCCGACGGTGCTGATCGCGCTGCACAGCTTCACCGACCGAATGGCGGGAGTCGCGCGACCCTGGCATATCGGCATTCTCCATGACGGCGGGGATCCTCGCTTCGCCAGGACGCTGCTGAACGGCCTGCGCGAAATCGAAGGTCTGGAGGTTGGCGACAACCAGCCCTATCGACTGGACAGTATCGACTACACGATCCCACTGCACGCATATGCCAGCCGCATTCCCTATGCGGAAATCGAGGTGAGGCAGGACCTGCTCGCGACCGAGGAAGGCATCGCACGCTGGTGCGATCTCCTTCGCACTGCGCTTTGTGCGGCTTTGGCTTCCGCACAGTGATCAGGGGCAGCGAAATTTACATCAGGAGCGCCCGGACAGCCGCTCGATAGCCGTTCTGAGGTTGCCGCCGGCCGCCTCGAGCGACGCGGCACCTTGCTGCGGGGTCCCACCCAAGGCGATCAATGCGGCCAGCTTGATGTCGCCGTCCGCCCGTTCGAGGGCATCTTCGGCAGCGGAGGTGTTCACATGCGCAATGTCACAAATCATCTCCAGGGCGCGGCCCTGCAGCTTGCGATTCGTCAGCCGCATGTTGATCATCAGCCCCTTGTAGACTCGCCCGAGCCGCAGCATCACCGCGGTCGACAAGGTGTTGAGAGCGATCTTCTGCGCCGTTCCAGCCTTCATTCGCGTCGATCCGGCGACGATCTCCGCTCCCGTGTCGAGAAGAATCGGGTGAGCGACGGTCTCGAGCAAAGGTGTTTCGGCATTGCTCGCCAATCCGATGGTGAGCGCGCCAGCCGCCGCCGCTGCCCGCACGGCCGCAATAGTGTACGGCGTGCGCCCGCTGGCGGCGACGCCGATCACGACATCGCCGGGCGTCGGCGCGAGGTCGCGCATGGCGGCTTCGGCGGCCGCCGCGTCATCCTCGGCCCCCTCGACGCTGGCGAGGAGCGCATCGCGGCCGCCGGCAAGCAGATAGGCCAGGCGCTGGTCGCGCCAGTCGAAGGTCGGGCCCAGCTCGACGCCGTCCACCGCGGCAAGACGGCCCGATGTGCCCGCGCCGACATAGATGAGCCGGCCGTCGGGATCGCTCAGCCGGCCGGCCGCATCCTCCGCCGCCCTGGCGATCGCCTCGGCCTGCGCCTGCACGACGGCCGCCGCTGCGAGATGCTCTTCCAGCATCGCCGAGACGGCGTCGCGCGTCGGCCATAGATCGAGATCGGCAAATCGCTCGCTGATGCTTTCAGTCGACAAGGCGGCATCTCCCGCAGGTGATCGTGGAGTCCGGACATTTCGCGCGGCGCAAGTTGACGCCGCAACGCTATTGCCATCATCACCGACCAAACTATCCGAGCAAATGATGGAATTATACCTTGGAATAGATGCCGGCGGGTCGCACACCCGGGCAAGGCTGGTTTCCGCAACGGATGAGGTGCTGGGCACGGGCGAAGCCGGGCCGGCCAACACGCCGGACGGCCTGCCGCAAGCGCTGCTCTCCATCGAGGACGCCTATACCCAGGCGGTGACCAAGGCGGGGCTGAACGAGGCAGAAGTCGCCGCGATCCACGCCGGGATGGGAATAGCCGGGCTCAACCGCCGCGGCTTCCTGCAGGGTCTCAAAGCGCACGATTTCCCGTTCAATACCACCGCCTTCGCAAGCGATGCGGCGATTGCCAATCTCGGCGCGCACGCAGGAGAGGATGGCGCCATCGTCAGCGTGGGTACGGGAAGCGTGGGCTTCGCCCGGATCGGCGACGACATATCCACGATCGGGGGATATGGTTTCCCGGTGTCGGACGAAGGCAGCGGCGCCGAACTGGGCCTGCGCGCAATCCGGCGCGCATTGTGGGCGCGCGACGGACGCATACCCCAGAGCCCGATGACGCTGGAGGTGCTGGAACGCTTTCATGAGTCGGCGGGGGAAATCGTCGACTGGAGCGCGCGGGCGACCCCCGCCGATTATGCGGCCTTGGCGCCGATGGTGATGAATCACGCAATCCAGGGCGACCCGAATGCGGAGTTGATCGTCCAGGAAGCAGCGCGGCGGATCGAGGCGATAATCCGCACCTTCTTGGAGCGGGGCGCTCCCTATTGCTGCCTGATGGGCGGCATGGCGGATCCCCTCCGGGAGTGGATGACTCCAAGCATCAGGGAACATTTGCGCGAGCCGCTCGGCGATGCCCTGGATGGGGCAATCATCCTTGCCCGCTCGCGGGCGAGGAAGTGAAGGGTCAGGCTCCCCCGATCCAGCTCTGCACCACATTCTGCGCGTCATCGACAAGCACGAGATCCGCACGCATCCCAACGGCGATCGATCCGCGCTCGCCCGCAATCCCCATAACCGTAGCGGGCACCAGGCTCGCCATCCGGACCGCGGTCGCAGCGTCCACACCCATGAAATGCTCGGCATTGCGCACCGCCGCGGCCATGTTCAGGTTCGAACCTGCCAAGGTTCCATCGGGCGTGACGCAGCGGTCACCGTCGCAGTCGATAGGCTGCCCGGCGAGCTCAAAGCTGGTTCGATCCGATCCGACGGTCGGCATGGCATCGGTGACGAGGGCCAGATGCCCGGCGCCTTTCGCCGCGAGAGCGATGCGGAGCGTGGCAGGATGGACGTGATGGCCGTCGACGATGAGCCCGCACCAGCTTGAGCCGTGGTCGAGCGCGGCACCGACCGTACCGGGTTCGCGGCTGCCGAGCTGGCTCATCGCGTTGAAGAGATGGGTGAAACCGCTCAGCCCCTCGGCGAAGGCGGCCTGGAGATCGTCGTAAGTCGCGGCAGTGTGGCCGGCGGCAACCACCACCCCGCGATCGACGAGGGTGCGAATGGCGCCCGGCGGCGCCAGCTCCGGAGCGAGGGTCACCAGGACGCGACCGAGACGCGATGAGGCGAGGATTTCCAATGCCTCCGCATCGAGGATCCTGAATTTGGAAGCGTCGTGAACGCCCTTCCTGTCCGGGTTCAGAAAAGGTCCCTCGACGTGGATTCCGAGCACGCCCGGAATCCCCTGCTCGATCGCCGCACCCACCGCCGCGATCGCACGCCGGACCGTGGCGAGATCGTCGCTGATCAGCGTGGGCAGGAAGCCGGTGGTGCCGAACCGCCGATGCGCTTCCCCTATGGCCGCGATGCCATCGACTGTAGGATGATCGTTGAAGAGAACGCCGCCGCCTCCGTTTACCTGAAGGTCGATGAAGCCGGGGAGAAGATCGCCCTCGAGCTGCCTTTGTCGCGGATTGGCCGGGCACTCGCCCGATGGCATGACGCCGACGATGAGCCCCATGTCCACCAGAACGCAATATTCCGGTTGAAAACCGGTCGGCGTCAGGACCCGCGAAGCGTGGAGCGCGATCGGGCTCATCGGGTCTTCGTCACTTTGCGAAGATGTGGCGGGCGATCCGGATCGAGCCCCCGGGCGAGGCTAAGCTCAGCCGCGAAACGATAAAAGCTCTGAATATTAGCGATCGGTGTCAGGACCGGATGGAGCGCGGGATGGAAGGGCAATATCAATGCTCCATCCTGTCCCCCACCGGCCATGATCACCCGTGCCCGGCGGCTAATGAAGTCGCGCGCGAGCGCCTCGAAATCTTCCCGTCCCTCATCATCCGGCGCCAGCATCACGACTGGGAAACCGGCGCCTACCAGCGCCATCGGGCCGTGCTTCACTTCCGCCGCGCTGAAAGCTTCGGCATGAAGGCCGCATGTTTCCTTCAACTTCAATGCTGCCTCTTGTGCGATCGCGTAGCTCAATCCGCGGCCGAGCACGAAAAGGCTGCTCGCTTCGGATAGGGCGGCAACAGCGGGCGACCAGTCCAGACTCCAGGCGCGATGGAGGGCCTGCGAAGCTTCGGCCAGAGCCCGGTGGAGATCGTCGTCGTCGGTCCAAGCTGCGACGAGGCCCAGGATGGCAAGAAGAGAGGCGATGAACGATTTGGTTGCGGCCACGCTCCGCTCGACGCCGGCCAGGAGCGGAATTGTAACTTCTGCCACCTCCGAAAGCGGTGAATGCACATCGTTGACCATGGCGACCACAAATGCCCCCGCCGCCTTCGCCGCCCGTGCCGAAGCGATGACATCGGGACTCTGGCCCGATTGCGAGATAGCGAGAAAAAAAACGCCTCCGAGGTGCCGCCACGGCGTTGCGTGGAGCGAGGATGTCGAAGGGGCAAACGAGGCAACCGGCGTTCGGCATCGGACCTCGATGAGGTATTTTGCGAACGTTGCTGCGTAATCGGAACTCCCCCTTGCACAGGTGATCACAAGGGGAGGATCCATGGCGCGCAGGCGTTGACCCAGCAAACGCATGTCGCCCTTCAGATCGGCAAATTGCCGCTCCGCGACTGAAGCAGCTTCGGCTGCCTCCGCATACATGAGCGTCCGCATCGAACCCATTCGCGCATTTGCCCCATTGCCCGGCATATCGCAGACTATCGTATTGCCGCCCCGTTCCGCGAACGAATTTTCCTGTCCGATAGCTAAAGAACCCAGGCGGTGACGTGCGCATTGAGGTGCCCGAATTAGCGCCGACCACCGTCCCCACGCACTTTCGATCGCCTTGCCAGGGTTCACCGGATCGCCGGCGGCTCGCTATCAGCGCTACATTCAGGGTTTTGGCTGATTGTTTCGCGCCCTCCCCCCAACATAGTGACATGGCCCCAGAGCAGGAGGCGGCCATGAGGCTTCGGGCGGTGATGATCGCGTTCGCGATGGTCTTGGGGGGAAGCTTCACGATGCCTTCGAGCTTCGCGGAAGGGAGGCGCGCGGCCGATTTCAGTATCTACCGCACTTACACCTGGGCGCCTCGTCCACTATCCGATGACATCGATCCTGAAACCTACCAGAAGGTTCGCGCATCGATTGATAAAATGCTCATCGCACGTGGATATCGCCGAGAAGAACCGGCTGACTTCGCTGTCGCATTCACGATCGATCTTCGCGAATATTTCGAGAGCGACTCCGACCCCAGCTATGCGTTGGACCGGCCTCTCCCGGTCTTGAATCCCGCCCTCAGGAAAAGAGTGACCGAGGGCGTGCTCGCAATCGACTTCTTCGATGTCCCGACCAGAAAACGAGTCTGGAAAAGCAAGGCATCTGAAGACGTGTCACCTGGGATAGCGGACCAGAGGCAGATCGACCGGATCGTCGGCAAGGCGCTGAAGCGAGTTCCCGAGGCATCGCAATAGAGCTTCGGGCGTGCCTGCACGCTGCCCGGCCGATTCCGATTGGGTTATCCGGTTTCAACCGGCGGGTCTCCGGGGCAATTCCCGATGGGCGGCCGAACGAAGCGGATAGTAACTGGCCGCATGATGGACAAATTGGCGTCGGAACCCGGCGCGGCGGCCGCGCTCGACGACCCTAACACCGAACTCGCGTCCGACCGCACCGCCATGTCGTTCGATCGAACCGTGATGAGCGGCGATCAGACCTTGATGTCGGTGGTCCGCACATCGCTGAGCCTGATCGGCTTCGGCTTCACGATTTTCCAATTCTTCTACGCCCTCAAGGAAAAATTCCCGGAAGCACATCTGTCGGCCGAAGCCCCGCGCCGGTTCGGCGGATCGCTCATATTATTGGGGCTGATATTGTTGACGATGGGACTTTGGTACCATCGGCGGCAAATTCGCGCCTTGCGCTCGAGATGCCAAGCCCTCCATGCGCAAGGTCTTATTCGATCTCCCCAGCTTCACAAGGAATCCGCCGCGGCCGGGAGCGCGATGATGCTCCTGATCATCGGTTCACTGGCCTTGCTTGGCGTGGCGCTGCGAGCCGGACCCTTTTGATTGGTAGATAGACCGTGCCGGACATCATCCAGCTCCTCGTCAAGGCAAGTCTCCTCCTGCTGGTGCTGTCGAGCGGCCTGCAGGCCCAATGGCAGGATCTCACCCACGCATTTCGTCGACCCGAGCTGCTGCTGGTCGGCTTCGTCGCGGTCAACGTGGTGGTGCCGCTGACGGCGATCATCCTTTGCCTGCTGCTCCCCGTCGCGCCTCTTACCAAGGCAGGCCTGGTGATCATGGCCGTTTCGCCCCTCGCGCCGTTCGCCCCGGGGAAGATGCGCAAATCGGGCGCCAACAAGGGATTCGTCTACGGTCTCTACGTCGCACTGCTTCTGGCCGCCGTGATCATCGTTCCCGCGACCATCGCCGTTCTGGACAATCTGTCGCGTTTCGACGTCGCGGTCCCGGTCAAGGACATGGCCGGATTCGTCGCGACCTCGGTCCTCTGTCCCTTGGTGGCCGGCGTGGCGATTGCCACGTTCTGGCCGCGCTTTGCGCAGCGGGCAGCGCCGATCGCACGGATCGCGGCCTCGATAGTCATCTATGCCGCCATCCTCTTCATTCTCGTCACGACAGGAACGAAACTGATCGGCCTCGCGGGCGACGGCACGTTGACCGTCATCGTCCTGACGGTGATTTCTGGAATTGCGGCCGGGCATTGGCTGGGCGGCCCGCATCCCGAACAGCGGATCGCGCTGGCGATGGCGGCGACGACACGTCACCCCGGCATCGCCGCCCTCATCGCTCACCGAAATTTCGATGATCCGCAGGTCATGCTGGCGGTCGTGCTTTTCCTGGTCATCAGCATGGGCGTCTGCGCGGCCTATGGACGATGGATTCGAACGCTCGACGCTGCCCGCTCCGGTTTCCGCCAATTGAGATGAACAAATGCCTGGCGGCATTGCGGATCACAATCCCGATTATCCGCCTTCGAAATCGAGTATTGTACCGATTGCGACAGCGCCATCGCGGGCGCTATTTCGAGAGTGCACGTTCATCCGTGCATCCTCCCTGTGACTTGCCCGGCCAGCGATGGCCGGGCCTTTTTCGCCATCGGCAGATGGGCAGGATGGCGCCTCCGCAATAACTTTGCTCTCGCCGTGGGTTAACCCCCAGTGTTTTCCGCCGGCACGCAGATAGACTTTGCCATGCCCGCTGGAATCCAGGTGATGACCGCAAGTCTTGCTCTCGATCATGTCCCGCACCTCCGCAAGGAGAGTAAGGGCTATGAGATCGAGCGCAGGTTCCTGGTCGCGAACGACGCCTGGCGTACCCACGCAACCGGCATGCACGCGCTGTCCGACGGCATCGTGCGCTTCGGCATGGGCAAGGTCAGGGTGAGGATTGACGAAACGCGTGCCTGGGTCACGTTCAAGGGGCCTCGCGACGGATCCAGGCGCCTTGAACTCGAATATCCAATTCCGGCGGAAGACGCCGTCAGAATATTGCTGGCCTTACGGCCGGACTTGCTGATCGAAAAGATACGGTACCAGGTTCCTTTCGGAAGGCACCTCTGGTCGGTGGACGTGCATTCGAGGCCCTTTGGCGGTCTGATCACCGCGGAGGTCGAGCTTGCCGATCAGCGGGACCATGTCGAAATTCCGTCCTGGGCAGGCCGTGAAATCACCCAGAGCTTCGAAGCTGAAGTGCTTCACTGGCTCAGGACCGGCGAGAGCCGCTGAGGCGCAGGCATCGCTGCCGCGCGATAGATTGCACCATTTCATCATTGTCACCCGCGCAGGAACAGCGCCGCCGCCCCGGTCATGACGGCCAATATGCTTGCCACACCGACATAGGTTCCGATTGCCTTGCCGCCCGTCGAACCGGCCAGCACCGCCTTCGTCAAAGTGTTTACGGACATGGCCAGCGCGATCGCGAGCACCGCGATGTTCTGGGGCAGCTGCGTGGGAGCCAGCCGTGCCATGGAAATCGTGATGGCGTCGACATCGGCCAGGCCCGAGGCCGCGGCAACTATCAAGACGCCCGAGCTGCCGACGGAATCGTGAACAAGCTCGGCCGCGATCATCACGACGACGATCACGGCGGTGAGCTTGAGCGCCGCGACGAGATCGAGTGGATTGGTGATCGCTATGTTGGGCTGCTGGTTTGCGGAATTTCTGATCAGCAACAGCCCGCCGGCAAGCGTGAGCACCGATGCCATGCCGACGATGGCCGGCAGCAATGGCGTGATCAGCGTGCGGCTGACGATCGTTGCGATAACGCCAACCCGAACGACCATTACGGCACCGGCCACAAGAATGCCGGCGGCGAGCAGTCGCCCCGACTCCGGCCTTTCCTTGCCCAGCCGCGCCAGCGTGAGCGTGGTCGCAGTCGAAGATGCCAACCCGCCGGCCACCGCCGCCATCACGACCCCGAGGCGACCTCCGAACAGACGGATCGCGACATAGCCGCCAAAGGAGATTGCGGCGGTCATGATCGCCAGCAGCCAAATCTCGGAAGGGTTCAAAATGCCCCACGGATCGACTGGCCGGTCAGGCATCACCGGCAGCATCAGGAAGGTCATGGCAAGCAGGATCAGCACGGCATGGATTTCTTCCCGCCGCAGCGAGGCGACCCAGCGATGGGATGCCTCGCGAAGCGCCAGCAGGACCACCATCGCGACGGCGCCAGCCACCGCCACGACCAAAATACCCATGACAGAATAGGCGCCGAGCGCGAAAGTGAGCATGCCGGCAACGACCGAGGTCGCGCCATAATTCCCGCTTTGCCGTGCCTCGAGCCAATGGAAGGCGACAAAGGCGCCCGTAAAGCCTGCGAACATGAAGCCGAGAACGACTGGAGCGCTGCCGGCCGCGATCACGGCCGATATACCGCCGAGCAGGCCTGACAGCGCAAACGTCCGAAAACCAGCGGTAAGCTGTCCGTCCTGATCGCGCGCATGCCATTCGCGTTCCAGGCCGACGAGAAGCCCCAGCGACAACGCGACGGCAAGGCGTGTCAGAAGATCAACAGGATTCATGGCTCGATACCTGCCGGTGGCGGGGTGGGTGTATTTTCCACGTGGGAAGCCGGGAGTCCTTCGGGAGCGGGCGCCATTGCCGCGCGACAAACGGGTTCGTTTCTTACCGGCCTTGAACAGCCTCCCCCATCCGGACTTTCCCCATTTTCGCGCAGCGTGGTTCCCAATTCGAGCCGGTCCCGTCGATCAGCCGGAATGTGCAGCCGCCACCTCCCGAAGTCGGGCCCGACAGACCGGAAAAGTGAGGACGGGCCGCACCGGCTTCCCTGGATGATTCCAAGTCAGTCTGGCTTCGGGCCTCGTCCCGGGGGAATCGGCGGCAAAGCCAGGGTAAATCCGAATGGCAAGTGCCGACCGCCTGCGCGACGCTTCCGCTTCATTGGGCAAGACGGAGCCATCAAGATTGACCTCGGCGCAATTCAGCATCCGATATGGGCCGACCGGACGGACCCTGGCATTGCGCGGCGACTGGAGTTCGCTGACGCTGGGCGAGGACGCGCTGAAACTCGGCGCGGTCGTGGCAAATATCAAAGGACCGGTCCATCTCGACCTTTTGGGCATAGGCAAGCTCGATACCGCCGGTGCCTACACGATTCTTCAAGCCGTGCTTCCCACGCTGGAGTCCGCCCAGCTGCCGCAGAGGGCCGAGCGTCTCTTCAACCTGGTTCGTCCGCTGGTTCATCCGGAACGGCCGCCGGCCGCGCACGACCCGTTTCTGATCCGGTTTCTCGCCCGCACGGGCCGGGTGTTGATGGCCATCGGCCGGGAAGTCTCGCGAGGCGCGGAATTCATCGGTCGTCTGACCGTCGAGCTCGGCCATAGCCTGCGCCGGCCGGCGAAGCTGCGTGCGGCGCCTCTGGCGCGAGCGATGGAAACCGCCGGCATCGACGCGCTGCCGATCATCGTTGCGATGAATTTCTTCATCGGTGCCGTCGTCGCTGTGGTCGGCGCGGACCTGTTGGCCAGGCTTGGAGTGGCAATCTACACGGTGCAGCTCATCGGCGTCGCGGTCCTCCGCGAATTCGCGGTGCTGATCACCGCCATCCTGCTTGCCGGAAGATCATCGTCGAGCTTCGCCGCCCAGATCGGATCCATGAAGATGAATCAGGAGGTGGACGCCTTGCAGGTCATCGGCGTCGACCCATTCCATGCCCTGGTCATCCCGCGCGTCCTCGCCCTATTGCTCATCATGCCCCTGCTCAGCTTCGCCGCGATGGTGGCAGGATTGTCGGGCGGATTGCTCGTCAGTTGGGTGGCGCTCGACATAAGCCCCGTGTTCTTCGTCGAACGAATGCGCGAAACCGTCGACATACGCCACTTTTGGGCGGGGATGAGCAAGACGCCCCTGCTCGCGATATTGATCGCCATGGCTGGCTGCAGACATGGCCTGTCCGTGGCGGGCGACGTCGAAAGCCTGGGCAACCGGGTGACGGCGGCCGTCGTGCAGTCGATCTTCATGATCATCCTGTTCGACGCGATCTTTGCCGTAATCTACATGGAACTGAACCTGTGACGGATGCGGCGCCTTCCGCTCCCCCGATCCGCGTTTCAGGGCTTCGCAACGTCTTCGACGACCATGTCGTGCACGACGGCCTCGAACTCGAAATGCGCCAAGGCGAGATCCTCGGCGTCGTCGGAGGGTCCGGAACCGGCAAGTCGGTGCTGCTCAACACGATCCTTGGCTTGAAGCGCCCCGACCGCGGCCGGATCGAGATATTCGGCCGCAATATCCACGACTCCTCGAGCAAGGTGGATGTCAAGCAACGCATCGGCGTGATGTTCCAGGGCGCCGCCCTGTTTTCGGCGTTGACCGTCGGTCAGAATGTCGAAGCGCCGATCCATGAACACACCGTTCTGCCGGATGATTTCGTACGCAAGCTTGCGCTCCTCAAGATCGAGCTTGTCGGGCTCGCCGCAGAGGTGGTGGACCAGCTGCCGTCGGTCCTGTCCGGAGGCATGCGCAAGCGTGCCGGCGTCGCGCGCGCCCTGGCGCTCGATCCGGATCTGCTGCTTCTCGACGAGCCGACCGCCGGTCTCGATCCGATCAGCGCGTCTGAAATCGACACGCTGATCCGGGGCCTTTGCGATTCCCATGGGTTGAGCGTGCTGATCATCACGCATGACCTCGACACCCTGCACGCGATCACGGATCGCGTCGCGGTACTTGCCGATGGAAAGGTGGTGGCGACGGCGCCGATCGACGCGCTGAAGAATGCCGATCACCCCTGGATCAAATCCTATTTCAACGGGGCTCGCGGCCGCGCCGCGGCCAATGCCCATTCCCTTGGAACGAGGATCGGCTGATGGAACGGCAGGCGAATTATGCGCTGGTGGGAGCGATCGGCCTCTTCCTGCTGTTCGCGACCGTTGTCTTCGTCGTCTGGCTCGCCAACGTCCGTTTCGACCAGAGTTATGATCGATATCGAATAGTCTTCCGGGGCCCGGTCAGCGGTTTGAGCAAAGGCGGCGAGGTTCAGTTCAACGGCCTGAAGGTTGGGGAAATCACACGCATCGCGTTCGATCCCGACGATGCAAATCGGATCCTGACGGAGCTCGAGGTCAACCACGGCACGCCCATCCGCGCCGACTCCGTAGCGCAGCCTTTCACGAAGGGAATCACCGGCGTGAAATATGTCCAGATCAGCCCTGGCTCGCCGCAACAGCCGCTGCTGCGCAGCCGCAACGGGAACGATCCCCCGGTCATCATGGCGAAGCGAGGTCGAATGGAAGACTTCGTCGAAGACCTGTCGAAGCTCGCGACGGGCGGAACCGAGACTGTCCAACGGATCAATCGCGTGCTTTCCGATGCCAACATCGCCAATGTGTCGGATGCGCTCCGCGACGTTCGGGAGCTGGCCGGCGCGCTAAAGGGCCGCAAGGCGATGTTCGCGCGTCTGGATTCCGCGCTCACCAAATTGGACGGCGCGGCAACCGACCTCCAGGCGACGATGGCGGCAGCCCGCCAATCGCTCGGTGAGGACGGCGCGTTCAGCGACATTGACGACGCCGCAGGCGATCTTCGGCTGGCCGTTGCCAATTTCAATTCGGCTTTGGGCCGGGTGGACGGACTCGTCACCGATCTTTCGACGACGACCGTACCGCGAGTCACATTCGCGGCCGGAGCGGTCCAGCAGGCAGCCGACCGGCTCGACAACCTGGCATTCAGAATCGAGCAAAATCCCGGAATGCTCCTGGACAACCAGCCGGACCGGCAGATGAAAATCCCACGATGAAGATCGGGAGAATTCCGCTTTGGCCGATGGTCGCCGCCCTGATCACGGTACCGGTACTCGCGAACTGCGCCCTTTTAGGCAGATCGGAGCCGGTGACGCTGTTTCAATTCGGCGACGCCGATGATTCGAGCCTGGAGCCCGCATCATCTGCGCAGCAGCAGCGCGTCGTCATCATCTATGCCGGTTCCACGTTCAATCGCCAAAGCAGCGGCGATCGCATTCTCACCTCAACCGGGAACAAAGCGGCCTATATCGCCGGAGCACGGTGGGCGGCCCCCGCGCAGGAGCTTTTCGACACCATGGCGGTTCGGGATATCGAAGCTCGCTCGCCGCATATCAGCGTCGTGCGTGCCGGAGCGCCCAGCAAGGCCCAATTCGTGCTTGCCGTCGACGTACGCCGGTTCGAAGTTCTTTATTCCCCAGACCCGAAATCGGCTTCTGAAGTTGCCATCGACGCGCAGGCGAAATTGATGCGGATCGCCGATCGCACGATCGTCGGTGACTGGCCGATTCGGCTGCGCCGGCCTGTACCCGAGAACAAGGTGAGCGCGATCGTCGCAGCGTTCGATCGCATCGCTTCCGAGGCGAGCGATCAAATCGCCATCAACGTCGCCACGACAGCCGGGGCGCACTGATGCGGCCATCGCCGGCGCACATATCGGCGAACCGCATCCAAACTGGAAGCGCCGACGACAATGACCACGGGAGGAAATGATTCCGAACAGCGAAAGGAGCGACCGATGCATACCCGCCCGAATGCCACAAGGTGCCTCATCGCTATTGCCGCCGCTTTGTCGGTGGCCGTGCCCTCGCCCCTTCTTTCCGCGAAGCTGGAAAATTGGGATGGATTGACCCGGGTCCGATCGAAGCGCCTCGACGTCGTCTATATTCGGCCGCAGGCGGATTTCCGCCTCTACAACAAAGTGATGGTCGATCGGCCGGAAATCGCATTCGATTCGAATTGGCAGAAGGATTACAATAGGACGCGGAGAAGCCCTTCGACACGCGTCGAAGATCAGGAGATCCGGCGCGCGATCGACGGTGCGACCGCCAGTTTCTCCGAGTTGCTGCGCGAGGCCTATCAAAAGGAAGGCTATGCGGTCGTCGACGAACCCGCCCCCGATGTCCTGCGGGTTTCTACCGCCGTCATCAATGTCAAGGTGACTGCTCCCGAGCGGATGACGGCCGGCCGCAGCCGTACATATGCCGCAGAGGCCGGCGAGGCGACATTGGTGATCGAAGCGCGCGATTCGCTAAGCGGTTCCCTTCTGGGACGCGCCCTCGATCGCCGCCTCGCGGGCGACAAGGGCTTCGTGTGGAATAGTAGAACCACGGTTTCGAACAGATCGGATTTCGAAATCCTATTCAGAAGTTGGGCGAAGCTGAGCGCAAGCGGCTTGACCAAGCTCAAGGCCATGCCCGCTCAATGATGTGGCCGGACCATATTCTATGCCACGCCGCCCGGCGGCAATAGAGCAGGATGCGGAAAAGTGGGAACCATTGATACGGTCGCCATGCTCCCCGAGCATGGCTGCTCCGTGCGGGGCACGGAGCACCTATCAATTTCCGCGAAAAATCCTGCGACAACAAATATTTCTAAAGCGGGATGCGATTCAATCCAATCGCATCCCGCTTTAGTGCCTCTCACCGTCCGATATCCGGGATAGTCTGGATGGCGGGAACTTCCGCCAACCCGCACTTTCGCAAACGAGATTGTGTGGAGGCCGAACATGCGCGCACTTGCGGTCCTGTCCTGCATATGGGCGTTGGCCATTCCTGTCCCCGCATCGGGCCAGGCGGCCAAACCGCCTGCCGCACCGCCTGCGCCCGCCACATCGCCCGGCGTCCAGCCGGAGGCCCTGGCAGCGCTGAAGCGGATGAGCGATTATCTGACCAGCCTTCGCACATTCGAGCTGGTTTCGAACAGCGTGCTCGATCTCGTGACGGTGAACGGCCAGCGGCTGCAGATCGACGGCGTCGTTCGCTACAAGGTCGCCCGGCCCGGAATCTGGGTCGATTTCGACACCAGTCTCAAGCACCGCCAATATTTCTATGACGGCAAGCAGTTCACCGTCTACGCACCCAAGCTCGGCTTCTATGCGAGCATGCCGGCGCCGCCCACCAATCGCGAGTTCCTGAAGGCGGTCTATGAAAAGACCGGAATCTCGCTGCCGCTCGAAGATCTGTTCCGCTGGAACGACGGCGACGATTCCGATCTTCGGGAACTGACCTGGGGCTTCAATGTCGGTACGGCGCGCATCGACGGAGTCGAGACCGATCATTGGGCCTTCCGCCAGGGCGATTATGACTGGGAGGTCTGGATTCGGCAGGGCAATGAGCCGCTGCCGCTCAAGTTGGTGATTGTCGATCGCACCGACCCTGCAATGCCCGGCTACAGCGCGCGGCTCAAATGGACGCCCAATCCGGGCCTTACGAAAGCGGATTTCACTTTCGTGCCTGGCACGGACGCAAAGCGCATCCAACTCGCCACCTTGGTGGACCACGCGAAATGAGCGCCTTCTCCATGATCGCCAAGCTTGCCGCGATGACGTTCTTGATCGTGGCTTCCATCGAAGCGGCCGACGCCCGAGGCCGCGGCGGCGGCGGCGTCCGCGGCGGTGGCGGCATGAGCATGAGCCGTGGCGGCGGCGGTGGCTTCAGTCGCGGTGGCGGCGGTGGCTTCAGTCGTGGCGGGAGCGGCGGCTTCAGTCGTGGCGGGAGCGGTGGCGGTTTCAGTCGCGGCAGCGGCGCTTCCAGCCGTGGCAGCTACAGCCGTCCTGGAGGAGGCAGCTACAGCCGCCCGGCCAGCCGCCCCGGCGGCAGTGGCCTGGGAAGCAATAGCCGGATCCAGGGTCCCGGCATCGGCAATCGTGACTCCATGGGAAGCCGACAGCAGGCAGGCGCCAGGCAGGGCGCCGCGGGCGACCGTCAAGCCAACCGAACGGACAGGCAGGCCAGCCGCGAAACCAGCCGGAGCGACCGTCAAGCCAACCGTACCGACCGGCAGACCAATCGCACAGACAATCGCACCGATCGCCAGGAACAGCGGACCGAGCGGCAGGAGACACGGCAGGAGAACCGCACCGACCGTCAGAACACCAGACAGGAGAATCGGACGGAACGGCAAGGGAACCGGGCCGACGCCTACGAGAACTGGAACGGCAATTGGGACGATGATTGGGACGGTTGGGGCGACTGGTACGATCATCCGATTGCGGCCGGGATGGTGATCGGAGCCACCGCGGCTTGGACCGCCGCGGCAATCGGCTCCGCTTATTACGCGCTCCCTCCCGGCTGCCCGCCCTGGTATTGGGGGGGCTACACTTATTATTCCTGCGGCGGCGCTTGGTATCAGCCGCAATATGAAGGCGACACGGTCGTCTACGTGACCATCGAGGATCCGTCGGGGGGCAAGCAGGCGCCCGGCCCCACCGAAGCACCCGCCAACTGAGGCCGTGCCGCTGACCGTAGTGGCTGCCGAACACCGACCTGGCGGATCGCGTCGGCCATTGCGGAATCGCATCCGGACGAACGACGTGTAGCTGCTTCAGGCAAGACTTTTTTGGAAGCTTGGTCGGCGAAGCTTCGATCGGGCGCTTCAATCGCCCCAGATATCCTTGCTCGAGAAGGACAGCTTGAAGGAATATTGGGCGCGAAGGTCGGTGCCCTTGTCGCCATCATTGTCGGTACGCCTGCCCCACAGCAATTCCAGGCCGGTGAGGATGCGATCGACCGGCGCCCAGAGCAGATTGCCGGATGCATATTCGCCTTTGCGGAAGGCAGTGGCGTCCTGGAAGTTGGTGTTGTCAACCTTGGTCAAGCTGTAACCGAGCGAGGAGCTCAACGTCTTCGTCCATTGGAGGTCGACATAAGCGGTGAGGCCCAGCAACGGCACGGCTTCGGCCGAGAGCAGCTGGTTGAGGGGTGGGTTCGGCGGCGGCGGAAAGATGGGCGGAACCGGGATCAGCTCGGCGCTGGGCGCCAGATCCATGCCGCCATCGTTCATGTAGGTGGCAATGCCCTCGCCGTACACGGCCCCGATCCGAAAGGTCGCCGGCGACAGCTTGACGACGGCACCACCATGGATGCCCCATCCGAATTTGCTGCCGTGGGGTTCGTTGTCCGGAGCGCCGGCCGTATCGAAGCCGATCTTGCGCGCGATGCCGGCGAGCGTCACATGTCCCCACGGACCGCGATACTGCACCTGGGCCGTCAGATCGGGAAGCTCTTCGTTCGGCCGCAGGTTGGTCGCCAGCTCCGGATCGATCAGGCGGATCGAACCGGGATCGATATCGTCGCTCGGGTGTTCGAGAGCGATCGCCGCAAACCATTTGGCGCTGTCGACGAATGTGTAGCGGACCTGCGGCGTGCGGACGAACACCATTCCGGAAGGCCCCCAATAGTCGATGACATTGGGGAAAAGGTCGCCATCCATGAAAAGCGTGTTGGTCTGGCCGGCAAGGAAAGGCCCCCACTTTCCGTAGATGTGACGAATCCGCATCGTCGTCTGACCCGCGTCCACGCCGACGCCGTAGAGATCGAATTCGAACTTCGCCTCATATGGCTTGCCACCCAGCACACCCGTCGCCTTGGCGCCGAGGCGCGACTGCCTCACGCTGAACACGGTCTGCCCGTCGCTGCCGAACTCGCCCTCGGCGGTGGGTATCCGCGACGGGCGAAGCGTGGCATCCCAATCCGGATCGACCCGCTTGAAATCCTGGATCGCATCGACTTGCACGAAACCGTAGAGTTCGAGGTCGTGGTCGCGAGCGCGCTTGACCGCCGGCGCAGCTTCAGCGGCCCGCGGTTGCTCCTGCGCACGAACCGCTTCTTTATCCTCCTGAGCCTCCAGGCGACGATTGAGCTCCGCGACCGTGGCTTCGAGCCGCTCGATACGCTGCTTGTCGGTCTCGTCGGCCGCTTGCCCGGTTTGGGCCGAGGCAGTTCCGGAACCGAGCATCCCAAGTGCGATCGCCAGGACCGAACAACAAGTAAGGCGATAGGACATCGTACCCCCAATTCGAAATTCATCGCCTTGATATTGCCGGCGCGCGGAGGATGGTCACTCGGGTGAAGACCCGAGGATTCGACCGTGCAAATCATGAAATCCCCGCGCGTGCGATTGCGGTGAGCGCGGCGCCGGACAAGCTTCGACCTCTCGGATCAGCAGCCATCTCGAGACGGCCTCGGCAATCCTGCACGCGGATCAGGATTTGAATTTCCGCATCCGCGGGTTTCACCTGATGCATCACACAAATCCACCTGTGTAATTCGAACCGACTGCACCACCATGGGAGGGCAATATGAGCGATGCATTGGGAACGGCGAAAGCAAGGGGATTGCGGCATTGGGCTGGCGCCGGCTTGTTTATTCTCTCGACACTCACCTGCGGCACGAGCCCGGCATTTGCTCAAACCGACGACAAGCCATTTGACGGATTCAGATTGGAATTGATGACCGGCTATGACGACGAGGGTGTCGATTTCGACGATGACGTATTCGACGGCGGCAAGCAGTCGCAAAGCGGTTGGCTGTTCGGCTTCGGGGCCGGTTATGACTATCAAACCGGTCCATTGGTCCTTGGCCTAGAGACCGAGCTGACCGAATCCACCGCTGGCAGGGACGAGACCTTCGAAGGGGTTCGGCCCGCCCAGCCCATTGCCGGCGTGCCGACGCCAGTGACGACGAGCCTCAGCATCGACGCCGGCGGCGATTGGTACATTGGCGCTCGTGCGGGATACACCGTTACTCCGCAAACCCTGCTCTATTTGAAGCTCGGCTATACGCACCAGAAGATCGATATTGACGGCGAAGGCCTGGACAATGGCGTTCCCTTCAGCTTCGACGAGAAAGTCGGGCTGGACGGCTTCCGCTTCGGCGTCGGCGGCGAATATGCGTTCAGCAATTCCTTTTTCGGGAAGCTCGAGTATCGCTATACCAATTACAACAATGGGGACCTCGATGTCCGCGGCGCGGACATCGATCTGGATCCGCTCTTCGAAGGCATTGACGTGGTTCGCCACCAATTTCTGCTCGGCGTAGGATACCGCTTCTAACCCCGTCTTCCGGACCGACAGCGGTCCCCTGTTCCCCCAGCCGCTCGGACCTTGCCCTTGGCATCGTCCGGGCGGAAATTTCGACATCTCCAAGCTGCGCTGCGGCAAAAAGACACGCGACCAACCTGTGGCTGTCCGCATCCCGAAAAACTCCCTTGCAAATCATGGAAATTCCCGATGGATCACAGGCCCTCGCGCAAGTTGAATAGGCCGCTCCGTTCCCGAGTCTACTCGGTGCCTCGGTCGTGCGGAGAAGCGGCAGCGGATTTGAAAAGGGGGATCTGCCGCCCCTGAAGACGGGTCGATCCGTTGCCCCCACCGCGGACCGGCCCTTCAGCGCTGTGCGGCAGGATCGATCGATCCTGCCGCACTTTGTCTGTTCCGGTTGTCGATAATCGAACCTCGTGCGCCGCCCGGGCCCAACCGCAAGTTCAGTTGGAAGCCAGCAGCGCGATCATATGGCGTGCGACCATGCATTCCTCGTCGGTTGGAACGACCCACAAGGAAAGAGCGGCGTCATCCGTGCTGATGCGCCCTTCCCTGCCCTCGGCATTTCGCTTGTCATGGAGCGCGGCGCCAAGCCACGTGCATCCCTGTGCGATCTGAGCGCGCGTCGCCGCGTCATGCTGGCCTATGCCGCCTGTGAAGACGAGCGCATCGAGACCGCCGAGCGCGGCCGCGAGCGATCCGATCTCGCGCACGACACGGTAGACGAACAGGTCGATCGCTTCCGCTGCAGCCGGGGAGCTGGATTCCCGCAAGCTGCGCATGTCTGAGGAAATGCCGGAAACGCCGAGCAGACCGGACCTTCGATAGATCAGATCCTCGAGATCGCGCGGGCCCATGTCATAGCTATCCATAAGATAGATCAGGGCACCGGGATCGATCGATCCCGTGCGCGTGCCCATGACCAGGCCGTCGACGGCCGTGAAGCCCATCGTGCTCGCTATGCTCCGCCCATGTTCAACCGCGCACAGGCTCGCGCCGCTTCCAAGGTGGGCGATGACCATGCGGCCACGGCTGAGATCGGGGCACAATTGTGCCATTCGAGCCACGACATATTCGTAGGAAAGACCATGAAATCCATAGCGACGAACGCCTGCTTCCGTGAACTTGCGCGGCAAGGCGAAGATCTGAGCCACCATCGGCTGCCGTCGATGGAACGCCGTATCGAAGCAGGCGACCTGCACGATATGCGGCGCCGCTTCGGCAACCGCCTTGATCGGAGCAAGATTGTGGCGCTGATGCAAAGGCGCCAACGAGCATAAGCTATCCAAAGTCAGCAATACGCTCGGATCGACCAGAACCGGCGCCGCATAGAAGGTCCCGCCGTGCACGACGCGATGGCCCAGCGCCTTCACGGCATTTCCCTCGAGCCGAGCGCGCACCTCGTCGATGACGGCCCGCGTCGCCGCGGCATGGTCGAAACCATTCTCGGGCCAGCTCCGATCGGTGATCTGCCTGCCGTCAGCGTCCGCTACCCGCAGGCGGGGCGCGAGACCGATCTTCTCCACCTGGCCGCGAAACAGCAGGCGCGCGTCGTCAGCGGATTCATAGACTGCGAATTTGATGCTGGACGAGCCGGCGTTCATCACGGCCAGAAAATCGGCCATGTCGCTTACCTGCCGACCGGGCGCGGCCGGATTCCCGGCCCTGCGCCGGAAGGCGGAAAGGCCGCCGTGCGAACGGGGCGCCATGGCCTGTGCGCGCGTCCGGACATTCTCATTGAATTGCCGTGCCCGATTCGCGCCGCCGCCTCGCTGCCACGCATTGGGCGACCGCGCATGATGCGAGGCGCGTGAGCACGGCATCGGCTCGACTGGTGAGGATGATCGGAACCCTCGCGCCGAGGACGATGCCGGCGGCATCCGCACCGGACAGGAATGAAAGGCTCTTCGCCAGCATGTTACCGGCCTCGAGATCGGGGACCACCAGGACGTTGGCACGCCCCGCAACCGAGGAGGCAATCCCCTTGGTTGCGGCCGCTTCCGGACTGATCGCATTGTCGAGGGCCAACGGGCCGTCGAGCATCGCACCGACGATTTGCCCGCGATCCGCCATCTTGCACAATGCCGCGGCCTCGATCGTGGAAGGGACTCGCGGATTCACCGTTTCCATCGCACTCAGAATCGCGACACGGATCTCGGTCCGCCCCATCGCGCGTGCGAGATCGATCGCGTTCTGGACGATATCCACCTTCTCCTCGAGGGTGGGTGCGATGTTCACCGCGGCATCGGTGATGATCAGGGCGTCGCTGTGGCCTGGAACATCCATGATGAAGCAGTGGCTGATCCTTCTGGCTGTCCGCAGTCCGCGGTCAGCCACGACCACCGCACGCATGAGCTCGTCGGTATGCAGGCTGCCCTTCATCAGGGCCTCGGCACGGCCTGCACGAACGATCGCGACGGCTGCGGCGGCCGCTGCTTGGCTATGTTCGGCATCGACGAGTTCGTAGCTGCCGATATCAAGCCCCGCCGCCGTCGCGATGTTCGAAATGCGCTCGGCCGGGCCGACGAATATGGGCACGATCAGGCCAAGCGCTGCCGCCTGCGCGGCACTTCTCAACGAAGCATCGTCGCACGGATGGACGATGGCCGTGACGACCGGTTCAAGCCGACTCGCTCGGGCGATCAAGCTCCTGAATTTCTCATGGTCCCCCTCGATCGACGCGGCGTCCATGGCTGTGCTCAGGTGGTTCGACTGCGACATGCCGCGCTCCTCAACTCGGCTTCGCGGCGTCCGTCTCCGCGGACATCCAACCGCCGCCCAATGCTTTGTACAGGCTGACGACCGCCAGCAATTGCTCCTGCTGCACCCTGGCCAGCTCATCCTCGGCCGGGAACAGCTGCTGCTGTGCCTCCAGGACTTCGAAATAGCTGGAGCGGCCGGAATCGTAGCGTGTCATCGCCAGTTCGACAGACCGTCGCAGCGCGCCGACCTGCCGCTCCAGAGCGGCGCGATGACCGACCAGATTCCGCTGCGCCGCCAAAGCATCGGATGTCTCCCGAAACGCTGTCAGGACGGTCTTGCGATACTGGGCGACGCTTTCATCCCAGAAGGCTTTCCTCTGGTTGTAGATGCTTTCGAGCCGGCCGCCGGTGAAGATCGGGCCGGCCAGCTTGGCGCCCAGGCTCCAGAATCCGAACGAACCGCCGACGTCATTTTCGCCATCGACGACAATGCCCCCCAACAAAGCGGAGAGGCCTATCCGTGGATAGAAGTTGGCGACGGCGACGCCCACTTCGGCATTTGCTCTTATCATGACCTGTTCCGCCTGGCGGATATCCGGCCGTCGGCGCAGCAGGTCGGTGGTCAGACCGGGCGGCATTTCCGGCATGGACTGGGCGGTGAGCGGTGCGCCCCTCGCTACCGCGCGCGGATAAGCGCCGGTGAGCAGGCTCAGGGCATTTTCCTGCTGTTCGATCTGGCGTTTCAAGTCCGCAACGCGGCCCGAGCTGGAATCATAGGCGGCCTGGGTCCGTTCGACCGGGAGCTTGCTGTCCCTGCCGGCTTCGAACCGGACGCTGAACAGATCGAGTATCTTCCTATACGCCTGATTGCTTTCCGCGGCGATCGCCAGCTCCCGATCGAGCCGCAGGAGGTTGAAATAGCCGGACGCAATGTCGCTCACCAATGTGAGGTGAACCGCCCTGCGATATTCCTCCTGAGCCATGAGATTGGCGCGGGCCGCTTCCGTCGTCCGTCTGATCCGCCCCCACAGGTCAAGCTCCCACGCCGACGTCAACAGGCCGCGGGCCGCCGCGAACTTGGTCGTGCCGATGGCGTCGGGCTCGGGCACGAAGGTCTTTTCCGCGCCTCCGCCCGCTTCATAGCCAATTTGGGGAAGACCTTCGGACGCCGCGACACCGACCAGGGCGCGGGCCTGCTCGATACGGGCGGCCGCGACGACCAAGTCCGGATTGTTGCGGAGCCCCTCTTCGATAAGCGCTTGCAGCTGCGCATCGTTGAACATCTTCTGCCAGGGCAGGTCCGCCAGCGAAATGTCGTCGGCCGAAGGCTGCTGGCCGCGAAACTCGGGCGGGGGAGCAAGCTCGGGCGGCTTGTAATCGGGCCCGACCGTGCAAGCGCCCATGGCCAATCCGGCCGGCGCCGCAGCCACCAGGATCTTGAGAAGTCCAATATTTCGCTTCATCTTCGCCTCCGATCACTGGATGGCCGCAAGCATCTTCCTGAACCTGGAGAGAGTGAAAACCATGTAGGCGAGGCCGATCGCGAGCATCTTGGCGATCGCGGGCCAAACCATTACCGCCGTGGCATCCCTGAACAGAACCGCCTGCGAGAAGCTGACGAAGTGGGTGGACGGCACGAACTGCATCGCCTTTTGCAGGAAGACCGGCATGCTTTCGAGCGGCGTCTGGCCACCCGAAAGCAGGCTCATCACGATGAAAACCGGAAATGCCAGCAGGCCGAACTGCGGCATCGAGCGGACGATCGTCGCCAGCATGATGCCGAGCGCGGTGACCGAGAACAGATAGACGCACAACCCCAGCAGGAAGAGCAGCACGGACCCTGCGACCGGGACGCCGATCACGCCTTTGACGACGATGAACAGCGAAAGCATCGCCGCCACGACCACCACGAGCCCGTTGGCCCAGATTTTCGCGAAGGCCAGTTCGAAAGGCCGAAGCGGCATCACCAGAAGATGCTCGATATTGCCGTGTTCGCGCTCGCGGAGCACCGCGGCACCGGTCAGGAAGATTGCCAGCACGGATATGTTGTTGATGATCTGGTTGACCGCGACGAACCAGCCCTGCTGCATGTTGGGATTGAAGCGCGCTCGCGTTTCGAGACCGGCCACCGGCTCGTCCTTGTGCCCCGAACCGGCAGGCCAATAATTCTTCGCCGTCGCATCGATGATTTTCTGAATGTAGGATGGTCCGCGTCCGGCCTGGCTCATCGCCGTCGCATCGGTGATCACCTGCACGTCGGGCCGGGCGTCCTCCGCCAGGTCGGCCTGAAACTGCGGCGGAATGTTCACTACGAACGTATATTTGCCCGTATCCATAGACCGGTTGATTTCGGCGAAACCGATTTCGTCCGGCTTGAGAAATTGAGGCGGCAGCAATGCGTCCCTGATCGCACGCGCGGCGTCCGAATTGTCCTCATCGACTACCGCGATGGAGGCGTTGACGACGTCCATCACGGCGCTCTTGGAGGGCGTGTAGACCGAGAATGTGAAGCTGTAGATGATCAGAAAGATCAGCACAGGATCGCGCCACAGGCTGAGCAATTCCTTGATGCCGAGATGGAAGATGTGCCCGACGGACCGCATCCCTCAGGCTTCCTGCTTCTTGAGCAAAAGCACTGACACCGAGAAATAGATTACGGCAATCACACAGAGCGCGACGACGTTCGGCCAGACGGCACCAAGCCCCAGCGCCTTCGTAAAGGTGCCGACGCTCAAAGCTTGAAAATAGGTGCTAGGAAAAATGAGCGCTGCCAGCCACGCGCCGCCGGTGAGCGAGGACACCGGCACGAACATCCCCGAGAATTGGACGGCCGGAAGAATGGTTATGATGGCGGCCGCGAATATGGCTGCGGTCTGCGTCGTCGCGAACACGGATATCAGAAGCCCGAAGCCCGTGCTCGCCAGCACATAAATGAACCCGCCCAGCAGCAGGGTGAGAATGCTTCCCTTGATCGGAACGCCGAACAACATGACGGCCAACCCGATCAGGGTGAGGAACTGGACCAGGGAAACGGCGACATAGGGCAGTTGCTTGCCGAGCAGGAACTCGCCCTTTGTCGCGGGCGCGGCATAAAAGTTGGCGATCGAGCCAAGCTCCTTTTCTCGCACCACGCTGAGTGCGGTGAGCATGCTCGGGATGAGCATCAGCAAGAGCATGATATCGCCGGGAACCATGGCGTAGACGCTTTCGAACGATTGGTTGTACAGCGCGCGCGCCTCGATATTGACCGGCCGCGCGCGCGGCGGCGCGCCCTGCGTTTTGCGGATATCCGCATCGACGGCGTCGTGCGTCGCTTCTATATAGCCGCGCGCCGTTTCCGCGCGAAACGGAATGGCGGCATCGATGTAGGCATTGACGGTCGGCCGGCGCCCCTGCAGCAGATCGCGCTCATAACCGGCCGGAATCTCCAGGGCGAAACGTAATTCCCCATTGCGAAGCCGACGATCGAGCTCGCCATGGCTGCGGACGGGCCTGCGCTCGTCATAATAAATCGAACCGCGATAGGCGTCTTCATAGGCACGGCTGGCGCTGGTCTGATCGAAATCCAGCGTCGCATAAGTGAGACGGTTGACGTCGAGGGAGATGCCGTAGCCGAAGACGATCATGAGAAGGATGGGACCGAAAATGGCGAAGGTGAGACGCACCGTATCGTGCCGCAATTCGATCGCTTCGCGCCGCGCGAACGCCCAGACACGCGCGGGACTGAAACGGCCGGCCGCGCCCTGGACGGATTGCTCGACGGGCTGCTCATGCACGATCGCCGCCACCTCGCCCTCCGGAGGCGCGGTCAGCGCCGCTTGCTCTTCCAGATAGCCGATGAAGGCCTCTTCGAGCCCTTTGGCGTGCCGTGCCTTGACCAGCTCCGCCGGCGGCCCCTGCGCGAGCACCTTGCCGGCATGCATCATCGACATCCGGTCGCACCGCTCCGCCTCGTTCATGAAATGCGTGGAGAGAAAGATCGTGACTCCGTCCTCGCGCGACAGGCGGATCAGCAATTCCCAAAAGCCGTCGCGCGCCACCGGATCGACGCCGGAGGTCGGCTCGTCGAGAATCAGCACTTCCGGTTCGTGCAGAACGGCAACTGCGAGCGAAAGACGCTGCCGGATGCCAAGCGGCAGACTCTCCGCGAGCGTGTCCGCAACCTCTTCCAGATCGAAATAGGCGAGCAGCTCCGCCACCCGTTTCTCTCCGGCCGAAGTGGGAAGATCGAACAGCCGCGCGTGCAGGATCAAATTCTGGCGGACGGTCAGTTCCGTATAAAGCGAAAAGGCCTGCGACATGAAGCCGACGCGACGGCGTGATTCCACATCACCGCCTTTGACCGGCGCTCCAAAGAGCAGCGCCGTTCCCTCGGTCGGAGGAAGCAGGCCGGTCAGCATCTTCATCGTTGTCGTCTTCCCGCAGCCGTTGGAGCCGAGGAAGCCGAAGATCGTGCCGGCCTCTATCTCGAAATCGACATGGTCCACGGCAGTGAAGGAACCGAAACGTTGCGTAAGCCCGTGCGATTCGATGGCGGGCGGTCCGCCCTTGGGCTTGAAGGGCGTAATGATCGGTTCCCTATGCCCGCGCCGTGCCTCTTCGGGCAGCAGTTTGATGAACGCCTTCTCGAGCGAAGTCTCACCGGTCTGCCGCTTGAGCGCTTCGGGAGTGCCCGTGTCCAGGACCTTGCCGGCGGTCATCGCGACCAGCCAGTCGAAGCGTTCCGCTTCGTCCATATAGGCGGTCGCGACAAGCACAGACATTTGCGGACGACGCCCGCGAATGCGATCGATCAGCTCCCAGAATTGACGGCGCGCCAACGGATCGACTCCCGTGGTGGGTTCGTCGAGGATGAGAAGGTCGGGATCGTGGATCAGCGAACAGCATAGTCCGAGCTTCTGCTTCATGCCGCCGGAAAGCTTGCCTGCCGGACGGTCGCGAAACGGCGAAAGATCGGTGCTGCGCAACAGGTCGTCGATCCGCCATTCGCGCTCCTCCTTCGACTGCCCGAACAATCGCCCGAAGAAATCCACGTTCTCGAAGATCGACAAGGTCGGATAGAGGTTCTTTCCGAGCCCCTGGGGAAGATAGGCGATGCGTGACGAGATGGCCGTGCGGAAGCGCCGATCCGAAATGTCGCCGCCAAGCACCTCCACGCGCCCGGATTGGATCTTGCGCACGCCGGCGAGCATTCCCAGCAAAGTCGATTTGCCGACACCGTCCGGACCTAAAAGTCCGATCATGCGGCCAGCGGGTATCTCCAAGCTCACATTGTCGAGCGCGATCGCGGGTCCGTACTTCTGGGAAACTTCGGACACGCGCGCGACATGGCTGAGAGTGGGTTCGCCCATCAGCGGGCACCCTGCCGCCCCGTCGGCATCCACAGATTATTCGGCGGCGTATTCTTGAACTGGAGCTTCGCAGGCCATTCGACACCCTTGGCGAAGCGAACATACCCCATTCCGGGAAGTCCCGCCTTCACCAGCGACTCATATTCGCGCAATCTTTCCTTGTAGAGCTGCAGCTTGACGCGAAAGGTCAGATTGTGCCGCTCCTCCGCCGTTTCCACCGTCTTCGGCGTGAATTGCGCCGTCGGCGAGACAAAGGCGACATAGGCCCGGATGGGAAATCCGGGGGCGGAATCCAGCACGATGCGCGCATCCGATCCAAGCGCAATCTTGCCGACGACACGCTCCGGAAGAAAGACGTACATATAGACGTCGCTGAGATCGAGGAGCGAAAAGACCCGCCCCCCCGCCGGGAGCACTTCGCCCGGCTCGGCAAGGCGCGTGTCGACCCGTGCCCTGATCGGCGCAACCAGCACCGCGTCGCGAATCTCCGCGCGCAGCCGGTCCACCTCGGCCCTGGCCGCTTCAATCGCCGACACCGCGCGCTGCGCCTGCGCACGCGACCCGGTGAGATCGGCGCGGGATCCGACGAGGTCGGCCCGCGCACCTGCGACTTGCGCGCGCGTGGATAGCATCCTGGCCGAATCGATTTCGGCTTCCTGTTCGCTGACGGCACCGCCGCCAACCAACGCCTTCGACCGACGATATTGCAAAGTGGCGTAGGTGTGATCGGCCTCCTTGACCGCCACGTCCGAGCGGCGCGCATCGGCAAGCGCGCCTTTTGTAGCGATATCCGCCACGGCAACGGCCCGGCTGTCCTGCGCTTCCTTCAATTTCGCGAGGGCTTCACGAAGCTGGGCTTCCAGCGCCTCGGTGTCCATGCGGGCAACCGTCTCGCCCGCGTCGACGGTTTCGCCTTCGTCGACCAGCACGTCCTTGACGCGGCCCGGATATTTTGTGGCGACATATAATTCATTCGCTTCGAGCCGGCCGTTGCCGCCGACGATGCCGTCCGGAAGGCTGGTGCCGCCGAACACCTGCCAGGCGATGAAAGCCAGCAAAGCGCTCAAGCCCAGCGCAATGACGATGGTTCGCATCCCGATGCGCCGGCCATCGGCCGCACGGCCCCCGCTCGCACGGACGGTCCCCTCCGGACCCTGAAGGGACGATTTGACTTTATGGGCAAAGTTCATCGCGTTGCCTCCAAGCATCTCCGGTCGGGAGCAGGCCGCGACGGGACGAGCGTAAGAGACAGCTGAATAGGCGAGCGCCAACTTGGTGTTGATCAGTGAACGTCCCGACTTTCGTCAGGAAAAGATGGGGCGCAACGCGGTCGGCAGGATCCGTTTCAGCAAACGCGGACAGTGCAGCCGGGCACCACTGCTCCTCATCCTGAGCATGTTGGCAAGTCTATTCTTCCCACCTTTGGGTAGTTCACCGGATAACGAACATGGCTTGGCCAATCTACACGAAGAAGGCCTCCTGAAGCCAAAATGGGAGGCGCATCCCGCCAAGCCTCGGGATGGCCAAAGCCCGCGGATCATCTGATCGGAACACGCCATGGATAGCGAAGACGTTTCTTGCACGATCATACCGGAACTGGATTTTTCGGAACCCCCGCCCGGATCCGATCGGCGAAGCTTCATGATGCGAAGCGCGCTCGCCACCGCCGTGGCCGCGCTGACGGGCAACCCGATTGCGGCCTTCGCATTGCAACCGGCCAAGGCGCCCGGCCTGCCGGTCAAGCTCGATCCCTCGCTCGACGTGGTCAAGAAGTCGAAGGGTCCGGTGATGACCACCCTCGAGGAATTCTACAAGGTCGGTCCCGGCCCCTCCTCTTCCCACACCATCGGTCCGATGCGGATCACATATGATTTCTATCAGCGCTGCACGAAGCTGCCGGCAGCCCAGCTCGCTCAGGCGACGGCGCTCAAGGTCAATCTGTTCGGCAGCCTCAGTGCCACCGGAAAAGGCCATGGGACCGAGCGGGCGGCATTGGCCGGGCTCGTGGGCAAGGAGCCGGCAACGATCGATCCGGCCTTCCTCGACGGTCTGCGCGACAATCCAAACCAGGTCTTTCCGGTCAAGCTTGGCAACAAGTCGATCAACGTGTCGCTCGCCGACATCGTATACGACGCAGCCAAGGGCGACTTTCCGCACGCCAACACGATGACATGCCGGCTCATGGCCGGCGACAAGGTACTTCTGGAGCAGGAATATTATTCCGTCGGCGGCGGGTTCATCGAGTGGAAGGGATATGCGCCGCCGAAGAAGGGCGCGCCCAAATATCCTTATTCGACCGTCGCCGAGCTTTTGACTCACGCGCGCGACAACGGCCTTTCCTTTGCGCAGGTCGCCATGGCGAACGAGATCGCCGTTTCAGGAAAAAGCGAAGCCGAGATCAATGCGTTCCTCGACAAGATTCTTGCGGCGATGCGCGCGACCGTCCGATCCGGGATCGAAGCCCCGGTCTCCACGCTGGCCGGACCGATCAAGCTCAAGACCAAGGCGGGCGATGTGTATCGCAGCGCGTCCCAGGAGATAGGCACGGCGCGAAAAGCGATCGGCCAGGTCTCGGCCTATGCGCTGGCCGCCTCGGAAGAGAATGCGCGCGGGCACCTGGTCATCACCGCGCCGACCGGAGGGTCGGCCGGCGTGATGCCCGCGGTCGTCTATTCGCTTGGCGAACAAGGCGCAAAGCTGAGCGAAGACAAGCTTCGCGCAGGTCTGCTGGCCGGGGCGGTCATCGGCTATCTGTGCAAGCATAACGCGACGCTCGCGGCCGCAGAAGGCGGATGCCAGGCTGAAATCGGTGTCGCCTCCGCAATGGGGGCAGCGATGATTGCCCAGGCCTATGATGCGCCGCCCCTGGTGGTGGCGAATGCCGCGGAAGGCGCGCTCGAGCACCATCTGGGCATGACCTGCGATCCGGTGGCCGGCTACGTCCAGATCCCCTGCATCGAGCGCTGTGCGTTCGGCGCGGTGAAATCCTGGACAGGCTATCTTATCGCGAAGAACGAAATAGCTGTGAATCGCCGGGTCGATTTCGACACCACGGTCGCCGCGATGGCCCTCACCGCGAAGGAAATGAATTCCAAATATAAGGAAACGTCGGAAGGCGGACTGGCCGTCTCGCTCGTGCTGTGCTGACGTGGCGGCGCACCGATCTCCGGAGCTGCTTTTGCATCGACACATTCGCGGCCAGGCAATGAGGGGCCAGTCATGAAGAGCGGCCAAAGTGCAACGCGCGGCAAGGCCCGTCCATCGAACGCGTGGCGCGGTTTCGCGCCCGGTATCTGGAACAGGGAGATCAACCTTCGCGACTTCATCCAGGAAAATGTGACGCCTTATTATGAGGACGAGAGCTTCCTGGCGGGACCGACTCAGCGCACCCGCGAGATCTGGGACAAGCTCCAGCAGCTCTTCGTGCAGGAACGAAAGAAGGGGGTGCTGGCAGTATCCCCGATACCGAGCTCCATCACCGCGCATGATGCCGGCTATATCGACAAGGAACGCGAGATCATCGTCGGCCTGCAGACCGACGCGCCGCTCAAACGGGCGATAATGCCGAACGGCGGATTGCGCATGGTGGCCAGCGCGCTTGGCGCCTACGGCCTGAAGCCGCACCGGTCCGTCGTCGATACCTTCACCAAATATCGCAAGACTCACAATGACGGCGTGTTCGATGGCTACACGCCCGATGTCCTCCGGTGCCGAAGATCCCACATTCTGACCGGCCTGCCCGACGCCTATGGGCGCGGACGGATTATCGGCGACTATCGGCGCGTACCGCTCTACGGGGTCGATCGGCTGATCGAGCAAAAGCAGAAGGAGAAATCCTCGCTGGATCAGCGGCCGGCGAGCGACGCGATCATTCGCGATCGCGAGGAGCTGTCGGAGCAAATCCGCGCGCTGGCCGAGCTCAAGGCGATGGCGGCCAAATATGGGTTCGACATTTCCAAGCCCGCCGCCAACGCCCGCGAGGCGGTGCAGTGGCTGTACTTCGGATATCTCGCGGGCGTGAAGGAACAAAATGGGGCGGCGATGTCGCTCGGCCGCACCTCCACCTTTCTCGACATATATTTCGAGCGGGATCTCGCCGCGGGGACGATAAAGGAGGCAGAGGTTCAGGAAATCGTCGACGATTTCGTGATCAAGCTCCGCATCGTCCGATTCCTGCGCACGCCCGAATATGATCAGCTGTTTGCCGGCGATCCCACCTGGGTAACGGAATCGATCGGCGGCATGGGGGAGGACGGCCGGCCGCTGGTGACCAAGAGCAGCTTCCGCTTTCTACAAACTTTGTACAATCTCGGTCCCGGTCCGGAACCCAACCTCACCATCTGGTACTCGCCGCGGCTTCCCGAGCCGTTCCGCCGCTTTTCGGCGAAGGTGGCGATCGACACCAGTTCCCTGCAGTTCGAAAGCGATGAGACCATGCGGCGCGCGTGGGGCGACGACGGTGCGGTCGCCTGTTGCGTGTCGCCGATGCAGACCGGCAAGCAAATGCAGTTTTTCGGCGCGCGGGCAAATCTCGCCAAATGCCTGCTCTACGCGATCAACGGCGGGCGCGACGAGATTACCGGCGAACAGATCGCGCCGCCATGCGAGCCGGTGCGGGGCGACTATCTCGCGTTCGACGACGTTCTCGACAAATTCGAAGCGATGATGAGCTGGCTCGCCGGCGTCTACGTCAACGCGATGAACGTCATCCATTATATGCACGACAAATATGCGTACGAGCGCATTGAAATGGCGCTTCACGACTATGCTCCGCTCAGAACCATGGCATTTGGAATGGCGGGGATGTCGGTCGTCGCCGACAGCCTGTCGGCAATCAAGCACGCGAAGGTCAAGCCCGTGCGGAACGCGGCCGGCCTTGTCGTGGATTATCGGACGAAGGGGGCCTTCCCCTGTTTCGGAAACAACGACAATCGCGTCGATCATCTGGCCGTGTGGATCGTGTCCACATTCATGAACAAGCTTCGCCAATATCCGACCTATCGGGACGCGATCCACACCCAGTCGATCCTGACGATTACGTCCAACGTCGTTTACGGCAATGCGACCGGGCACACGCCGGACGGCCGGCGGCAGGGCGAGCCTTTCGCGCCTGGCGCGAATCCGATGCACGGGCGTGACAGCCACGGCGTTCATGCCTCCGCCGCCTCGGTCGCGAAGATTCCCTTTCGCGATGCCGCCGACGGCATCTCGCTGACGACGTCGATCGTGCCCACCGGGCTCGGCCACACACGCGAAGAGTCGATCGCCAATCTCACGTCGATGCTCGACGCATTCTTCGGCGTGACGGGCTATCACATGAACGTCAATGTCCTGAACCGCGACATGCTGATCGACGCGATGGCGCATCCAGAGCGCTATCCGGTGTTGACTATCAGGGTCTCCGGCTATGCGGTGAATTTCGTTCGACTGACCCGTGAACAGCAGCTCGACGTCATCAACCGCACCTTTCATGGAAGCTGAAATGGGCGCGCCATCGTCGGCACCGCTTTATGGCTGTGATCCCTATCAGCTTCGTCTCGATCAAAGCAAAAGCGTGTCGGAAGACGAAGCTCGAGCCGCGCTCAAACGCGGCGATATCGGCTTTCTTCATTCGTTTACGACGGGATCGGTGGTCGACGGCCCGGGCGTCCGGCTCGTCGCCTGGACCACTGCTTGCATGTTCCGCTGCCGATATTGCCACAATCCGGATACCTGGACCTTGTCGAACGGCATGCCGGTGTCGATCGAGCGCGCCCGGGACGAGCTACGGAAATATGCCCCGGGACTGAAAGCCATGCGCGGCGGGTTCACGCTGTCCGGGGGTGAGCCGCTGATGCAGGCGCGCTTCGCAGCCAAGCTGTTCGGAGTCGCCAAAGCGCTGGGGATCCACACGGCGATCGAGACCAATGGCTATTCTGGTGAGAAACTGACGGACCAGGAACTCACGGATATCGACCTCGTCATCCTCGACATGAAGGCCTTTTCGCCAGAGCAGCACAATCGCGTCACAGGCGTGACGGACAATGCGGGGATTTTCGATTTCTGCCGCCGCCTCGCGCTACTGCGAAGGCCGATGTGGCTTCGATACGTCCTGGTGCCCGGCCTTACCGATGTTCCTGACGAGATAGCCGCGGTGGCTGAATTCGCCGCGTCGCTGGGCGTGGTCGAGCGCGCCGAGATCCTGCCTTTCCACCAGCTCGGCCGCTATAAATGGGACAAGCTCCAGCTCGGCTATGCGCTGTCGCTGACGTCTCCTCCCACCCAATCGGCGGTCGATGAAGCCGTCGGCATTTTCCGGGCAAGAGGATTGGACACAAATTGATCCGTGCCGAAACGCATCCTTGGTCAGGACCGGCGGCCAGGCGCGGCGGCGCCCGCCGCATCGCCGAGATTCGGCATCTGGCGAATGGCCTTTCCCTACGTCCGGAACGATCCGGGTGCGTTTCCGGGTTTCAGCTGATCAGGACGGGCCCAACTTCGGAATAATCATAGGCCAAGACTGATGGATTCCGTCGCGCCCTGGCCGGGCGTGACCGACCTGTCCGAACTCGAGGCCCAAGGAGCTTTCCGGTGACAAACCCTCGAAACCGCTTGGTGGCGATAACCGCTCTGGCCGCCCTATTGGCGACTCCGTCGATGGCCTTCGACGAGCCCGTCGAAATCGAGGGCATCATATTCAAAGTCGATCGGAACCGGGTCGTCCTGCGCACCGGAGCCGGCGAACGGATAGTGACCATTCCCCAAAATGCCGATGTCGTGTCGGTTTCGGGAGCGTTCAACAGCAACCGAAGGCACAGGGAGCCGAGCGTGCTGCTTCCTGGCCTGCCGGTCAAGGTCCGAGGGGAGCTGAGCGGAACCGACCTCGTGGCAAGCACGATCGAGTTCAAGGCGAAAGATTATAAGACCGCTGTTCAGATCCAGGCGGGCGTGCACGAAACGGCCGCATCGACCGCCGAGGTACGAAGCGCCGTCGCCCAAACCGGCGAATTCGAAGTCAAG
>DATEDR010000293.1:0-2760 GCA_035281605.1 Sphingobium sp.
ATGTGTCCAGTCGCGGCCTGCTGGTGCAGGCCGGAGCGCCGCCGGTTCGCGGCACTGTCATCGAACTCATCGGTCCGTTCGCACCGATCGTCGGGCGCGTCGTCTGGACGAAAGGCCATCGCTTCGGCGTCCATACGCAGGTTCACATCAACGTGCCCGCCCTGCTTTCAGGAAAACTCGACAGGCGAAAGACCAATGTCGATTGTACGGTCGAGCGAAGAGCGACGGACCGCAGGCGCCGAAAAGACCCGCTTGCCAATGAGCAATGGAGCCGGTGGCTCCAATATGGAGCCGTGCTGTTGATCGGAGGAGCCATCGCCATCGTGGCTGCGCAAGCCACCTATCATCACCTGTCGCGAACGGCCGCCGCCATCCAGCAAGGGTTGAGATAGCGACTTCGCGGCCTTGCCGAAGCAGCGATACTCGCGCCATCGAGCAGTCGTTCGAAACCGGCAACAGTAAGGGGGTTGTTGCACGCGTCACCCAAATCCCAAATCCACCGAAACCACCCGGCGGCCCGTCAGCCGCTGGCTTCGGTCCGGTCATTCATCATTGGGCGGCGGCGCCCAACTGAGATTGAGTCCGCCGTCGATCACCAGCAACTCCCCGGTGACATGCCGGGCAGCGTCCGAGCCGAAGAACAGCGCGGTGTCGGCAATATCCTCGCCCGATGCCGCGCGCCGGAGCGGCGTGACTTTCCTGACCTGCTCGCGCAGCCGGGCGGAACCGCCGGGGACGCCGAGCCTGTCAAACCAGGGGCTGTCGATGAAGCCGGGACAGATCGCGTTGACCCGGATCTTCGGCGCCAGCGCCATGGCCAGCGACTTGGTCATCGTGTTGAGGGCGCCTTTGGACGCGGCATAGGCGATCGAGGAACCGCCGCCGTTCACGCCGCCCACGGCCGAGGAATTGACCACCGCGGCGCGATCCGAAGCCTCGAGCAGCGCGCGCGCCGCCCTGACCATCTGGAACGCCCCGATCACGTTGACACGGTAGATCCTCAGGAAATCTTCCTCGCTCAGTTCCTCAAGATCGCCGTGCGCGACGGCGCGCGAGACGCCGGCGTTGTTGAACAGCGCGTCGACGCGGCCGAAGGGTTCCGCGGCGGCGACGATCCGCCGGCAATCCTCGTCGCTGCCGACATTGCCCTGCACCAGCAGCGGTCGGCCGCCCGCCTCGCCAACCCGATCCGCCGTGATTTCGGCCTCCGCCGCGCTCGAGGCGAAATTGATCACCACCGCTCGGGCGCCCTGCTCCGCTGCGCCCACGGCGATTGCCCGCCCGAGGCCCGTCGAAGCTCCGGAAACCACCACGACAGCGTCCTCATAGGCTCGTTTCATAATGGCATCTCTCCTCTCCTAGAATTTGCCAGTCGGCGCCGGCACGCGTTGCAGCAGCAGTTTCGGTGCCATGTGCATAACCCCTTATCCTTATGCCTAGGCGGCACGATCCGAGGTCAATGCCGGAGAGCGGTGCCATTGCCCAGCCCTTCCGCGGCAGGCACAGGATGAAGGTATATTGCACCGCCGTCATCCGGACCTCGTCCAGCTTGAATCGAGACCGCAAACCGGCACAAGGCAAGTTTGAGTTACTTGCGGGATGGTAGCGGAGGAGGGTTCGGTCGATCCCCCCTACAGTTCTAAACCGCTTCATCCTAACTGCTGGGTGATGCCTTGCGCGCCAACTCCTGCCGCGCTCGCTCGTCCAGAGCTTGAAACTCCGTGAAAAGCCGGTCGCATGCTTCGCGAACTGAATCGCAGCGCATGTTGCGCGTCTGATACCACGAGCCATCCTTCTCCTGATAGACATGGCGACATGTCACAGCCGGGTAGGCTGGTTCGTTCGGCTTCGTGAACACCCATTGGATCAGGCTGTCGCTGCTCGCGTAAAGTTCGAAACGGTCGGAGTTCAACGCCTGATTGCTCACGGTGCGCGAGACGCGCACCTGCTTCATCAAATCTTGTGCGTCCTTCCCTGTCAGGCCGCACATCGTGGATGGGCCATGCGCATCCGAGTGGACCCCCTCTGCGACTGACTGTGCCGCCACCGGCTGGCTCGACGCTAACGCCAGCATCGAGAGAAACATGAAGCGCATCGTCACCCCTTCTTTCCAATTTACTGACGCACAACAACCATGTCACCAAGGCCCAACAGACTCAACCATGCGCGCCGTCAGGGAGTGTGATGCTGGCTAACGGTGAGTTCCCCCTCGCCGTCGTCTGCTGCCCAGTCCACTCCCAGAGCATCGAAGCAATGCCGGACGCTGATGTCTACCATGCCCTGTTCGACCTCCGTCAGCCCCTGATAACCCGATTTGCGGCTGAGAGCGCCGAGCCCCGAAGCAATGAGCCTTGCTCGTGATAGCATCTGTCCTGCGATCAGGGCGGCCGCGCAGAACACGCGCAGTCGCAGCCGCGTCTCGCCATCGGTCTTTTCCAAGGCCACGCATGTCATCGACCACGCAGCGGGCCTCTCTCGAAGCGGAGTTGGCGAAGGCGTCGGCTCGCGCCACCCGGCTCAACGGCATGCTGATGGATGGCTTCGGCGACCGGGTTCGCATCAACGATGAGCTTCAACCTGCTGGTGCAGGCCGGAGCGCCGCCGGTTCGCGGCACTGTCATCGAACTCATCGGTCCGTTCGCACCGATCGTTGGGCGCGTCGTCTGGACGAAAGGCCATCGCTTCGGCGTCCAAACGCAAGATCACATCAACGTGCCCGCCCTGCTTTCAGGAAAGCTCGACAGGCGAAAGACCAGTGTC
>DATEDR010000294.1:0-3577 GCA_035281605.1 Sphingobium sp.
TGCCGCGGGCAAAGCCGACATCGTTGCGCTTATATTGGAGCGCGACCAGCTTCCGGATGATCTCCCGCTGATCCTCGATCCCGCCTTTTTTCAGGGAGAAGGTCATGGCCGAATAGGTTTCGACCGACCCGATGCCGTAGATGCAGGACACCGACGCCACGATCAGCACATCGGCCCGCTCCAGCAGCGAACGGGTGGCCGAATGTCGCATCCGGTCGATCGCCTCGTTTACGCTCGACTCCTTCTCGATATAGGTGTCCGACCGCGGCACATAGGCTTCAGGCTGGTAATAATCATAATAGCTGACGAAATATTCGACGGCATTTTCCGGGAAGAAGCTCTTGAACTCCCCATAAAGCTGCGCCGCCAATATCTTGTTGGGCGCCAGTATCAGCGCGGGGCGTTGCAACGCTTCGATCACCTTTGCCATGGTGAAAGTCTTGCCCGACCCGGTGACGCCCAGCAGAACCTGGTCCTTCTCCCCCTGACGCGCGGTTTCGACAAGTTCGGCGATCGCGGTCGGCTGGTCGCCCGACGGCTCATAGTCGGAAATCAGCTTGAATGGTCTGCCGCCCTCGCTCTTTTCCGGGCGCGCGGGGCGGTGGGGGACGAAGCCTTCGCCGGTCTGCGGCTCGTCTAGCGTGGTGCGGATTTGAATTGTCATCGCCGGTTGATATGGTCCCGGCCCAAGCGGGGCGCAACAGGGAGGATGGCATGCGAAAGACGCTTTTGGTTCTGACCGGGATGATGGCGGTTCTGGCTGGCTGCGGCGAGAAGGCCAGCGAGCCGCAGACGAGGGAAGAGGTCGCCAAGGAGGTCGAGAAAGTCCAGCTCAAGCCCGGCCAGTGGGAAGGCACCTATACGCTGGAGGACATCGACATGCCCGCCATGCCGGGCGGCGGCGACCAGATGGAAGCGCAGATGAAGAAGATGATGAGCCGCGCCGCCATCAAATATTGCGTCTCGCCCGAAGAAGCGGCCAATCCTAGCGGCAAGATGTTCTCAGGGCAGGAGAATAAGGACTGCACCTACAAGGGTTTCGACGCCAGCGGTGGATCGGTGAAAGGCGAGATCGCGTGCAAGTCGGAACATGGCGCGATGAATGCGGTCATGTCCGGCAGCTATGCGCCCGAAAGCTACGAGATGCGCATGGACATGAAGATGACCGGCGCACCCAATGGCATGGACATGAGCATGAAGGCCAGGACGACGGGCAAGTGGATCGGGGCGGCCTGCGCCAAATCCTGATGACGGCGGACGGCGCGGAGCCCTGTTGCTGGCTCTGCGCCCGGCCGCTCGGCAGGCGCGTCGAATGGCATCACCCCGTGCCGAAAAGCCGGGGTGGGCGCGAAACCGTGGCGGTGCATCCCATCTGCCACCGCGCCATCCATGCCCAGATGAGCAATGCCGATCTGGCGCGCGCCGGGGGCGATGTGGCCGTGCTGCGCGCCCATTCGGCCATCGCCCGCTTCCTCGGCTGGGTCGCGGGCAAGCCGCCGGACTTTCACGCGCCCACGCATCGGAAGCGCTGACGCATAATCTGCTTGCGCTTTGGCCGCAGGCGCGCGAGCCTCCTCCCGTTCCGTCAAGAGAACAGGGGAGAGGATATGAGGAAGACCGTGCTGGCGGCGTTGCCGCTTGGACTGATCGTCGTGCTTGCGGCCTGCGGCAGCGAGCCCGCTCCGGCGCCGGAGGCCGAAGCGCCGATCGTGATGAAGGCCGGCGAATGGACGCTGGTGCGCAAGACCACCGGCTACAACACGCCCACCGTGACGCCGGCCGAATATCAGGCGGCGCTGAAGGAAACCGGCGAGGACAAGCTGTGCATCGCCGTCGACGCCGCCGGGGTGCCGGACGCTAATGCGCTCGCCGGCGAAGAAGGCAAGAATTGCACCTACAAGGACAAGCTGCTGCGCAAGGGCCGGCTCATCGCCACTTTGTCCTGCAAGGCGGGCGCGGGCTCGTCGGAAATCGTGCTGGAGGGCAATTACACCGCCGACACGCTGACGCTGGGCAGCACCATGACCAAGACGGTCGACGGCAGTCCGGTGCTGCGCACGACCCATGACGTCACCGGCAAGCGCGGTGGGGACTGTTCGAAGGTCTGAAGCCACAGGCCGGGCCTGCTTCCTTTGATGGACGGGCCCGGTCCGAAATCGCCGGTGCGGCGCGCGCGCATCCGTGCCATAATTCAGCCGGCCACTCATGAGATCAGGAGTCGTCGTCATGCTGTTTCATCTTTCGATCGCAGCGCATGACCCCCGGCATGTCGCGCAGGTCATCGCTGAATTCTGGCGCGGGAAAACTGTTCCTTTTCCTCCGGTGACGCCAGGCAGCTGGATCGCGCTGGCCGGCGATGACCGCGGCACGGCGATCGAGGTCTATCCGATCGACACGGTGCTGCGCGAGGAAGAAGACGATGCCGACAGCTTGGGGAGAGGACGGGGGAGACGCGATTCACCGCCACCCATGCCGCCATTGCCACTCCGCTCGCCCAGGAAGAGATTTTGGCCATCGCCGCGCGCGAGGGCTGGCCGGCCAAATATCGCAAGCGCGGCGGCGCGTTCGGCGTCATCGAACTGTGGATCGAAGGGCGCCAGATGGTGGAGTTGCTCACCGCCGAGATGCAGGCCGAATATCTCGCCGCGATGACCGGCGACAATATCGGGCGATGGCCGCCATGCCCGCGACCGGATGATGGTTCGGATTCATTCCGGCCGCTCCTTCTAGACCGCTCGGTTCGCAGGTTTCGAGCTTGCCCGGAGGCTGTTATCGAGAACGGCTTCTCGCTTCAAACGCCCGTTGACGGGCCGCCCCTATTGCAGCGCCGAAATCGCCCTCCGATCGCACCGCTTGCCGCCCCGCTCGACCGCCGAATAGCCCGGCACCTGGATCGACTGCCCGATCCTGAGCGGCGCGAACCGCTTCCGCGCGATCCCCTCGCAGCGCAGATACTGCTCCAGCATGCGCGGCGGCGTATCCCATTTTTCATAGGACAGGCGAAACGTGCCCCAGTGGATCGGGATCGCGGTCGACGCCTTCAGTCTTTCAAAGACGCGCACCGCCTGTTCCGGCCCGATATGGGAATCGGACGCCATCTGCCCGGGCCAGAAGCGGAAAGCGCCGATTGGGATCATGGCGAGGCGGATCGGCCCCAGCCGCGCCGCTTCCTGCGGCCAGGCCATGTCGCCCGCGCCGGTGTCGCCCGCAAAGAAAATGCTGCCCGCTCGCGTCTCGATCAGGAAACTCGACCATAGGGCGCGGCTGCGGTCGGTGCCCCAGCGGCTGCTCCAATGGTGGTTGCGCAGCACATGGACGCGATAATCAGGACAATGTTCGTAATTTTCGCACTGGATCACCGTGTCGTCGCCCAAGCCGTTCAGGGCCGCGCCGCTCACCGATCGGCCCCAGTCCAGCGCCGTTGCCGGGATGCCCGCGTCCTTCAGGATCGTCACCAGCCTGGGCAACGACACGATCCTGAAGGACGCGGGCATCCCGGCAACGGCGCTGGACTGGGGCCGATCGGTGAGCGGCGCGGCCCTGAACGGCTTGGGCGACGACACGGTGATCCAGTGCG
>DATEDR010000295.1:0-4127 GCA_035281605.1 Sphingobium sp.
TGATTTCTGAACACAGGTTGGAGGTTGACACCTTGAGGCCCAGGTCACGATGATGCTTGGGCATCGTGCCGTTCACGGTGTCGGAGAAGACGATATAGGGCTCGCCGGTGGCGAGGCGGGTTTCCACCAGCTTCTGGAACAGGTTGCGGGCGTCGACCTTGCCCCGGACGGAGCCGTCCTTGGGGCTCTTGAGGTTGAACTCCTTGCCGTCGCGCACCGCTTCCATGAACTCGTCGGTCAGGAGCACGCCATGGTGGAGGTTCAAGGCCTTGCGGTTGAAATCGCCCGAGGGCTTGCGGATTTCCAGAAACTCCTCGATCTCAGGATGGGAGATATCGAGATAGCAGGCGGCCGAGCCGCGGCGCAGGCTGCCCTGGCTGATCGCGAGGGTGAGCGAGTCCATCACACGGACGAAGGGGATGATGCCTGAGGTCTTGCCGTTGAGGCCGACCGGCTCGCCGATGCCGCGCACGCTGCCCCAATAGGTACCGATGCCGCCGCCGCGAGAGGCGAGCCAGACATTCTCGTTCCAGGTGTTGACGATGCCTTCCAGGCTGTCGTCCACCGAGTTCAGATAGCAGCTGATCGGCAGGCCGCGCCCGGTGCCGCCGTTCGACAGCACGGGCGTCGCGGGCATGAACCAGAGACGCGAGATATAGTCATAGACGCGCTGGGCATGGTCGGCATCGTCGGCATAGGCGGCCGCGACGCGGGCGAACAGGTCCTGATAGGATTCGCCAGGCAGCAGATAGCGGTCCTTGAGCGTGTCCTTGCCGAATTCGGTGAGCAGCGCGTCCCGGCTCTCATCGGTGACGACGTCGAACCGGCGCGCCTGGATCGAGGAGGAGGACCGCGCCTTGGCTGGCGCAGCTTTCTTCGTGTCTGCTGCCGATTCCACCACTTCGTCGATCACCGTCGCCACGTCGTTTGCACCTGTCTGTTCGCTGTCACGAAAATCCATACGAACTCCCGAATGTTCCCGTTCCGTTCGATTCGGTCAACCCCGCCGCGCCAAGATGGCCGACACAGGCCCTGAACCGAACGACTATCCGGGGTGTATGAGGCCCGAAGACTGGATTTCGCGGGCAAAACGTTCCTTTGGCAGGAAGCGCAAGGGCCGCTGCAATCACAATCTGTTGGGTAACCCCCGTTAACCTGATACAAGGGATAGTGCCACAGCCTCGAAAGCTTGCAAGGGGGTAAATGACAGTCTCGGGACTCTCCATAGGGGGTGGCGGAGTCGTTTCACTGTCAATCCGATCCCCCGCATTGCAGCGACGCACGGACTTCTCCCGCTCTTAAAAAAGGCAAGGGGGACAATCGGCGAACGAAAATAAATTTCGGGACCAACGGAAATCTGTGGATAGGGTGTGGATGGCTGCCTTTTTCGTTCGGCGGCGAAACAAGATATGGTGGTGGGGAGGACGGAATTTTCTCCTCCATTTGCCGCCTTCGTGCCTCGCCCATCGCCGCGCGGCACGGATTTGACGGAGAGCCTTGCCCATGATTCTCTATTATCATCCCCTGTCCTCCTATTGCTGGAAGGTGCTGATCGCGCTTTTCGAAAATGACGTGCCGTTCGAGCGCAAGATGCTGGAGGAGCCGGGCGTGGCCGATGCCTGGCTCGCGCTCTGGCCGCTCGGCAAATTCCCCGTGCTGCGCGACGAGGCGCGCGACCGGACCCTTGGGGAAGCCAGCATCATCATCGAATATCTGGGCCAGCACTGCCCCGACCCCTTCCGTGCAGTTCCGCAAGACGCGGACGAGGCGCTGGAGGCGCGGCTGATGGACCGGCTGTTCGACAATTATGTGATGGCGCCGATGCAGGCGATAGTCGCCGACCGGCTCCGTCCCGAGGAGTCGCGCGATCCGGTCGGGGTCGGCAATGCGCGGCAGATGCTGGGCAAGGCCTACGCCATGCTGGAAGAGCGGATGGCCGGGCGGACCTGGGCGGCGGCGGGCGAAGACTTTAGCCTGGCCGACTGTGCGGCGGCGCCGTCGCTTTTCTATGCCGACAAGGTGGAGCCGATGCGCGGCGGCTTTCCGACGCTCGCCGCCTATCTCGACCGGCTGGAGGCGCGGCCGAGCTTCGCGCGGGTGCTGGAGGAAAAGGAACCCTGGTGGCCTATGTTCCCCTTCGCCAACGGCTGATCTGGACTCAGGAGCAAATCCCCATTAGCCGCGCCGGCAGGGACGACAATTGGGACTCAAGGCAAGATGACCATCATCAAGACCGCCGATCTGATCGAGAGCGTCGCGGACGCGCTCCAGTTCATCAGCTACTATCATCCGATGGATTATATCCGCGCGCTGGGCAAAGCCTATGAGGCGGAGGCCAATCCGGCGGCCAAGGACGCCATCGCTCAGATCCTGACCAACAGCCGCATGTGCGCCGAAGGGCACCGCCCGATCTGCCAGGATACCGGCATCGTCAACGTGTTCGTGAAATGGGGCATGGACTGCCGCCTCGACGACAACAGCCGCTCCATGCAGGAGGTTATCGACGAGGGCGTGCGCCGCGCCTACCTCAATCCCGAAAATCGCCTGCGCGCATCGATCCTGAAGGACCCCGCCTTTTCGCGCGTCAATACCAAGGACAACACCCCCTGCGTGCTGAATGTCGAGATGGTGCCTGGCAACAAGGTGACCGTCGATGTCGCGGCCAAGGGCGGCGGCAGCGAAAACAAGACCAAATTCAAGATGATGAACCCGAGCGATTCGATCGTCGACTGGGTGCTGGACATGATCCCGCAGATGGGTGCCGGCTGGTGCCCGCCCGGCATGCTGGGGATCGGCATCGGCGGCACGGCGGAAAAGGCCGTGGCGCTGGCCAAGGAATCGCTGATGGAGCCCATCGACATGGGCGAGCTGAAGGCGCGTGGGCCCCAGAACGAGATCGAAAAGCTGCGCATCGAGATTTTCGACAAGGTCAATGCGCTCGGCATCGGCGCGCAGGGCCTGGGCGGACTTTCGACCATCCTCGACGTCAAGATCTACGACTATCCCTGCCATGCGGCGGGCAAGCCGGTGGCGATGATCCCGAACTGCGCCGCGACCCGCCACGCGCACTTCACGCTGGACGGATCGGGTCCGGCCTATCTGGAAGCGCCCAATCTCTCCGAATGGCCGCAGGTCGACTGGAAGCCGAGCAAGGAAGCGATCCGCGTCGATCTCGACACGCTGACGCCGCAAGTCGTGCAGAGCTGGAAGCATGGCGACCGCCTGCTCTTGAACGGCAAGATGCTGACCGGGCGCGACGCGGCGCACAAGCGCATCGCCGACATGCTGGCGCGCGGCGAAGAGCTGCCGGTCGATTTCAAGGGCCGCGTCATCTATTATGTCGGCCCGGTCGATCCGGTACGCGACGAAGTGGTCGGCCCGGCCGGCCCCACGACGGCAACCCGCATGGACAAGTTCATGGACATGATGCTGGAACAGGGCCTCGCTGCCTGCGTCGGCAAGGCGGAGCGCGGTCCGGCAGCGACCGATAGCATCGCCAAGCATAAAAGCGCCTATCTGATGGCGGTCGGCGGCGCGGCCTATCTGGTGTCTCGCGCGATCAAGGGCGCCAAGGTCGTCGGCTTTGAAGATCTGGGCATGGAAGCGATCTATGAGTTCGATGTGAAGGACATGCCGGTGACCGTCGCCGTGGACAGCGAAGGCCAGAATGTCCACCGCCTCGCGCCGCTGGTGTGGCAGGAGAAGATCAAGAAGGAGGGTCTTCTCGAGGGCGCGTGAGCGATCCCGGGCAAGTCAGACGAACGCGCCGTCCGGGCAAACCGGGCGGCGTTTCTTCATGCAAAGACAGGCTGGCCCCCTTTGGGGGGGAACTGGAAGGTTGGGTACCGACCGACGTCATCGACCCGATGATCGACAGCCTCACGCATTCCCTTCGGTAGCGAAGCCCGCCATCATCTCGACAAGCGTTTCGATACTGTCTTCCTTGTCGTTCAACGCCCGGGTGAACGCATTTTCGACCTTGGATGCGACAAATTGCGATGGCCCCGCATAGGCAAGCGACCATGTCACGAAACGCCGATGGTCATAAGGGCTGTCGGCTATGGTGCGAACATCATGATGACGCGGGTCCCGCAGAATGCTCGACTTCAGCGCAACAATGCCTTCAG
>DATEDR010000296.1:0-5050 GCA_035281605.1 Sphingobium sp.
TGTCCTGCGGGCCGGGCGAGGCTTCGGGGTGATACTGGACCGAGAAGGCCTTTTTGTCGGTCAGTTCGATGCCGCAATTGCTGCCGTCGAAGAGCGACACATGGGTCGACTTCACATTGGCGGGCAGGCTGGCGGCGTCGACCGCGAAGCCGTGGTTCATCGAGGTGATCTCGACCAGACCGTCAGACAGGCGCTTGACCGGGTGGTTGGCGCCGCGATGGCCCTGGTGCATCTTGATGGTCTTGGCGCCAGCGGCGAGCGCCAGCATCTGGTGGCCGAGGCAGATGCCGAAGACGGGCTTGTCGGCTTCCAGCACCTTGCGGATCACGGGCACCGCATATTCGCCGGTCGCGGCGGGATCTCCGGGGCCGTTGGAGAGGAAGACGCCGTCGGGCTGCTGCTCCATCACCTGTTCAAAGGTCGCGGTGGCGGGCAACACGGTAACGCGCGCGCCGGCCTTTACGAGGTTGCGGAAGATATTGTTCTTCGCGCCATAATCGAGCGCAACGACATGGGGGCGTTCTTCGCCGGCTTCATTAAGGCCGTAGCCGAAGCCCAACTGCCACACCCCGTCCTTCCACAGGCGGCTTTCCTTGCCCGATACCTCGATGGCGAGGTCCATGCCCTCAAGCCCAGGCCATGCCGCAGCCTTGGCCGCGAGCGCTTCGATGTCGAACTTGCCTTCGGGGTCATGGGCGATCACGACATTGGGCGCGCCCTTCAGGCGGATCATGCGGGTCAGCGCGCGCGTGTCGACGCCGGCAAGGCCGATGCGCCCCTTCTCCCGCATCCACTGGTCGAAGGGTTCGACGTTGCGGAAGTTGCTCGGCTCCGTCACGTCCTGCCGCACGATGCAGCCCAGCGCGTGGGGCAGGTCCGCTTCCACGTCGTCCAGGTTGGTGCCGACATTGCCGATATGGGGAAAGGTGAAATTGATGATCTGGCCGGCATAGGAGGGATCGGTCATGATCTCCTGATAGCCGGTGATCGAGGTGTTGAAGCACAACTCGCCCACCGCATCGCCGACCGCGCCGAAGCCGCGCCCGAAAACCGCGGAGCCATCGGCGAAAACCACGACCCCTGTCGCTCCTTTGGGCACAATGAGGGTCTTGGCGTCAGCCATGGTCTTCGCGTCCTTTATTCTTTTGCTAAGAACCCGTCTACAGCGGGTTAAACGGCCGGTCACCTATGCTCTGAGCCCCGCGCGGTCAACCACTGTCAAAAATCTCTTTTCGCATTATATCTGGCTTTTTCCCGCAGCACAGGATTCGCATCGCCATGATTCGCGACACGGTAAAAAGCGCCCAGGTCGAAGCCATGAAGGCCGGGGACAAGGAACGCCTCGGCGCCGTGCGGCTGATCCTTGCCAAGCTGAAGGATCGCGACATCGAACTGCGGACCGCGTCCAGCGTGCCGGACGACGACACGACCGTGGTCGAGGTGCTGCAGAAGATGGCGAAGCAGCGCCGCGAATCGATCGACATGTTCACGAGCGGCGGGCGCGACGAACTGGCGGCGAAGGAGCAGGCGGAGCTGGCCGTCATTGAAAGCTTCCTGCCGCAGCAGCTTTCCGAGGAAGAGACCAGGGCCGCAATCGACGCGATCAAGGCCGAAGTCGGCGCGGCGAGCGTCAAGGATATGGGCAAGGTCATGGCCGTGCTGAAGGAACGGCACGGGTCGGTCATCGACATGAGCAAGGCCAGCGGCCTGGTGAAGGCAGCATTGAGCTGACGCTGCGCCAGCGCCTTGCCTCCCCGCTTGCGGGACGGCGGCCATATGTGCGAGCGAGGTGACGCATGAGCCTCTCCCCCGCCTTCCTCGACGAACTGCGCATGCGCACGTCGCTGTCAACCCTTATCGGGCGGACGGTGAAGGTCCAGAAGGCCGGTCGGGAGTATAAGGCCTGTTGCCCCTTCCATAATGAAAAGACGCCCAGCTTCACGATCAACGACGAAAAGGGCTTCTATCACTGCTTCGGCTGCGGGGCGCATGGCGACGCGATCCGGTGGATGACCGACCAGCGCGGCCTGCCCTTCATGGAAGCGGTGAAGGAACTCGCGCAAGCCGCCGGCATGGATGTGCCCGCGCCTGATCCCCGCGCGGCCAAGCGGGCGGAACAGGCCAAGGGCCTGCACGACGTCATGGCGGCGGCGCAAAGCTTTTTCGAAGACCAGCTGGGCGGCATCGACGGCGGCGAAGCGCGCGACTATCTCAAGCGGCGCGGGATCAGCGACGCGACGCGGCGAGCGTTCGGCTTCGGCTACTCCCCCGATTCGCGCGGCAAGCTGAAGACCGATCTGCGCGATTTCGGCGATCCCGTGCTGATCGAAGCGGGGCTCATGATCGATCCGGATGGCGCCGAGCCGGATGACGGAAAAGCCAGGAAGCGCGACTCCTACGACCGGTTCCGTGGGCGCCTCATGCTGCCGATCCGGGACATAAGGGGCCGCGTCATTGCCTTTGGCGGCCGCATCCTGGGACAGGGCGAGCCCAAATATCTGAACTCGCCCGACACTCCCCTCTTCGACAAGGGCCGGACGCTCTACAATATCGACCGCGCCTCCCCCGCCAGCCGGCAAAGCGGGCGGGTGATCGTGGTCGAAGGCTATATGGACGTGATCGCGCTCGCGCAGGCGGGCTTCGGAGAGGCCGTCGCGCCGCTGGGCACGGCCCTGACCGAGCACCAGATCGAGCGGCTGTGGAAGATGGCCGACGTGCCGATCCTGTGCTTCGACGGCGATGCCGCGGGACAGAAGGCGGCGATCCGCGCCGCCACGCGCGCCCTGCCGATGCTGCGGCCCGGCATGAGCCTGGCCTTCGCCACCCTGCCCGCGGGTCAGGACCCAGACGACCTCATTCGCGCGGAAGGCCCCGGCGCCATGGAAGCGGTTCTGTCAGCGGCCGAACCGCTGGTCGAGCGGCTGTGGAAGCATGAACAGGGCGCCGTCCCGCTCGACACACCGGAGCAGCGCGCCGCGTTCAAGCAGCGGCTTTCGGCGATTACGGACGCAATCGGCCATCCCGATGTGCGGGCCCATTATGTGCAGATATTCCGGCAGCGTTACGACGCGCTCTTCTTCGCCCGCAGCGCGCCTGCCGGACGGTCCGGCTTCCAGCGGGGCGGCGGCGCCCGCGCCGGTTGGCAGCGCGACCGCCGCGGCAATTGGAAACCTCCTCTTCCGCCCGCAGGGTTGGAGGCCCGGGCGATCGGCAGCAGCGGCATGGAGCAGCGCCTGCTGCGCGCCATCCTCGCCAGCCTGCTGCGCCATCCCGACCAGATCGCCCTCCATCGGGAAATGCTTTCCGGGCTTCACATCGGCGATCCCGCGCTCGGCCAATTGCTCCGCGCGATGATCGCGGCGTCCTTCGCGCAAGAAACAGTTGAAAGTGATGCCCTCCTTACCATATTGGGCCAAGGTGAAGTGTATAATATGGCGAAGGGGATGCTCCGGGCCGACACGTTCACATTCACCCCCCGCAGGACAAGGACCGAATCGAGTCGCGCGCAGCGCGATCTGGAGGAGGCCATCCGGGTGATGGCGCAAGGATCGGAGCTGGAAACGGCGCTGGCCCAAGCCACCAGGCGGTTTGAAGATGACGTCAGCGAAGCCAATTTCGCTGAGCAACAACGCATACGCGCGTTGAAGATGGATCATGACCGACGACTGGCGGAACTGGCGCAGTCCGACGACGAAATCTGATGAACCGTCCCCATCCGGGGCGGTGGAGTTAAGGCGAATAAATGGCGAGCAAGGCGACAGGCAAGGGTGCAGGCGAGGATGTGGATACCGGTGATGCGCCGCTCCTCGATCTCAATGAAGCATCGGTAAAGAAGCTGATCGCCCGCGCGAAGAAGCGCGGCTACATCACCTATGATGAACTGAACGACGCTCTGCCGCAGGACCAGATGTCCTCAGAGCAGATCGAGGACATCATGGCAGCGCTCAACGAAATGGGCGTGAACATCGTCGAGAATGAGGAAGCCAGCGAAGACGGCGAAGATCAGCGCGACGACAGCGATGACGACACCGCCGATGAGAGCGCGGAGGACGACGGCTCGCCGCGCCCGGTCGCCGAAAAGAAGAAGGAAACTGTCGATCGCACCGACGATCCCGTGCGCATGTATTTGCGCGAAATGGGCGCGGTGGAACTGCTCAGCCGTGAAGGCGAAATCGCCATCGCCAAGCGGATCGAGGCTGGCCGCGACACCATGATCCTGGGCCTTTGCGAAAGCCCCACCACCTTCAACGCAATCATCGAATGGTCGACCGCGCTCAACAATGGCGAGATGCAGTTGCGCGAGATTCTCGATCTCGACGCGATGCTGTCAAAGGATCCCGCGCCCGAAAATCTCGAGGAAGGCGCCGAGGACGATGATGGCGAGATCAGCGAGAAGACCGCTGGCCCCAGCTTCAAGGACGAAGAGGAGCCCGAGGAGGAGCCGGCCGATTCCGACGAGGAAGAGGATGGCCTGACCGAGCGCCGCGCCCGCCGCGTCGAGGAGGATGAGGAGGAAGACAACACCCTCTCCCTCGCCCAGATGGAAGAGACGCTCAAGCCGATGGCGCTGGAGAAGTTCGCGACCATCACGGAGATTTTCCGCACCTTCTCGCGCGCGCAGGAAGCGCGCATGAACGCCATGGGCAGCGGCGAAAGCCTCAACCAGCGGGACGAGGACGAATATCAGGAACTGCGCGAGAAGCTGACCGCCGAGGTCGAAAGCGTCCAGTTCCATCAGCAGAAGATCGAATATCTGGTCGATCAGCTCTATGCCTATAACCGTCGCCTGACCGCGCTCGGCGGCCAGATGCTGCGTCTGGCTGAGCGGCACAAGGTCAACCGCAAGGACTTTCTCGACCGCTATGTGAATCACGAGCTGGACGACGGCTGGCTCGACCGGGTCAGCGGCATCGACAAGAAATGGTCGGCGTTCGCGGCGGCCGAAAGCCGCGCGGTCGAGCGCATCCGCACGGAAGTCAGCGAAATCGCGCAGGCCACCGGCATGTCGCTCGGCGAGTTCCGGCGCATCGTCAACATGGTGCAGAAAGGC
>DATEDR010000297.1:0-12633 GCA_035281605.1 Sphingobium sp.
CCTGTTGAGCGGCGGCCCGGCTTTGCTCGACCAGCCGAAACAGGCGGTCGGGCGTTGCGGGCAGGGTCTGGATTTCGATGCCGAGCGGCGATAGCGCGTCGGATATGGCGTTGGCGATCGCGGCGGGCGCGCCGATCGTGCCGCCTTCGCCCATGCCGCGGAAACCGCCGACATTGTTGGGCAGGTCCGCCTCGATATGCACGATGCCGATGTCGGGGACGTCGGTGGCGAGGGGCAGTAGATAGTCGACCAGGCTGGCCGTCACCAGCTGGCCGTCATCGTCATAGCGGATTTCCTCGAGCAGGGCCGCGCCGATGCCCTGGGCGACCGCGCCATGCACCTGGCCATCGACAATCAGAGGATTGATGATGCGCCCGCAATCCTCCGCCACCACATAATCGGTCACGCGCACGCCAAAGGTCTCGGGATCGACCTCGACAACCGCCAGGTGGCAGGAAGAGCAGGCCGTGCCGAGATAGGGATCATAGGACTCCGAGCCCGTCAGATCCTCGCGCTTGTCGTGCGGGATGCGGCCCATCTGCATATAGACTGCGTGCGCCAGTTCCTTGAACGTCATCGACGCGTTGGACGAACGGGCGCGAATGACCCCATTGGAAGCGTCAAGGTCCTCCTCCGGCACTTCCATCAGCAGCGATGCGGCGCGCAGCACCTTCTTTCTCACGACGCGCGCGGTCTTGGTCGCCACCCCGCCGGCGAGCACCGCCGAGCGGCTGGCATAGGTGCCGGTGCTCATCGGCACCAGGGAACTGTCGCCCTGGCGGATTTCTATGTCCTCAAGGGCGCAACCCAGTTCGTCGGAGATGACTTGCGCAAGCGTGGTTTCAAGGCCCTGGCCATGGGAGGCAATGCCGAAGTCGGCAATGACCGAGCCTGTCGAGTCGATAGTGATGGTCGACGTCTCCGTGCCGGTGTTGATCGGCATGCCGGGCGCGACCGCGATGCGCGACCCGATGCCGGTAAGTTCGGCATAGCAGGAAAGGCCGATGCCCAGCCAGCGCCCCTCTGCCCTGGCTTTTTGCTGCCGCTCAAGCAGCGCCGGATAATCCGCATGGCCGCAGGCCGCCTGCAGGCACTCCATGAACGCCGACTTGTCCCAGATGATGCCCGATCCGGTGCGGTAGGGAAATTCATCCCCAACGATCAGGTTGCGACGGCGGATCTCCGCTGCGTCCATCCCAAGCTTGCGCGCCGCCATGTCGACCAGGCGCTCCATGGCGAATGTGGAGGAGGGACGGCCGACGCCGCGATAGGGGCCGGTCGGCGGCTTGGGTGTCAGCACGCCCCGCACGCGGCCGCGATAATGTTCGATCCGGTAAGGGCCGGGAAGGAAGCTCACCACCTGCACGGGCTCCAGCCCCGCGGTCCAGGGATAGATGGAATAAGCCCCGATATCGCCGATGACCTCGGCGCGAAGGCCAAGGAACCGGCCTTCCTCATCGACCGCCAGCTCCGCGTCGATCAGCTCGTCGAACGCCTGGCTCGATGCCATGAGTTCCTCCAGCCGGTCGCCGGTGAACTTGACCGGACGCTCGAGCTTGCGGGCGAGCAGGCAGACCAGCATTTCCTCATGATAGAGCGAGCCCTTGCCGCCGAAGCTGCCGCCCACATCGGGCGCGATCACCCGCATCCGGCTGCCCGGCAGCGACAGGCTTTCAGCAAGCGAGTCGCGAATGATCCCCGGAATATTGCTGGACGACCAAAGCGTGAGCGCCACGCGCCGCCTGTCATAGTCGGCAAGGTAACAGCGGCTTTCCATCGAGGTCGGCGTCTTGCGCGTCATGCGGAACTGGGCCCCGACTTTCACGGGAGCGGTTTCGAACACCGCGTCCACCTCGCCGCGTCCAAATTCGCGCGAGATGATGACATTGGTGCCCGCTTCCTCATGGATCAGCGGCGCATCGTCCCTGACGGCATCGACCTGACGAATGGCGAAGGGCAGGGGCTCATAATCGATCTCGATGAAGCCTAGCGCATCCTCGGCGGCGTAGCGGCTTTCGGCAACGACCGCGAGCACAGGCTCGCCGACATAGCGGACCTTGTTGCGGGCGAGCGGCCAATAGGGGGTCGCATAATAGCCCTTCATCCGCGAACTGGGGATGGCGGGCTTTACCTCTCCTTCCAGATCGGCGGCCTCGAAGATGCCGATAAGGCCCGGCACGTCGATTGCGGCACCAAGGCGGATGTCGCGGATCAGCGCGTGCGGCTGGTCGCTGCGCAATATCGCGACATGAGCCATGTTGGGCAGCTTCACATCGTCAACATATTGCCCCGATCCAGACAGCAGGCGCGGGTCCTCGGTGCGCTTGACGCGCTTGCCGACAAGGCCCGGCCGCATTTCGATGGAGAGGCTGGCCTCATTCATGCGTAGTGCTCGGCTCCCTTGCGCAGTGCTTGCCACTGCGCTTCGTCATGGCCGTAGATCAGCTTCGCGCCCCGCTCGCTGATCGCCCTGAGCTCGGCGATGGCGGCATTGGCCTTGTCCATGTCCCAGCTGTTTTTAGGGGCATAGCCTTCGACCAGATTGGCCTCTACGGCGACTGCGTCCGAGGCCAGCAGAAATTCACCGCTTTCATCGAGCGCGACCAGCGCCGCAGTCATCCCCGGCGTATGTCCCGGCACCGGCAGCAGCACGATGCGGCCGTCGCCGAACAGGTCCCGCTGCCCCTCAAAGGTATCAAAGCCGCGCTGCGCATGATCCCACTCCTGCGGCAGATAGCCCTGCGCCACCCCGCCTTCGCTCTGCGCGGCCGCCAGCTCGTCGGCATGGCAGATGATGGTAGCGCGCTTGAAATGTTCGTTGCAGCCGCAATGGTCGGGATGGAAATGGGAACAGATGACGACGTCGATATCGTCAGCCGCAAGACCCGTCTTGCCGAGTTGGTTCACCACCGTGTCCTCGGGCTTGTAGATCGGCACCATCGCACGCGCGATGCCGCCCCAGCGCGCCTCGGCATCGACTGCCGCTTCAGGGCTGCATCCCGTGTCGAACAGGACATTGCCCTGGCTGTGCTTGAGCAGGGTGCACATGACGGGCAGCTCCAACGTCTCCTCGCGCGCCGCGCCCGGATAATAGACCGAGCGGCGCATGCGCAGGCGCCCGCCTGAAAGGAAGTGCATCTTCATGGCAGCGGTCCTCTTTCTTTCGCTAGCTCGCGTACGGCGTTGACGATGTGCTGGTAGCCGGTGCAGCGGCAGATATTGCCCGACAGCGCCTCGCGTATCTGCTCGTCATTCTCCAGCGGATGATGCTGCAGCATATCGACTATGGTCATGATGAAGCCGGGGGTGCAAAAACCGCATTGAAGGCCGTGATGATCGCGGAAAGCGGTCTGGATCCGGCCGAGCTGTTCGCGGCTGCCCTGGCCTTCGACGGTCTCCACCTCCAGCCCGTCGGCCTGCACTGCAAGCGTGAGGCATGAACGCGCGCTCCGGCCATCCAGCAGCACCGTGCAGGCGCCGCACACGCCATGTTCGCAGCCGACATGCGTGCCTGTCAGTCCCAGTTCATGGCGCAGGAAATCGCTGAGCAGCATGCGCGGCTCGACGGTTCGCTTATGGGACACGCCGTTGACGACCAGATTGACGTCCACTTTTGCGTTCATGTGGACGCTCCCTCCTCTGCACGGTCCCAGGCTGCCTTCAACACACGCTCCGCCAGCACGCCTGCCAGATGGCGGCGATAGTCGGCGGAGCCGTTGAGGTCCGAATTGGGTTCTATGCCGGTGCGCAGCCGCGCCACCGCATCTGCAATTGCGGGGCCGTCCATGGCGCTTCCTTCCAGCGCTGCTTCGACGGCGGGAAGCCGGGTGGCGGTATCGCCGACGCCCATGACGGCCAGGCGCACATTGCTCGCGCGCCCCTGCCGGCGTTCAACGGTGGCAGTGACGGCGGCCAGTGCATAGTCGCCATGGCGGCGTGCAAATTCCTCAAAACCCCATCCGGTGCCGGGAGCCAATTTTTCGATCGCGATCCCCGTCACCAGTTCGTCCGGCTGCAGCGCCGTGGTGAGGGAGGACAGCAGGAATTCGCGGGCAGGCAGGGTGCGCTCGCCAGAGGGGGATGCGATGTGAATGGTTCCGTTCAGCAGCAGCGTCATCATCGGCAGTTCGGCGGCTGGATCGGCATGGCAGACGCTGCCGCAAAAGGTGCCGCGATTGCGCACGGTGAGATGCGCGACATTCTTCATGGCTTCATGCAGCACCGGAATGTGCCTGGCGATGGCCGGATCACTCGCCGTCAGCCTGTGGCGGACGAGCGCGCCGATATGGAACCGGTCGCCGCGATCCTCGATCCGGTCGAGACCGGCAATGCGGTTGATGTCGACCAGCACCGATGGGCGAACCATGCGGAAGTTGATCATCGGCATCAGGCTCTGACCGCCCGCGATCACCTTCCCGTCGCCCGCCGCCGCCGCGAGCGCTTCCACCGCATGAGCGACCGATTCCGCAGAAACATAGTCGAAGGGCGCCGGTTTCATGTCAGTCGCCCCTGAAGCGCGGACGGCGCTTCTCGGCAAAGGCGGCGCGCCCTTCCCTATAGTCGTCGCTGGTGAGCGCCCGGAAGATGGCATCGTGCGCGGCATCGCCGTCGAAGGCGGTATCCGGCATGGAGGCCATGTTCAGGATCGCCTTTGCGCCAGCGATCGAAAGCGGCGCCACATCCTTCACCCCTTCAAGCCAGGCGCGAGCAGCGGCGGCGGGATCGGTTTCGATGGCGTCGGCAAAGCCGGTGCGCAGGGCATGATCGGCATCGAAGGGCCGTGCCGAATAGAAGATTCGCTTGGCTTCGGTGAGCCCGACCAATGCCAGCAGGCGCATGGTCCCGCGCACGCCATAGACGATCGACAAATTCCCCGCCGGGATCGCCATCCGGGCGTCGGGCGACAGGAAGCGGAAATCGCAGGCCATGGCGATATTGCAGGCGCCGCCATAGCAATAGCCGTCAATGGCGGCGATCACCGGCCGCCCCAGCGCCGCAATCGCATCGCAGGCGGCATCGACCGCCACTTCATAGGCGATGCCTTGCTCGGGCGTCGCGCGCGTGGTCTCGAAATCGGAAATGTCAGCGCCCGCCGAAAAGCAGCCGCCCGCGCCGGTCAGGATGACGCCGCGAACGCTGTGGTCGTCGGCGAACTCGCTGAAAAGCGCGGCAATACCCTGCCACTGGACATAGTCGATTGCGTTGCGCCGCTCGGGACGGTCGAACGTGACCGTGACGATGTCGCCTTCGCGCTCAACACGGATGCCATCGACGGTCATTCGGCCGTTTCCTTTACGAGCGTCGCAAGAAAGGCTCGCAGGCGCTCCGGCAGCGGACTTGGCCGGCGCTCTGCACTGTCGACATAGACATGCACGAAATGCCCTTCAGCCACGGCCAACTCCTCATCCTGCTTGAACAAGCCGATTTCATATCGCACGCTTGAACTGCCGAGCTTGGCCACGCGCAGCCCTGCCTCGATATTTTCGGGAAAGCTGATGGGGGCAGAATAACGGCAACCCGTTTCGACCACCAGACCAATCACTGCGCTGGTCGCAGGGTCGAGCAGTCCCTGTTCGATCAGCGTGGCATTCACCGCGGTGTCGAAAAAGCTGTAATAAACGACGTTGTTGACGTGCCCGTAAACGTCATTGTCCATCCACCGCGTCGGCATTGCCCGAAACACCGCATAGTCGCCGCGCCGTCCTCTGGCTGGGCGCGATTCACCGGCGGTGCTATCTTTCGTCATCGGACAGGTTTCCCCCTGGAAAAAGCGATCGCGGCTGTTCAAGCCTAGTGACTTGCATTACTGGACTGTGTTACCGGTCGTCAAGCGCCAGCAAGCCGAAAATGGCTTTCGGGCTAATCGCGTAGCCGGGCGGCAAAAGGAGGAGGGTTCACGGAAATGAAGATCAGGGCCGCCGTTTTGAGGAACATGGGTGCCAGCCATCCTTATGCCGAATCGCGGCCGCTCGCGATCGATGAGCTGGAACTCGACCAGCCGGGAAGCGGCGAGGTGCTGGTCAGGATCGCTGCGGCCGGCCTTTGCCATTCCGACCTCTCGGTCATCAACGGCAGCCGTCCACGGCCGACGCCAATGGCCATCGGGCATGAGGCCGCCGGAGTCGTGGTCGCGGCAGGACCCGGCGTGGACGATCTGGCGCCCGGCGATCATGTCGTCATGGTCTTCATGCCAAGCTGCGGCCATTGCATGCCCTGTTCGGAAGGACGGCCAGCTTTGTGCGAGCCGGGCGCCGTGGCCAATGGCAAGGGCACGCTGTTGTCGGGCGAAATCCGGCTGCATGACGAAACGGCCGGTGCGCCGGTTCACCACCATCTCGGCTGTTCGGCCTTTGCCGATCATGCCGTCGTATCGCGCCGCTCCCTTGTGAAGATCGACAAGGATATTCCCCTTGAAAAGGCGGCGCTGTTCGGCTGCGCCGTGCTGACCGGGGTGGGCGCGGTGGTCAATACGGCAGGGGTGCAGGTAGGCCAGAGCGTGGTGGTGATCGGCCTTGGCGGCGTGGGTCTTGCCGCGGTGCTGGGTGCCCTTGCATCCGGCGCGGCGCAGGTGATCGCGGTGGACCTGTCGGAGGACAAGCTCCAGTTGGCGAGGGAACTCGGCGCGACCGCCATGGTCAATGCGGCCGATGCCGACGCTGTGGAACAGGTCCGCAAGCTGACCAATGGCGGAGCAGACTTTGCCTTCGAGTTCGCTGGCGTCGCCAAGGCGCTTGAAAATGCCTATGCCATGACAAGGCGCGGCGGCACCACGGTGACGGCTGGCCTGCCGCCGCCCGAGGCCACTCTGGGCGTCAACATCGTCAGCCTGGTCGGCGAGGAGCGCACGGTGAAGGGCAGCTATATCGGTACGTGCGTGCCGGTGCGCGACATTCCCCGTTACATGAACCTTTACAAGCAGGGCCGCCTGCCGGTTGACCGGCTGCTGAGCGGCATCATATCTCTTGATGAGATCAACGCGGGTCTCGACCGGCTGCACAATGGCAGCGTCGCGCGGCTGGTGGTCCGCTTCGAAAATGAAAGAGCTGCAGGATGACCGATGAAAGGAAGGCGGCCCAGGGCGTGCCGGGCTTGAAGGATTCGAACCTTTTCCGGCAAAGCTGCATGATCGGCGGCCAATGGGTGACGGCGGAGAGCGGCGCCACGAGCGCGGTGAGCAACCCTGCGACAGGCGAGGTCATCGGCTATGTCCCGGCCCTGTCACGCAAGGAAGTCAGCCGCGCCATCGATGCCGCCCATGGGGCCCAGGCCGCCTGGCGTGCCAAAACCGCGAAGGAACGCGCCGCGGTCCTGCGCCGGCTCTACGAACTCATGATGGAAAATCAGGATGATCTGGCGCTCATCCTTACCACCGAGCAGGGCAAGCCGCTGGCTGAAGCGAAGGGCGAGATCGCCTATGCCGCGAGCTTTATCGAATGGTTCGGCGAAGAGGCGAAGCGGGTTTACGGCGATACCATTCCCAACCATCTGCCCGGCCGCCGCATCATCGTCCAGAAGGAGCCGATCGGCGTCTTCGCCGCTATCACACCCTGGAACTTCCCCAGTGCGATGATCACGCGCAAGGCGGGGCCGGGATGGGCGGCGGGCTGCGCCGGTGTCATCCGCCCGGCAAGCGAAACGCCCTTTTCCGCGCTGGCTCTGGGCGTCCTGGCTGAGCGGGCGGGCATGCCGGCGGGGGTTTGCAATGTCATCACTGGCCCGTCAGGCGAAACGGGCAAGGAGCTTTGCGAGAATCCCAAGGTCCGCAAACTCTCCTTCACCGGCTCGACGCGGGTGGGCACGCTCCTGCTCACCCAATGCGCGCCCACGGTGAAGAAGACCAGCATGGAGCTTGGCGGCAATGCGCCCTTCATCGTGTTCGACGACGCCGATGTCGACGCGGCGGTCGCAGGCGCAATGGCGTCCAAATATCGCAACTCCGGCCAGACCTGTGTCTGCGCCAACCGCTTTCTTGTTCAAAGCGGCATTTATGACCGCTTCGCAGAAAAGCTGGTGGCGGCGGTCCAGGCGCTCAAGGTCGGCAAGGGCACTGAGGATGGCGTGACCCAGGGTCCGCTCATCAACCCGGGGGCCGTGACCAAGGTCGAGGAGCATATCGCCGACAGCCTGGCCAAGGGCGCGCGCATCCTGACCGGCGGCAAGCGGCATCCGCTTGGCGGTTCCTTCTTCGAACCCACCGTCCTCGCCGACGTGCCTGCATCGGCCGCCGTGATGTCGGAGGAAACCTTCGGTCCGCTCGCGCCGCTCGTACGTTTCGAGACGGAAGAAGAAGCGATCCATCTCGCAAATGACAGCGAATTTGGCCTGGCCGCCTATTTCTACAGCCGCGATGTGGGGCGCATCTTCCGCGTGGCCGAGGGACTGGAGGCCGGCATCGTGGGGATCAACGAAGGGATCATCTCGACCGAGGTGGCGCCCTTCGGAGGCGTCAAGGCTTCGGGGCTGGGCCGCGAGGGATCCAAATATGGCATCGAGGACTATCTCGAGATCAAATATCTTTGCCTGGGCGGCATCGACAGCTGAAGGCGCGGGAGGCAATTCATGGACATGACAGGGGAACAACGCATTCCGGCGGATCGGGATACGGTCTGGAAGGCGCTCAATGATGTCGAGATATTGAAGGCGAGCATTCCAGGCTGCCAGGAGCTGGTGAAGGAATCGGACAGCGAGATGACGGCCGTTGCCGTCGTCAAGGTCGGTCCCATCTCCGCCCGGTTCCAGGGCCGGGTGACCCTGTCCGATCTTGATCCGCCGAACGGATACCGCATTTCCGGGGAAGGGCAGGGCGGCGTTGCCGGACATGCAAAGGGCGGAGCCGTCGTGCAGCTGATCGAGGATGGCGGCGAAACGATCCTGCGCTATGAGGCATCGGCCCAGGTGGGCGGACGTCTCGCGCAATTGGGCGGGCGAATGATCGACGCAACCGCGCGGTCGATGTCGGCGGCCTTCTTCAAGAAATTCGCGCAGGAAATCGAACAGCGCCAGGTCGCTGCACCGGCAGTGGAAACGGCGCCGGTTCAGGCGGCCGCTGTCCCTCCCGCACCGCCCCGCGCTGTGCCGGTGGCTCCTGCCCAGCCTGCCTCGGCTGTCTCCGCATGGCTATGGGTCGCATGCGGACTGCTGCTCGGCGCCTTGCTTGCGGGCCTGTTCGGCATGCAGCCGCTGGTGGCTGGCAGGGAAGGCATGCTGCGTCTCGACACTTTGGCGCTGGTGGCTATCCTGCTCGCCTTACTGCAGGGTTATCTGCTGGGGCGTCACCGAGCCTGAAAGGGAGTGACGGCGGGCACTTCATCAACCTGTGGCGATTTCTTCGCGGCTGCCGGAGCCCGGCTTCTGGTCGGGCTTCAGGTGGCGGCGGTCAAATTCGGCCACGACTTGCGCAAGGATCGACACCGCCAGGGTTTCGGGATCGCGCATCGACGGAATAAGCCCGATCGGCGCGACAATGCGGGCAATGTCCGCTTCGGCCACCCCCATCCGGCGAAGAATGCCGCAGCGGGCCGTATGGGTTCTATTGCTGCCCATGGCGCCCACGTAAAATGCCTCGCTCGCAAGGGCATGCGCAATATAGGCCGGTTCCCAGTCATGATCGTGGAACAGGACCACGACAGCGGTCCAGCGATCAAGCTCAGGATAAGGTCCGCCTTTAAGGGTTTTCAGCAGCTTGGTCGGCGCGCCAAGCTCCAGGCTGGCCGCGACGATCCGCTCATCGGGCGAATAGACCTCGGCAATCGCCTCACAGGCAGCGGCCAGTTCGGCGAGCTTGACGACTGCGGCTCCATTGCCAAAGATCGCCAGGCGCAAGGGCGGTACATGGCCGACCAGCACGCGTCCCTCCTGGACGGTAATGGCGCGGTTCGCTGGCTCGTCAAGAATGGCTATTCCGGGGGCGGTCAGCGAGAGGCCGAGGGTCAATGGCCGGCGAGCCTCCAGCTCGGCGACGAGTTCCCGCCCGCTCGATAGGTCGCCGACCGGCGTGAACAGCAGATCCACGCCCCCGCCGCAGGGCAGCCTTATGTCGATATAGGGCGAACCCTGACCGAACCGGACCGTCCGCGGAACGCCCGCCATGATCGCCTCAATGGCTTCGCCCGCCACCGCCCTTTCTATGCAGCCGCCCGACAGGGAACCGGCAAAGGCGCCTGTTTCGCTGACGGCGAGGTGCGCGCCGGGATTACGCGTGGACGCGCCAGTCACATCGATGATGGTGACGAGCGCGGTACGCTCCCCGCGCGCCTGTGCCTCGGCGATGAACCGGAATAGCTCGAGAGGATTATACATGCGATCTCCGATAGCATCCGGCGGGTCAGGGGCATAGCGCGTGCTGCGCTGCGCTCAACTCACGCCGAAGGGCGCGGAACGCCCGCCCCGGCGTTCCGCGCCTTGGTTCAGCCCGAGGACCGGCTGGACCAAATCAGGCGATAGTCACCGCAGGCGAACGGCGCGTCACCACGGTCTGGGTATTCGTATATTCAGCCAGGCCCTCAAGCGAGTTTTCGACGCCGATGCCCGATTGCTTGTGGCCGCCGAAGGCCGCGTGGGGCGAGAAGGTGTGGATTTCGTTGATCCAGATCACGCCCGCCTCGATGCGCTCGCCGATCGACTTGGCGAGATCGGCGTCCGCCGACCAGACCGAGGCGGCCAGTCCCATGTCGGTGTCATTGGCACGGGCGACCACATCGTCGATATCGGTAAAGCGCAGGAGCGGCAGCACCGGCCCGAAGGCTTCCTCCTTGACCACGCGCGAATCCTCGGGCGGGTTGTCATAGATGGTGACCGGCACGAAATAGCCTGTCCCATCGGACACCTCGCCGCCGAGCACGGCGTTAAGACCCTGGGCCTTGGCGTCGGCCAGAAGGTCCTTGACCTTCTCGAACTGCATCCTGTTCTGGATCGGGCCAAGCTGGACGCCCTGCTGCGAGCCGTCGCCGACCTTCACCGTCTTGGCATATTCGACCATCTCATCGCGCAGCACGTCATAAATGTCGTCGTGGATGTAGAGGCGCTTGGCGGCGCAGCAGAATTGCGCGCTGTTCTGGAATGCCGCCCAGAACAGCTCCTTGGCCATCTGCTTGGGATCGACATCGGGCAGCACGATCGCCGGATCATTTCCGCCCAGCTCGAGCGTGATGCGCTTCAGGTTCGATGCGGCCGACTCCATCACCTTCTTGCCCGTGGCGGTCGAGCCGGTGAAGCTGATCTTGGCAATGTCCTTGTGGCCGGTCATCCAGGCGCCGAGATTATCGCCGCCCGACACCACGTTGAGCACCCCGGCCGGCAGCACGTCGCGCAGCAGCTCGCCAATCTTGAGCGTGCAGAGCGGCGTATAGGGGGAGGGCTTCAAGACCATCGTGTTGCCCGCGACCAATGCTGGCGCGACTTTCCAGATCGCCAGCAGGATCGGAAAGTTCCATGGCGTGATCGCGCCGATCACCCCGAGCGGCACATGCCGCATCTCGACCGTGCGCTGCTCGTCCTGCTCGATGACCTCGGTCGGCAGCGACTGGGTCGCGATGCCGCCGCACCAGGCGGCCGAACCGCCGATCTCCCAGTCGGCGCCTGCTTTCGCCTTGCCCTGTTCCAAGGTCAGAAGGCGGGAAAGCTCTCCGGCATGCGCCTGCAGCACTTCGCCGATCTTTGCGACCAATGCCTGGCGCTCCTCGACGGGGCGCGCGCTCCAGGCCGGGAAGGCCGCCTTCGCTGCAGCCACGGCGGCGTCGAGCTGCTCGCGCGATGCGTCCGGGACCTTCGCGATCACCGCTTCGGTCGCTGGATTATAGGCCTCGAATGTGGATGAAGAAGTTTCAGCTTTCCCGCCGATCGTCATCGTATAGTCGGAATAGAAATCAACTGGCATCGCTATGCTCCCAACCTGGCTTTTTTGCAGCCGTCTGGACCCAGGAATATCCTGTTTCAAACCCTTTTACCCTGTCAAAAGAAAGGATGCCAGCCTGGCCGAACTGGGCAGCGGGGCAGGGGGGGGCGTCCAGCGCGCGGATGACGCCTTTTTGCTCGCTGGAGCCGTTAGCCGCCTCCTTTTGGCGTCAGTCGGAGTCGGGCTCGATCTGCGCCGGACTCAGACTGCCGGCCGGCGGCGAGTAGCTCAGGACATAGCGCACATCGCGCGCATCGATCGGTTCCCGGCAATGGCTGCATACCAGCAGCGGATAGAATGTCTTCCCGCATTGCTTGTGCATCAGGATGAGGGGCGGCGCGTGGCCCAGCCAGCGGTCCCCCCAACGCAGCATTTGAATGAGCGGCAGATAAAGATCGATACCAGTGCTGGTCAGCCGGTATTCGAAGCGCGGCGGATTGTTCTGATATTGCCGCCGCTTCAATATATCCGTGGCAATCAAGCGGCTTAGCCGGTCGGCAAGGATGTTGGGCGCGATCCCAAGCCTTTCGCGGAACTGGTCGTAGCGGCTGATACCGAACAGGCATTCCCGCAGGATCAGGAACGACCAGCGGTCGGCAAGGATGGCAACCGTGCGGGACACGGACGAGGGACGGTTGCGCTCAAAATTGCTTCCCTTGCTGGACCGCCGCCTTTGAGGAATATCTGGCGCAGGTGATAGCCCCGCGCCGGGGCCGTCATGATAGCAGACTTGCCGGGCT
>DATEDR010000298.1:0-8289 GCA_035281605.1 Sphingobium sp.
ACACCCGCCGCCTGAACGGGGGCGTTCGGGGGCATTCATTACGCATTCAATGCCTGCTGGTAGAAGGCGCCCTGCACAAAGAGTCGCGTTTATGACCCTGTTTCGTACCCTTCTTGCGGCTCTCCTCGCCGCCAATCTCGCCGGCGCCCCCGCGCTGGCCGATCCGCCGCGCGATGCCGACAAGGCGTTCCGCGACAAGCAGCGTGGCCGCGCCCTGCCGCTGCCGCAGATCGAGCGCAAGGTGATCCCGTTCATGGGCGGCGCCGACTATCTCGGCCCCGAGCTCAACGGCGGCACCTACCGCATGAAGTTCATGGAGAACGGCCGCGTCATCTGGGTCGACGTCGACCCCCAGACCGGCCGAATCATCCGCCGCTCGCGGCCGTAACGCCCCGGCGATTGACATTCGCGCCGCGTTTCCCACTTCGTTCCGCCTAAGCAACCGATCGCCGCAACGCGGGTTGACGGCGCAGATGAACAGGTTCGGGGAGCCCAGATGCGCGTTCTGATCGTCGAAGACGAACCCAATCTCGGGCGCCAGCTTCGCTCGACGCTGGAGGGCGCGGGCTACGCCGTGGACCTCGCGACGGACGGCGAGGATGGCCATTATCTCGGCTCGACCGAAAGCTATGACGCGGTGATCCTCGATCTCGGTCTGCCCGAGATCGACGGCCTGACCGTGCTCGACCGCTGGCGCAAGGAAGGCCGCAAGATGCCGGTCCTGGTTCTGACCGCGCGCGACAGCTGGTCGGACAAGGTGGCGGGGCTGGACGCGGGAGCGGACGACTATCTGGCAAAGCCGTTCCAGAGCGAAGAGCTGATCGCCCGCTTGCGCGCGCTCATCCGCCGCGCGTCGGGCAATGCGTCGAGCGAGCTGACGGCCGGCGATGTGCGGCTGGATACGCGATCGGGCAAGGTGACGCTGAAGGGCGAGCCGGTGAAGCTCACCGCGCAGGAATATAAGCTGCTGTCCTACCTGCTGCATCACAAGGGCAAGGTGGTGAGCCGCACCGAACTGATCGAACATATTTATGATCAGGATTTCGACCGCGATTCCAACACGATCGAAGTGTTCGTCACGCGCATCCGCAAGAAGCTGGGCGCCGACGTGATCACCACGATTCGGGGCCTGGGCTACAGCCTGGACGAGCCCGGACGCTGATTTCCATAGCTCCGTTCGGGCTGAGCGCCTCGAAGCCCCTTCTCTCTCCGAAGAAAGTGAAGTCCTTCGACACGCTCCGGGCGAACGGAGATAAAGGTCCGATCGTCCTTTGACCGATCCTCCCGCCCCCATCACGGTTCGTTCCACCGGCTCGCTCAGCCGCCGCATGATCGGCATAGCGGCGCTGTGGATCAGCCTGCTGCTGTTGGGCGGCGGGCTGGCGCTCGATCGGGTGCTGTCAGCGGCGGTCACGCGCAATTTCGACGACGGGCTCAACTATGTGCTGACCGCGATGATCGCGTCGGCGGAAATCGGACCGGATGGCGAGGTGTTGTTCAACCGCCCCCTCGCCGACCAGCGTTTCCTGGAACCCAATAGCGGGCTTTATTACCAGATCAGCGCGAAGGGGCATGAGGACTGGCGGTCCCGATCACTATGGGACCGGGCCCTCAAGATATTGCCCGAACATCAGGATCGCACCTTCCACGCCTATGACAGCAAGCAGTTTCCCGGCGAGGACCTGCGCATCATGGAGCGAACGATCATCCTGCCCGGCTCCGACACGCGCTGGATGTTCATGGTGGCGGCCGCGCGCGCGGGGCTGGACGACCAGATCAGGACGCTGCGCTCGACACTGTTCCAAAGCTTCGCCCTGCTGGCGCTCGGCCTCATCGTGCTGGCGACGCTCCAGACGCTGTACGGCCTGCGGCCCCTTCGCCGGGTACGCAAGGAGATCGTGCGGATGCGTGCAGGCGAAAAGAACCGCGTGACCGACCCGATGCCCGCCGAAGTGTTGTCGATGGTCGAGGAATTGAACGCCCTGCTCGCCCATAATGAGCGGCAGGCGGAAGAAGCGCGCACCCATGCCGGCAACCTTGCCCATGCGCTCAAGACGCCGTTGACCGTCATCATGAACGCCGCGACGGCGCAGGCACCCGACCTGGGCGACGCGGTGATCCGCGAGGCGACGACGATGCGGCGACAAGTCGACCATCATCTGGCCCGCGCCCGCGCGGTGGGCCGACGCGGCGCGGCCCAAAGCCGGGCGGAAGTGTGGACCAGCCTGCAGGCGGTGGAGCGCGCCGTCCAGCGCCTCTATCCCGATGCGCGCATCGACATGGACGGAGACAAGGCCGCGGCGGTCCGGGTCGAACGGCAGGATCTGGACGAAATGCTGGGCAATCTGATCGAGAATGCAGCCAAATATGGCGGCGGCAGCGTCTTTGCGACCGTCGCGCGCAACGGCGCCATGGTCGAGATATTGGTGGAGGACGACGGCGCCGGCATTCCCGAGGCGGAACGCACGCGCATCTTCGACCGGGGGGTGCGGCTGGATTCGGGCAAGCCGGGCACGGGCCTTGGCCTGGCCATCGTGCGCGACGTCGCGGAAATCTATGGCGGGTCCGTGGCGATGGAGGAAAGCGAGGATCTGGGCGGCCTGCTGGTGCGGCTGCGGCTGCCGGCGGCCTGATGCGCCGGACGCTCTACCTGGCCGGGGGCTTTCTCTCGCTCGCTCTGGGCGCGATCGGCATGGTCCTGCCGCTGCTGCCTACGGTGCCGTTCATGATCCTCGCCGCCTTCTTCTTTGCCCGATCGAGCCCCGCGCTGGAGACGCGGCTGCTCGACCATCGCCATTTCGGGCCACATATCCGCCGATGGCGGGAGCGTGGGGCGATCAGCCGTCGGGGCAAGAAGGCGGCGACGGCCGCTTTCCTGATCAGCGTACTGCTGGCGCTGTTGCTGTCGCCCTTTCCCTGGTTCCTCGTTCCGCTGGTCGCCGCGCTTATCGGCAACGCGTGGATATGGACGCGGCCGGAGGGCGAGGAAGGCTGAAGGGAAGCGCCTCAGTTCATCGCCAGGATCATGTTGCGGACCTGGGGGAAGACTTCCTTTTCCCATTTCCGACCCGAAAAAACGCCGTAATGGCCGGCGCCGATCTGAAGATGGTGGCGTTTCAGATGGGGGCGAAGGCCGGTGCAGAGCGCATGGGCGGCAGCGGTCTGGCCCACGGCGCAGACATCGTCCTTCTCCCCTTCCACGGTAAGCAGCGCTGTCCTGCGGATGGCGCCCGGATTGACCCGGCGGCCGCGGTGGGTAAGCTCGCCCTTCGCCAGCAAGGTGCGTTGAAACACCCGGTCGACGGTTTCCAGGTAAAATTCCGCCGTCATGTCGAGCACGGCGAAATATTCATCGTAGAAGCTTTTGATCTTGGCCGCTTCGACGTCGTTTCCATCGGCGAGAAGCTGATACAGTTCGCGATGCTGCTCGCCATGCCGCTCCAGGTTCATCGACATGAACGAGGCCAGTTGCAGGAAGCCGGGATAGACGCGTCGGCCCGCGCCCCGATAGCGCATCGGCACGATGGTGATCAGATGATCTTCGAACCATTTGATGGGCCGCTCATTGGCAAGGTCGTTGACTACGGTGGGCGCCGCCCGGGGATCGATCGGGCCACCCATCAGCGTCATTGAACGCGGCGTCGCGGCATCGCCATCCTCCGCCATCAGCGCGACGGCGGCCAAGGCGGGCACGCAAGGCTGGCACACGGAAAACAGGTGCGCGCCAGGCCCGATTTCCTGGAGGAAGGTGATCACATAGTCGATATAATCGTCAAAGCCGAAGGCCCCGGCCGACAGCGGCACATCGCGGGCGTTCTTCCAATCGGTGATGTAGACGTCGTGATCGCGCAGCATCGTCTGGACCGTGCTGCGCAGAAGGGTGCCGAAGTGGCCCGACATGGGCGCGACGAGCAGAACCTTTGGCTGGGCGGCGTCGACATCGTCCTTCGCGAAGTGGAGCAGATTGCCGAAGGGGCAGTCGAGCAGCACTTCTTCCCGCACCGCAACAACGGCATTGCCGCTGCGCACCGTTTCAATGCCGTAGGCGGGGCGATGGTGAGTAAGTCGAGCGCCCTGGAAGACGTCCATCAACGCGAACATCCGGCGAGGCATGGGCCAATCCGCTATCGGGCCGATCTTGTCGCGGAAACCGAGGGCAATCTGTGCCCCCAGACGAGCGGGCATCAGCATGTCGTCCAGGGCCTGATAACCAGAATATAGCATCATCATAGTATCAATAGCGCCCCGAAAGGTTCCCCCGGCCCCGATTCGGCCATTGTACGAACGTCATACTGCTGTTGCGTATTGCACCGCATCATGTTTAATGAAAGATAAGATCGAATGGGAGGATGCCATGGCGGTCGCGGAACTGACGATATCCAGCAAGACATATTCCTCCTGGTCGCTCAGGGGCTGGCTGCTGTGCCGCCTGGCCGGGTTGAGGGTCGTCGAAAAGATGATCGCGCTCGAAAATCCGGAAAACCGGGCGGAGCTTCTGCTGCTGACGCCGTCGGTGCTGGTGCCGCGGTTGACGCACGAAGGCGCGAGCGTGTGGGACACGCTGGCGATCGCGGAATATCTGCACGAACTTTATCCCAATGTCGGCATGTATCCCCGGGACCGGATCGTGCGCGCCCATTGCCGGTCGGTCTCGGGCGAAATCCATTCGGGCTTTGCGAACCTTCGATCCGCCCTGCCAATGAACCTGAAGGTCCGGCATGAAAAATTCCCGATCTTTTCAGGGGCAAAGCCGGACATCGAACGGGTCGAGGCGATCTGGAACGAATGTATCGAGGCCTATGGCGGCCCCTGGCTGTTCGGGGAGGAACCGACCGTGGCCGACGCCATGTTCGCGCCGGTGGCGCAGCGGTTCCTGACCTACGCCGTTCCACTATCGGCGAAAGCGGCTGCCTATTGCGACACGGTCAACAGCTGGGACCTGATGCGCGAGTGGATCGACGACGCGCGCAAGGAACCGGACGAGGTGGAAGAACTGGACATCGAGTTCTGACGGCGCGCTAGCCGCTTAGACGCGCAGGCCCACCAGCCATTCGGCGATCATCGCCCGACCGGCGGCCACGGCGGCCGGGCCATGCTCGTCATGATCGCGCCGCAGGGCGATGCCGCATTGCTTCGCGATGTCGAGATCGGCCCAGAAATGGGTCAGCCAATCCTCAAAGCGCGGATCCTCCCCCATTTCGGCATGAAATTGCAGCGCCAGCACATTGCGGCCGCGGCGAAACGCCTGATGGTCGTAGCTGGAGGTGGATCCCAGCAGATCGACGCCGCGTGGCAGATCGAAGGTGTCGCTATGCCAGTGCAGCACCGGCACCCCGTGCAAATGCCGGAGCGGGGAATCGGCGCCTACGCCGTTCAGGGTGATCGGCGCGAAACCCAGTTCCATGCGCTCCCCGGGATAGACGCGCGCGCCCAGCGCCGCCGCGATCATCTGACTGCCCAGGCATACGCCCAGCGTCGGGAGGTCCTGTTCCAGCCGCGCGGCCAGCTTGCCGATCTGCACGGGAATCCATGGATGAGCGTCATGTTCATAGACCCCCATCGGTCCGCCCATCATGATCAGCAGGTCCGGGGTGCAGAGGTCGACATCGCCGAAATCCGGACTGGCGACGTCGATACGCTCGATCTCATAGCCCGCGGCTTCGATCGGCTGGAGAAAACCCGCCGCTCCTTCACGCGGCACATGTCGGACGATGAGCGCTTTTTTCATTGCACGCCGGGGTTAGTCAATCGCGGGGGCATTCGCCAGCGCAGCCTTTCTTGGCGGCGCGATATTCCTCCTATTGCCCGTCCGCACGACCACGCTGGCGCAAGCGCCAGAGCGCGGCGAAGCCAATGCCACCCCAGATGATGTTGAGAACCATCGACGGAATGGCGCCGTGCCACCAGGTGTTGAGGACGAAGAAGCTCGCGCCCAGCGCGTTCATCCACTGGAAAACCGCCGAGGAGCCGGAGAGCCGTCCGTTGGTGACGAGGATGTAAGCGCCCAGCACGAGGATCGCGCCCATCCAGCCGATGATTTCGATGAAGATGGTCATTGAGTCGTTCGAACCCTCTTTCGCGGGAGAGCGGAACTGGCCGCCTGCCATACCTCCCCCGCCGCGGAAGGATAAGAAAAGGGCCGCCTCCCGGGGGAGACGGCCCTCATTTCCTAACTCAGTGCGTCAGCCGATCAAGCGGCGAGCTTGCGCAGGACGTACTGAAGGATGCCGCCGTTCAGGAAGTAATCCAGTTCGTTGACGGTATCGATGCGGCACAGCGCGGTGAAGGTGAAGGTGGAGCCGTCAGCGCGCTTCACAATCACCTCGACGTCCTGGCGGGGCTTGAGGCCGGCGACGTTCTGAATGGTGAAGGTTTCATCGCCGGCAAGGCCGAACGTGTCCTTGTTCTCGCCATTCTTGAACTGAAGCGGCAGCACGCCCATGCCGACCAGGTTCGAACGGTGGATACGCTCGAAGCTTTCGACGATCACGGCGCGGACGCCGAGCAGGTTGGTGCCCTTCGCCGCCCAGTCGCGCGACGAGCCGGTGCCATATTCCTTGCCGCCGATGACCACCAGCGGCGTGCCGTCGGCCTTGTGCTTCATCGCCGCGTCGTAGATCGGCAGGACTTCGCCATCATAGCGAGTCATGCCGCCTTCGACGCCGTCCAGCATCAGGTTCTTGATGCGGATGTTGGCGAAGGTTCCGCGCATCATGACTTCATGATGGCCGCGGCGGGCGCCGTAGCTGTTATAGTCGGCCTGGGCGACCTGATGCTCGCTCAGCCACTTGCCCGCAGGCGAAGACGCCTTGATCGAGCCGGCCGGGGAGATGTGGTCGGTGGTGATCGAGTCGCCGAAGATGGCGAGCGGCTTGGCCTCGATAATGTCGGTGACCGGCTTCGGGGTCATGGACAGACCCTCGAAATAGGGCGGGTTGGCGACATAGGTCGAACCGGCGCGCCAGGCGTAGGTGGCCGAACCCGTGACGTCGATCGCCTGCCAGTGCGCATCGCCCTTGTAGACATTGGCGTAGCGGGCCTGGAACATCGGACGGTCCATGCAGCCGGCCATGGTCGACGCGACCTCGTCATTGGTCGGCCAGATATCCTTCAGATAGACGTCCTGGCCATCCTTGCCGGTGCCGATCGGGGTGGTAATGAAGTCCTCGATCACCGTGCCCTTCAGGGCGTAAGCCACCACCAGCGGCGGCGAGGCCAGGAAGTTGGCGCGCACGTCGGGCGACACGCGACCTTCGAAGTTGCGGTTGCCCGAGATCACGGCGGCGGCGACGAGGCCATTCTCGTTGATCGCCTTGCTGATCGGCTCGGCCAGCGGGCCGGAATTGCCGATGCAGGTGGTGCAGCCATAGCCGACCAGGTTGAAGCCGACCGCGTCGAGGTGCGATTGGAGGCCAGCCTTTTCCAGATAGTCGGTGACGACCTGCGAACCGGGAGCGAGCGAGGTCTTGACCCAGGGCTTGGGCTTCAGGCCCAGTTCGTTCGCCTTCTTGGCGACGAGGCCGGCGGCGACCAGAACGCCGGGGTTCGACGTGTTGGTGCAGCTGGTGATCGCGGCGATGGTGACGTCGCCGTCGCCAATGTCGAAATCCTTGCCTTCGACCGGAACGCGCTGCTGCGCCTTCTTGTAGACGTTCGCCATGTCGGCGTTGAACACGTCATCGACTTCCGGCAGCGCGACGCGGTCCTGCGGGCGCTTGGGACCGGCAAGGCTGGGGACGACGGTGGCGAGGTCCAGTTCCAGCGTGTCGGTGAAGATCGGCTCGATCGACGGATCGATCCAGAAGCCCTGCTCCTTGGCATAGGCCTCGACCAGCGCGATATTCTCGTCGGTACGGCCGGTCAGACGCATATAATCCAGCGTCTTGTCGTCGATGCCGAAGAAGCCGCAGGTCGCGCCATATTCCGGCGCCATGTTGGCGAGCGTCGCGCGGTCGGCCAGCGACAGCGAGGCAAGGCCGGGGCCGAAATATTCGACGAAGCGGCCGACCACGCCCTTGGCGCGCAGCATCGCGGTGCAGGTCAGCACGAGGTCGGTCGCGGTGACGCCTTCCTTGAGTTCACCCACCAGCTTGAAGCCGACGACTTCGGGAATGAGCATCGAGACGGGCTGGCCGAGCATCGCGGCTTCGGCCTCGATGCCGCCCACGCCCCAGCCCAGAACGCCCAGGCCGTTGATCATGGTGGTGTGGCTGTCGGTGCCGACGCAGGTGTCGGGATAGGCGACGGTGACGCCGTCAGGCCCTTCGCTAGACCAGACGGCCTGCGCGA
>DATEDR010000299.1:0-14033 GCA_035281605.1 Sphingobium sp.
TCACCCAAACTGTCTCCTTGGCGAGCGTCGGCTTGGCGTGATGTTGTGGCCCAACGATCCTGTCAGCCGATCAGGGCAGGGCAGAGGGTTCTGCTCCTCTCGCGCCTTATGATTAGATGAATGGCATCATCAGGGAGCGTCATTGACGGGCGGGAGATGCTCGCTCAACCGGGCCATCACGAACGATTAATTGCTGCGGCCGTTGAGATGGTCCGCTTCCGTATAACGTTCGAGATCCCGGCGCATGCGCAGGGCCGCAAGAAGCATCGCGCGTCGCTTCGGCGAGGCGACCTTGAGGCTAGCAGGGAACGCTTATCCTCGCCATCTTCGGTGATGACATCGGTATCGGGACATTTGTTCCTTTGGCGAGGATATGAGGGATCGAAATGCCCGAGATCGACCGCGTCGGCAAGGAAGGGATCAAGCTGACATCGTTCTACACGCAGCCGTCGCACATAACCATCGCTTCGATCTGGTTCGCCAAACGGCAGAGTACATCTCCCTGCGCCCATGCCATACGCCCCATCGGCTGATGATCGAGGCAACGAACAACATGCGCGCAAGTGCCGAGCCGCAAGGCATGATCGCGCCAACGAGATAAGGCCGGACTGACCGCTCTGTCAGCCTACGAGAGCTCGTCGAAATAGTTGCCCTCATCCCCAAAATCATTCGTTTGACCCGGCCGTGCGCCCGGTCCACCTAATATCAAACAAAAACAAAAGGTCCCTTATTCGAGGCGTGCGAGAGGATGCGGCAATGCGCAATGACGGGCCGGACATAGAGAGCTCGACATTGCGATACGGTGGCATTGCCCAAACGATCATCCTTTCCACGGTTGCCAGTGCGAACTGTTCAAGGTGCACGCGGTTACGGAGCCGCATGAAGGAGTGATCTGAACCTATCGTCAAAATTATTGCGCTAAACCATAAATGTTTTGATCTACGGGTAAGCGAAGAGATGCGCTTATGAGGCGAACCGAATCAAATGAGGCATGCAGCGGAACATGATCCGCACGCGGCTTCGGTCAAGTCACGGTTGCCTCGCAAATGTCGTCTGCACAGTCATTGCCCTCCTGGTCGTCGGCCAGTCTGACCATTGATGCGCGCAAGCTGCTGTTCTCGCTGAGCAGCTTCCTTGCGGCGGCGGTCACGCTGGCAATCGTGTTCTCGGCCAGCTTACCACGGCCCTGGTGGGCCTTGCTGACCGTCTATGTGACGGCACAGCCCATGGCAGGCGCATTCCGGCCCAAGATGCTATATCGCCTCGCCGGAATCGCAACCGGTGCCATCGTTACGATCGCAGTGGTTCCCAACCTCCAGAACGCACCGGAACTGCTGGTGTTGTGCATGGCGTCCTGGACGGGCTTTTGCATCTACCTTGCGGTGCTCGATCGGACGCCGCGCGCCTTCCTGTTCCAGATGGCAGCCTTCAGCTCGGCGGTAATCAGCTTTCCTTCCGTTGAAAATCCGGCCGATATATTCAACACCACTGCAGGGCGCGTGGCGGAAATGACGGTCGCGATCCTGAGCGTCTCGATGGTTCACGCGATGCTGCAACCGTGGAGCGCAACGCCTGTGATCCGCGATCGGGCCAAGTCCTTCTTGCGGCATGCGCGCCGCTGGGCGGGTGACGTGCTGAGCGGCGACAATCGCGAGCAGGAAAACGAGCACCGCCGTGCGCTGGCATCCGACGTCACCGAGTTGGGGATGATCGCGATCCACCTGCCGTTCGATCACCGCGCCGCGCCCATCACGCAGCGCCGCGTCATTGCGCTCCAGCAGCAGCTTGCCAACACTATCCCGCTCGCGTCGGCTGCCGCCAACCGGCTCGACCTGATCGAGCGCGAGCATGGCCTCCAGCCCGAACTCAGCGGACTGCTTGTCCGCACGATGGATTGGTTGGGATCGGCAAACAGTCAGACTGCACACGTTAGGCCGCTGATTGACGAGTGCGAGCGGCTGGCCAGGCAGGCAGAGGATCGCCGCGACTGGCCTTCGCTGCTAGCCGCCAGTGCCTCGGTTCGCCTTGCGCAGTTCCTGAATGCCTTCGCTACCGCACAGCGGCTTGCCAACCGCATCGGGTCGCCGGGTCGTCTGAAATTCAGGGACGAGCATGAGCAGTCGTTCCGGCTCGCGCGCGACCACGGTGTGGCCGTGCTGGCGGGAGCGGCCACGGCGGTGGCGATCATGCTCTATTGTGCGGTGTGGATCCTGTTGGCGTGGCCCAGTGGCTCCGCCACGGCCGCCTTTGCGGCGCTCATCACCTGTTCCTTCGCGGCGCATGATGATCCCTCGCCGATGATCGGCCGATATCTTAAGGCGACGTTGAAGACCTTCCCTCTGGCCGCCTTTTACCTATTCGTCGTCCTCCCTCGAGTGGACGGCTACGAAATGCTGATGATCACGCTCGCCCCGGCGCTGCTGTGGATGGGCTATATCCAGGCCGATCCGCGCCGTTCGCCCGAAGCGTTGCCGATGTTCTCCTGCTTCATCGTGGCCATGGGTTTCCTTGCCCGGTTTCAGGCTGATTTTTATGTCTTCGTGAACACCGGCCTTGCTCAGTTGGGCGGCATCGTCACCACGCTGGCCGTGACGCGTCTGTTCCGCACTGCGAGCGCGCGCTGGACCCTGCGCCGCGTGATGCGCGCCAACTGGACTGAACTTGCGGTGCTGGCGGACATCCGGCGGCCGTTCCGTCCCGGAGACTGGACGGCACGCTCCGTTGATCGTCTTGGCCAGATCGCGCAGCGCGTCGTCGCGGCTCCTCCGGGCGATGACCTCCATGCTGCGGACAGTCTTGCTGATCTGCGGATTGGGCGGAACGTCATTCCGGTGCGTAAGGCCCTGTCCCATGTCCCACACGATCTTCGACACGACCTTGGTCTGGTGCTGGCGGGCATCGCTGATCACTATCGCGCCCGCACTCGACTTTCCAAGATCGTACCGGCCGACGTGGGGCTATTGGTGCCGATCGACCGGTCGATCGACGGTCTGCTTGCCCACCCGCTCGACGAATACCGCAGGCAGGCGCTGCGCGCGCTCGTGGCGATGCGTTGCAACCTGTTCCCCGAAGCCGCTGCTCCGGTCCTGACCACCGGCAAAACCACCACTCTGCATATGGTGCAAGGAGGCCGCGTGTGATCGAGGAAATTCACTTTGGTGGCATCTATGTGCCCGCCGCCCTCGCCACTGCGGTCTTGTCTGCCGTGCTGGTATATGTCCTGCGCACGCCGATGCAGCGCCTCACATTCTATCGGCTCCTTTGGCAACCCGCCCTGTTTGACCTCGCCGTCTTTGTCCTCCTGTGGTGGGGATTGAGCGCGGGAGCAGACCTCACCCCTCACTTCTGGTTCATGTCTTGACCATGCTTTCCCGACACCATCTTGCGCGCTCGATCGCGACGTTTTTTGTCATCCTCGCCATTCTTGGCGGGATCTACGCGCTGTGGCAGCGCTATCAGGTGGATCCAGTGACGCGTGACGGCAAAGTTCGTGCCGACATGGTGCCTGTGTCTGCCGATGTCGGCGGACTCGTCACCGAAATGCGGGTCATAGATAACCAATCCGTACGTAAGGGCGACGTGCTGTTCGTCGTCGATCGGCCGCGCTACCAACTCGCCCTCGAACAGGCTGAAGCAACCCTGATGAACAAGCGCGCTTCGCTCGCGCAGTCGATTCGCGAAGATCGCCGTAACAGCGCGATCCGCGAGGTGATTGCCGCAGAGACGGTTGAACAGGGACTTACTCGGACCGACGAACTCAGGGCAGAGGTGGCGCAGGCGGTTGCCGCCCGAAACCTCGCCCGCTTCAACCTCGAGCGCACCCTGGTCCGCGCGCCGGTTGACGGGGTCGTCACCAATACGACTTTGCAGCCCGGCGTCTATGTCGTTGTCGGCAAGCCTGTTCTGGCCCTCGTATATGGAAAGACCCTCAGAGTTGAGGGGTATTTCGAGGAGACCAAGCTGCCGGCCATCCAGGTCGGCGATCAGGCGAGCATCTACATTATGGGCGTCGCAGACGAAATCCATGGTCGCGTCCACAGCATCGCCGGCGGCATCGAAGACCGCGAGCGTGGCGGGACCGACGGCCAGTACGCCGATGTGAAACCGAACTTCGACTGGGTCCGGCTGCCCCAGCGCATCCCGGTCCGGATCGAGATCGAAAACAAGCCGGCGAATGTGCGACTTATCCCGGGACAAACGGCAACGGTCGTGATCCATCCACGCGCCGACGCACGCAAAATCCGCAGGAGTCTGCCATGGTAAGACAAGCGATGAGGCGCCTGACGCTCTCCGCCCTCGGCGCGGTGCTGCTGGTGGGCTGCACCAGGGTTGGACCGGATTATAAGGGTCCCAACAGTGCGGTGCTCAAATCCCCTGCCGCCCAGGGCAAATTCGTCGGCGCTGCCGGCCTTCCCGTCGATACCGACGCGCTTCCTCAGAATTGGTGGAGACTGTATGACGACCCGCTTCTCGACCGGCTTGTCGGCGAGGCCTTGGCCGCCAACACCGACCTTCGGGTCGCCGCTGCCAACCTCGAGCGCACCGAAGTCGCAATCCACGAGGCAAAGGACGCATATGGCCCGGAGGTAGAGACTGAAGTAGCCGCAGAACGAAGGCAGTTCTCCACCCAGTCCTATCTGCGCGAGACACCGATCCCCCCGTTGACTGTCGGCAGCGTCGGAGGCCGTGTCGCCTATCAGCTTGACCTGTTCGGCCAGTTGAAGCGCCTGGTCGAGGCTGCCGAGGCCGATGCGGAAGCCAGCCGCGCCGTTCGCGACGCTGTGCGCGTGACCGTCGTCGCCAACGTGGTGCGCGCGTATGTGGAAGCCTGCACCGCCGGAGAGGAACTGGCCGTTACCCGTTCGGTCGTCAACATCCAGGACAAAATCGCCGGCGTCCAACGTCGCCTTGGACGTGCGGGACGGATCGCGCGAACCGACGCCTTCCGCGCTGATGCCCGGACGGAAGACGATCGCGCCGCTCTGCCGGTGTTCGAAGCACGACGAAAGACCGCCCTGTATCACATCGCCGTGCTTACCGGCCGCCCGCCGGCGGAATTCCCAACCGAAGTCGCCACTTGCGCTGAACCTCCTCACCTGACGCGCCCTGTGCCCGTCGGAGACGGGGCCAGCCTGTTGCAGCGGCGTCCCGACGTGCGCGAGGCGGAGCGCGATCTGGCCGCTGCCACGGCGCGGATCGGCGTAGCGATCGGCGAGCTCTATCCGCGCATCAGCCTGGGTGCAGGCTTGGGCTCAACCGGCATTCTATCCGACCTCGGCACAAGCCCTGCCAACCATTGGAGCCTGGGTCCCCTCATTTCCTGGACCTTGCCCACCCCAGCTGTCAGATCGCGGATCCACCAAGCGAACGCCAGAGCGGACGCCTCCCTGGCGCACTTTGACGGGATAGTGCTCAACGCTCTTCGTGAGGTCGAAACCAGCCTGACAACCTATGGGCGCGACCTTGACCGCCACGCCCGCCTAGAATTGGCGCGAAACATGGCCGTCAAGGCGCGGGACGATGCGCAGATTCTCTATAGCGCCGGCCGCACTCCGCTGCTGGACCTGCTTGATGCTCAGCGAGCAGCTGCCGAAGCCGAAGTCGTGCTGGCGGCGTCAAAGGCTCGGATCGCCGACGATCAGGTGTCCCTGTTCCTCGCTCTAGGCGGAGGCTGGGAACAGGGAGAAAGTTGAACTTTGACAGACTTCCTCTTCCTCCATTGGTTCCCATCCCCCTCGCTAGAGTACTTTCCCGCACAACTTGAGATTTGAACAAGAATTGAGAAGAAAGTTATTGCCGCGTGGATATCAGCTTCGCCCGCATATGCCTTGAGGTCGGGTTCTGGACGGAAAGCTCCGGCTGACGAGATATTGGCTGGGATAAGGCATGCATGCCTTCGACATTGCAGAAAAATCTATGCTATCTGCCAAAAATAAAATTCAATTGTCAACACTATGGTTAGACCGCATGAATTTAATATGGTCATTAAATGTAAAAGAATATACGAGGGTTTACATAAAGATCTTTTTATTGACTGGATAAATGCAATGGCTATTCATGTGAATATTAGTAGAATAATAAATTTACTAATGTATTGTGAAGAATATCTCTTATGTAAATTGCGTGCAATTTTCGACTATGTCTATCGGTGCGCATCGTCGCTTTCGACTGCTTGCGACTCGGGCAAGCAATCCGTCTGCGCCGTTGGTCGAATCAGCGGTCTGCGGACTGCTCGCCTATCTGGCGCCCTTTTTGTGGCAATCCTTCCCGTCGGGACAATCGCGGCACCTCCTGCGAAGTACGAGCAAATCTCGGTCCCCGGCAAGACGATCCTCGCCTATCGACCGCTCGCCCAGCGCAGGCGCGTTGTCGGCAAATGTCACCCCGAAGTATCCAAGGCGATCGCCTGCGAAGCGCAAGCCGCGATCGCACGCAAAGAAGCCCTGGTCGCGAAGCAGGCATCCTCGCTTCCTGACGCCGGTCTGGCCCATGAAGATTCAGATGAACTCTTACAATAAGCCGCTGCTCGTCTGAGGTCTCCCACCTCAGCCAGGCCGACAATCATTCTGCGAACGGGTCCAGTTTTACTCGGTCGATCGGGCACCTTGAATCGCGGCTCGATCATACCTGATCGTAGATATTTATGGTCGCAATAACTTTACCTTCGGCAACGGCGCCGCGAAAACCTGCCAGTCAGCAAACAACCCGAACCAGCGGCCTTAGGGCACGAACGATCAGGCAGGGGGTTCCAACGAAGGATTTAACCCGCATTTTCGCCAATCGGCCGTTTGCGGGTTAAATCTGCAAAATGATCGCGTGAACGCTGACACATGGTAGGCAGCAAGATCAGCCGGTCGACGTTCGATCCCGAAAGCGGACATTGGTCTGGGCTGTATTCCGGTCCTCTTGGGCGCTAGATGTGCGGGCCGGTTCTTTCCGCAGTGTCTGGCCACGCGAGGCTCATTTTTCGCCCTCGTCGTCATCCGTGTCGTCATGAACGCCAGGGGCGTCATTCAAGCGGCGAAGTTCTGCGTTCAGCTGCTCCAGCCTGGCCCGAAGCGAGTTTCGATCCATGGTCTTCCGATCGAACTCGGTACCCGGCGTTCCAGAAAGCGCCTGTACGACACGCTCGCGCTCATCCTCGAGATCAGAGATCCTGTCGCGCAGAGCCGCCGCCTCGTCGGCGTTGCGCTGGCGGCGACGCGCGCGCTCGTCGTCTCGAAGGCTTTGCGCGACAACCTCGACCGTTTTCTTGATCTCCGGATGTCGATCACCAGCAACGCGCAGGAAGTTCATGAACTCATAGATGTGGAAATCCTGCCCCGAGCCAGCGCTGAACTCCTCGACCAGTTCAGGTCGCGGACCGAGCTTGCGGCCGCGATGAAGCCACCACCAATCCTCCTTCACGTCATCGGATATGAAGATGACGGGCCGCCCCTCTGCCTTTGCCTTGTCGATCATGTCACGCCAGATGATCAGGTCGCCAAATTTGTCGCCATCGCCGTCCTTCTTGGCGTCCTTGTACCCTGGCGGGACTTTTCTGGCGTAGCGGTCCTCGCCCTCCTTCTTGAGGGAGGCCAGTCGCTCCGGCGGCCAGCGTTCGCCGACACGGCCCTCAAGCAATTCCGTCAGCTTTGTGATCGCGGCCGCGATCTCCATCTTGGGGTGGTCGCCGCGCGCATTGTTCATTCGCGCACGGAACCCGGTCAGGAAGGTGTCGATCGCCGCCAGTTCAGCGGCACCATCGATGACCGGGTGCGCGCGCATCTGTCGCAATCTCTCGCGCGCTTGATTCAATGCGCTGTCATAGTCGGCGATCAGTTTTTCATAAGCATCCTCCGCGCCAATCTCGACATCCAGCCGATTGCGATGAAACTCGAGACCCACCTGGTGCGGAATCCACAGGGACTCGCGCAAGGTTTCGAACACCCGCAAGAGTTCGTCACGCACCGGCGCGGGATGCCGGATGCAATGCAAGAGGACATTCGCGTCAGGAACGAACAGCGCGTGGTCCCATAGGGTGGCGAGCGCGCTGGCGTCCTTCGGATACCATCCCTTGAAGCGATCCCTCATTCGTCGTCCAGCCATTCCATCCGCGCGATGCCAAGCCGCCGCGCTGCTTCCTTCACCAACTCGCGCCGCTTGGGATCCTCCGTCTGGCCGCTTTCCACAAGGACGACACCGAAGGGAGACGCATTGCGCGAGGCGCCGCGTTCGAAGACGGCGAGCAGGATCGACTTCCATTCCCGGCTGCGTCCCCAGCACAGGACGCGACCATCCTCCAACCTGAGCCCGTGTGGCTTGATGAAGCGCTCCGGTGCGTCACCGACCGCCTCAATTCCAAGCGTGGCGAGCACGACATCCTCGCTGCCGAGCAGACGCTCGCGAACATAGGGTTTGACCAGCGTGTCCTTGATGTAGACCCGCACGGCGCGAGCATCCATCAGGTGCGCCAGCTGCCCACCGATCGAAGGATCCCTCGTCCAGCGCTCATAGAATGGCGCGCGCTCGGCATAGGGCAGCGACATCCAGCCCCGCTCGTCGCACTCGGCCCAGAGCTTGGCCTGTATCGCGTCGCGGATTTGTAGCGGCAGCTTGCTCATTGGACCGCCCCGCTTGGCGGCACTGGCGGAAAGTCGAAGGCGGGCAGCTCAAGGGTCGGATCTCCCTCGCGCGTGAACAGATCCGCCTGATCCTTCATCCAGTCCAGCATGAAACTACCCGCGCTCTCGTCACGGAACTGGATCACTCCAGGCATCCGAAGGCGCTCGACATCACCACGCACCGCCTTCTCCAGCTCGACCACCTCTGCGAGCCGCCGGAGGTCGCTGACGAAGTCGATCACCACCACCTTGTCCTTGTTCGGGCTAATGCGCAGCCCACGCCCGAGTTGTTGGACGAAAATGCGCCGGCTGTGGGTGACCCGCATGAACACGATCATATCAACATCCGGCACATCGACGCCCTCGTTGAACAGGTCGCGCGTGGTGATGACATCAATCGAGCCCTTGCGGAACGCGGTCATCAGGCGGTCCCGCTCACGGCCCGACATTTCACCGGTGATGGCCTCCGCCTTGAAGCCGAACAGGCGTAGCGTGCCGGCGAAGCTGTGAGCGTGCGTGACGGATGAGCAGAAGACGATCGCGCTCCTCCGGCGCTCCGTGTCGAATGTGGCGCGTATCGATCGCGCGGCCTCCTCGTCCCGCGTCGGCAGCAAGAGCAACTTGTTGAGCTGGTTGAGCGAGTAGCTGTTGCGTGAGCTGTTGCGCACGAACTCCCAGTCAATGTTATCTGCGAGCAGCCGATAGTCCGCCTCACATAGGAAGCCACGCTTCAAACCCTCCGCGATTCCGATCCGAATCACAGCGGGGCCCAGCAGATGATCGATATCATAGCCATCGCCACGCCATGGCGTCGCGGTGACCCCGCCAATCATCGCGTCCGCCAATCGGTCAGTCACCCGCGCGAAGCTTTCCGAGCCGACATGATGCGCCTCGTCGATCAGCAAAAGCCCGAAATCAGGCAGATCGTCTAGGCGCGAAACCGCGCTTTGAACCGTCGCGAAGGTGATCCCGTCCCAGTCGCTGGGCTGCTCGCCTCCCATCAGGCGATGCGTCCCGACCCAAGTGGGAAGCTGATCCCAGAACGCGCGTTGGAGCTGATCCACAAGCTCTCGGGTGCCGGCGAGGACCAGCGCGCGTCCATGGGGTATCGCTTCATCCCTGAACATCTGGGCCACGCTCTCGGCGAGCACCACGGTCTTGCCAAGACCAGTCGCCAGCACGGCCTGCGCTCGCCCGGTCTCCCGCAGCGCGCCGACGAACTGCTCAACCGCCTCGTCCTGATAATCGCGCAGATCCCGGCGTCGCGGCGGATATTCTGGGCTGCGGCGCGCCATCTCCAGCAAGGTGGCCGGCTCGAGGATGCCGATCTCCAACCCGAGCGCTGACCAGCGGCGCGTCGCCGTCTGCATCGCGGGGCCAGCGCGACGACTGGTCGCGACATAAATCCGCTCCGCGCCATAATAGCGCGCCGCCTCGCCGACCTCATCGACGGCGGAGGGGGAGGGATATCCATTGGTTGTGAACTTGCACTGGATGACCCAGAGTTGGCCGGCCTTCACGCCCAGCACATCGGCGCCCTTATCCCCCGCGCCGCCCACGATACGCACGTCGTCGAAGCCGTTGCAGATCAACAGGCGGGCCACGTCACGCTCGAACGCGCGCCACGGGCCAAGCAACAAGCGCCGCGCGTCGAGGAAGGGCTCGCTCATCAGACCGCGACGTCGGGACGCAGAAGGCGCAGGGAGCAGGTCGCCCTGATAATCGCGTCCCGGGAGGCGCGTTCTATCTCGGCCGGGGTCTGCTCGGACAGCCAGATCACATCGCCGAGATAGGCATCGTAGCGCGCGACCGTCGCCCGTCGAGCCTCGGCGGTGATCTCGGGATCGCCAAAGTCGATCGCCTGATGCGGCTCGTCCCAATAGCGTCCGTCGAGAAACAGCTCGGGGCGGCGATTAAAGAGGCCTCGCACCGTGGCGCCATCGGCGTAGTCCCAGGAGCGCCCGTCCTCGATTAGAGCGCGAGGGTCGGGAACGCCGCGACCGGCCATCCTGCGCGCCATCGCCGCCCGGTCGCGCTCGACCAATTCGTCATGGATGGGGACAGCGTCGGCCGATGGAATGAGCGCGCTCACCGCCCGGCACAGGTCGGCGATGGCGTTGGTGGCGAGGCCGATGATCTCCTGTGCGTCCAGCCGCGTGTCCACGCTGTAGACCGAGCGGAAGTCCGCCAGCACGGCGCCCGTCGTCGCCTCCATGCTCTGCCCGCGAAGGAACTCGATCGTTCGATGCGTGAGCTCCACGAGCATCGCGTCGAGCGGGGTCATCGTGGTCGAGCGGAATATCTCGTGGGTAGCGTCGAACAGATAGGCGTAGGTCCGTGTCGACACATCCTCCAGCCGCACGATCCAAGGCTGACCCGGTGGGAGGTCAGGATCGCCCGGCTCCACCGCGAACGCTTGAATGTCATATTCGACACGGAAGGTAGGATGGACGTAGCGGCGCGACAACTCGTGGACGGGGCGACGCGCGGGCGGCGGGGGCGCGGGCGAGGGTGGTGCCTCCTCGCGCGGATTTTCGTCAGCTGGCGGATCTGGCGGCGAGGCGTCGCCGAGGAACCCGTCCGGCACTGGCGGGGGCGGCGCGTTGGGACCATCGCCCAGAATGCGGCGATCCTGTTCCTCGATCAGCTGCCACCAGCGCTCGTCCGACAGAAATTCGACCTCGTCCTTGGCGAACTCGGCGGCCATCTGCTGCGCCCGGTCATTATCCTGCACGACGAGGACGCGGGACCACAGGCCGTTCTTGCCCTGCGGGCTGCTGCGGCGGAACGCCTGGAACAGCTTGTAGAGCGGACTGTGATTGTCGGTGTGGCCCAGCTGCCGCGCGGCGTTCGGGCGGAGCGGCCCGTCCCCGCGAACGACCCGGACCATCTCGGCCCATGCCGGATCATCGCGCTCGAAGCGGTTCTTGGTGTAGCTCACCTGGCAATGGTCGAGGTGGATCTCCCCGATGAAGCGACCACGGCTTCGCGGATCGTCGATGGGATATTCCACCTCAACGCTGTCGCCGTCGGACCAGTTAAATAGATCCTTGTTGCCAATCTCGATCTTGCGGCCATTTCGGATGAGGTCGAGACCGAACTCGCTCTTATCGAGATAGCGTTGCAAGCCCACCCAGCCGCGAAGCCGTCGCGGCGTCTCCACCACCGCGCAGCTGTCACCGCCGGTCGGGCAGCTCTCCTCGTCGCTGGCGAGGGTTCGCATGCAGTGGTTGCAGAATCGGCGTGGCGCGAGCGGCACGTCGAAGCTCTCGACCGCGTTGACGATCGTGCCGTCGGCCAATTCCACCGAGCGCTCCGCGCTCCACACGCATGGCCTGAGCGGGTTGATCCGGGAATTCGAGACCTCGAGGCGGATGGTCCCGACCTCGGATGTGCTCAATAGCGAGGAATAGGCGCGCGCGAGGTGCTTGCGGATCGTCGAGCGATTATTCGCCTTCGCGAGATAGGCGCGCTGCTCGGGCTTGAGCCGTGTGATCGTGATGTCGGTGCCGTGACGAGCTGGGTCCGTCTTTGGTCTGGTCTGTCGCGGGACGCGGTAGTTGCCAGTCGAGCGCAACTCATTGAGATCGATCCGAACTCCGACCCATTCGGGGTCCCCGGCGCGCGTGGTCCAGACCTCGGTCACCATGCCCATGCGAGCGGTGGCGATATTGAAGCCCATGCCGAAAAGGCCGAGCTTCGACAGCGCGTCATTGCCCGACCAGCCCGCCCTCAGCGCGTTCTCGAGCGTGTCGATCGACATGCCGGGACCATTGTCGGTGACCTGGATCCGGGCGCTCTCGCTGTTGGTCGTGGGAATGGCGACGCTGACCTGCGGCCGGTCGATTGGCTGGCCGGCGCGCGCCGCGTCGATGAAGCCATCGATGGAATTGTCGATCAATTCGGCGAGACAACGCCACACCTCGAGATTGATCTCGCCAAGCATCTGAAGCACGCGCGGCGCGGGCGTGAGGTCGAGTTCCTGATCCTGTGACATCCAATCTCCGCCGCGGGCTACCCAGTTTTTCCTGGCCGCCGCAGCGCGGCCTGGATTTCCGTGATGATCATGTCGAGAGGCTCAGCGCCGAGTTGGCATTCCCAGATCTCGAACACTCGCCATCCCCCCGCCTCAAGCTTAGCCTTAACCGCCTCGTCGCGCGACCTATTTCCCCGCAACTTTGGTTCCCAGAACTCCTGCCTCGACTTCGGCATGCGCGCCAGCTTGCACGCCGGATCTGGATGCTGATGCCAAAAGCACCCGTGCACGAACATCGCGACCTTGCGCTTGCGGAACACGATGTCCGGTCTGCCGGGCAGGTCCTTGGCCTGGAGGCGGTAGCGCAGGCCAGCCGCGTGTAGCGCGCGTCGCACCCGCAACTCAGGCTTGGTGTCGCGTCCCCGGATGAGACGCATGCGCGCGCTGCGCTCCGGGTCGATTTCGTCAGTCGTCCGCGCCACCAACCTCCTCCTCGGAGGGGCCGGCCGCGTCCTCATTGGGACCGACCTCTCGCTCGTTGGCGCCCCCGCCATTCTGCCTGAACCCCTCGAGCATTTCCTCGAGAAGCGCGGCGTGATCGCGGCGGGGCGGCACGCGCTCCAGCGTGGCCGCGATCCGGGCGGCGATCTCGTCCGGCGAAAGCGAGTTCTGGAGCCGCTCGTCAAGCGCCCACTGCCGGCCGGGATGCACTACGTCCCACGGCGAGCGCTTGTTGGCCCGGGTCGAGGCGGCATCGCCATGCTTGCTCATGCCCCAACACGCCTTTGTTTCGGCATTCCACACGGGCCAAAACGTGCGGATGAGATGCTTCTCGGCCACAAGCTGAGCATTTGTGGCGCAGACTAGGCGGCGGGAGAGGAAGTCCTCAAGTCGGATGGGTGACAGGCCATTGGGCAGTTGATCAGCATATCCGGCGGCGGTCGCGATCGTGCCCGCATGCTCCAGAAGGCGCGCCGTCAAGCGCGCGCCTTGCTCGCGGGTGGTGCTGGCATCATCGTTCGCCGGGTCGGCCTTGCCGACATAGATTGGGGTCTCGGACCGGGAGATCCCGGCGTAGAGCGGATGATCACCAGAATAATAGATCGCGTAGACACCCGAGCCATAAGACGACCTGATATCGGTCAATCGAACCAACGGCTGGGCGAGCAGCGCCAAGGACACCATGCGACCCACGATCTTGGGATCGGAGGGATCGAAGGTCGCGCTTGGCATGCGCACGGTGTCAGTGACAGCTCGCGCCGTCTCCACGGCCACCGCATGCGCCGACAGACCCTCGCGGATTCGCCGAACCACGGCCTGTGGTGGGTTCTCGCCAGCGGCGGCGAGCACCGCGTCGAGCGCGTCCTGCAAGGCATTGATCGCTGCGCGATCCGGTGACAGTGCCATTCCCACCCCCTCGCCGGGCGGGCGCCAGCGAATCAGATATCGTCAAT